>NZ_QWKP01000165.1 GCF_003470205.1 Cellulomonas rhizosphaerae
GGGGGCCGACGAGCGGCCCCCGCGCGCGTCGCTACTCGTTGTCGCCGCCGGTCGAGATCGTCGCCTGCACCTGCGAGGAGTCGGCCAGGTCCTGCGCGTCGGGCCACACCCAGTCGCGCACCTCGGGCAGGTCGTCGCCGTGCACACGGGTGTACTCGCGGGCGGCGAGGCGGGCGTCGACCATCTTCTGGCGCAGGGGAGCCTGCGCCGAGCCCAGGTGCGGCACCTGGTCGATGACGTCGATGACCAGGTGGAACCGGTCGAGGTCGTTGAGCATGACCATGTCGAACGGCGTCGTCGTCGTGCCCTCCTCCTTGTACCCGCGCACGTGGATGTTCGCGTGCCCGTTGCGGCGGTAGGTGAGGCGGTGGATGAGCCACGGGTAGCCGTGGTAGGCGAAGATCACGGGCTTGTCGGCCGGGAACAGGCCGTCGAACTGGCGGTCCGACAGGCCGTGCGGGTGCTCCCGCTCGTCCTGCAGCCGCATGAGGTCGACGACGTTGACGACGCGGACCTTGAGGTCGGGCAGCTCGCGCTTGAGGATGTCGGCCGCGGCGAGCACCTCGAGCGTCGGGACGTCGCCCGCGCAGCCGAGGACCACGTCGGGCTTCTCGCCCGCGACCTCGGTGCCGGCCCAGTCCCAGATCCCCAGCCCACGCGTGCAGTGCGCGATCGCCTGGTCCATGGTCAGGAAGTTGGGTGCCGGCTGCTTGCCGCTGACCACCACGTTCACGTACTGCCGGCTGCGCAGGCAGTGGTCGTACGTGGACAGCAGCGTGTTCGCGTCCGGCGGGAAGTAGACCCGGACGACCTCCGCCTTCTTGTTCACCACGTGGTCGACGAAGCCGGGGTCCTGGTGGCTGAACCCGTTGTGGTCCTGGCGCCACACGTGGCTGGACAGCAGGTAGTTCAGCGAGGCGATCGGGCGCCGCCACGGGATCTCGTTGGTGACCTTGAGCCACTTGGCGTGCTGGTTGAACATCGAGTCGATGATGTGGATGAACGCCTCGTAGCAGTTGAACAGGCCGTGGCGGCCCGTCAGCAGGTATCCCTCGAGCCAGCCCTGGCACTGGTGCTCGCTGAGCATCTCCAGCACGCGGCCGGCCCGGGCGAGGTGCTCGTCGACCTCGGGGCCCTCGAACTGCGCGTTCCACTGCTTGTCGGTGACGTCGAAGACGGCCTGCAGGCGGTTGGACGCGGTCTCGTCGGGGCCGAAGATCCGGAAGTTGTCCGGGTTCTGCCGGATGACGTCCGTGAGCCACTCGCCGAGCACGCGCGGCGCCTCGCTCATCGAGCCGCCCGGCACCGGGACGTCGACCGCGTAGTCGCGGAAGTCGGGCAGGCGCAGGTCCTTGAGCAGCAGGCCGCCGTTGGCGTGCGGGTTGGCGCTCATCCGCAGGTCGCCCTCGGGGGCGAGCGCCCGGACGTCGTCGATGACGTGCCCGTCCTCGTCGAACAGCTCGTTGATGTCGTACGACTCGAGCCACTGCCGCAGCACGTCGAGGTGCTCGGGGGTGTCCCGCGCGTTGGCGAGCGGCACCTGGTGGGCGCGCCACGAGCCCGTGGTCTTCTTGCCGTCGATGTAGTCCGGCCCGGTCCAGCCCTTGGGGGTGCGGAACACGATCATGGGCCAGCGCGGACGGCTCTCGTCCCCGTCGGCGGCACGCGCCTTGATCGCGGCGATCTCATCGAGCGCCTCGTCGAGCAGGGCCGCGAACCGGCCGTGGATGCTCTCGTGCGACTCGTCGTCGAAGCCCGCGACGAACACGTGCGGCTTGTGCCCGTAGCCCTTCATCAGGTCGACGAGCTCGTCGTCGTCGATCCGCGCCAGGACGGTGGGGTTGGCGATCTTGTACCCGTTGAGGTGCAGGATCGGCAGCACGACGCCGTCGTGCACCGGGTTGACGAACTTGTTGGAGTGCCAGCTCGTGGCCAGCGGTCCGGTCTCGGCCTCGCCGTCGCCGACGATCGTCGCGACGAGCAGGTCCGGGTTGTCGAACGCGGCGCCGTAGGCGTGGCTCAGCGCGTAGCCGAGCTCGCCGCCCTCGTGGATCGAGCCGGGGGTCTCGGGCGCGACGTGCGACGGGATGCCGCCCGGGAACGAGAACTGGCGGAACAGGCGGCGCAGGCCCTCGGAGTCCTCGGTGATGTCCGAGTAGTACTCGGAGTAGGTGCCGTCGAGGTACGCGCTCGCGACGAGGCCGGGGCCGCCGTGGCCAGGCCCGGTGACGTAGATCGTCGACTGCTGGCGCTCGGCGATGGCCCGGTTGAGGTGCGCGTAGAGGAAGTTCAGGCCCGTCGTGGTGCCCCAGTGGCCCAGCAGGCGCGGCTTGACGTGGTCGCGAGTGAGTGGCTCCCGCAGCAGCGGGTTGGCGAGCAGGTAGATCTGGCCGACCGACAGGTAGTTCGCCGCCCGCCACCACTTGTCGATGCGCGCCAGGGTGTCGGGGTCGACCGGCCCCCCGCTCCCTGCGCGCCAGGTCGTTGCCGCGGACGTCGTCGTGCTCATGCGTGCTCCCCGTGGTCATCCGACGGGTTCGCCCCGCCGGCCCGATGCAAGCCAACCGCGCGCACTGGGCACGGGCTGGGACCTCCGTCCCACGGGCCCGCGTCCGTCATGGCACGCACTAGCCATACAACCGCACTCGGGGCGGGAATGCAGCGGGGCGTCGATGAACGATCGGACACACCTCGGCGTCGTCGCGCAGGTCAGCGGCGTGATCCCCGCGGGCGATGCTCGTCCGCCGGGCGCCGCGGGTTACCGTGGATCGTGCCTGACCCGACCCCCGTCGCCGCGCCCGCGGCGGAGCCTGCCGATGCGGAGGTCCGGCCCGACGAGGCGGCACCCGCGCAGGACCCCTGGGCGCAGGCCGCGCGCAGGCCGCCGACGACGATGCTCCGGGCCGCCGTCCGGCCGCGCATGATCGTCCTGCTCCTCCTCCTGCTCGGCGCCGCGTACGCGTGCGGGCGCCTGGGCGTGTGGCAGCTCGACCGCGCGCAGATCCGCGGCGCGGGTGCCCAGGAGCGGCACGTGGCCGAGCAGCTCGCCGCCCCTCCGGTCCCGATCCTCGACGTCCTCGCGCCGCAGACGGCTTTCGAGGGCGACGACGTCGGCCGCAAGGTGAGCGTGACCGGCGCGTACGAGGCCGACGAGCAGCTCCTGGTCCCGGACCGCGCGTTGGACGGCCGCACGGGTTACCTCGTGCTGACGCCGTTGCGCACGTCCGACGGCGTGCTCCCCGTGGTGCGCGGCTGGGTCGCTCAGCCCGGTGCCGCCGACGACCCGCCGGCCGGCACCGTGGCCGTCGAAGGGTTCCTGCAGGCGTCGGAGCAGGCCGGCTCGGGCGTGGCCGACGGCCGCACCGACGCGATCAGCTCCGCCGAGCTGGTCGGGACGTGGGGGGGCCCCATCTGGACCGGATACCTGGTGCTCTCGTCGTCCGACCCCGCGCAGTCCGCTGACCTCGCGCTGCTCGGCATCCCGACCAAGCCGGGCGAGGGGCTGAACATCCAGAACCTCGCGTACGCCGCGCAGTGGTGGATCTTCGGGACGTTCGCGGTGCTGCTGTGGCTGCGCCTGGTGCGCGACGAGGCCCGGGGCGACGGCAGCGACGAGGACGACGAGGACCTGCCCGACGAGGCCACCCCGCCTCCCGCCCCCGCCTGACCGCACCTCTCCAGCGGTACCGCTGGTCCCGCACGACCGTGACTCATGTCTCAGCGCGACAAATGTCCCACTGGGACAAGCAGGCGTAGCGTGAGCCGCATGACCGAGCCCACCGCACCGCGTAGCGACCCGCGGTCGCGCCGTACCCGGGAGGCGCTCGCGGAGGCCGCCCTCGACCTGCTGCTCGAACGCGGGCCGGAGAACGTCGGCATCGAGGACGTCACCGACCGGGTCGAGGTCTCGCGCCGCACGTTCAGCCGGTACTTCGGCACCAAGGAGGAGGCGGCGCTCGACTTCCTGCGCCGCGACCTCGCGCGCGTCAACGCGATGCTCGAGGCCCGGCCGGCCGACGAGGGGCTCGTCGAGGCGTACGTCGCTGCGCTGCGCACCTGGATGCGCGACGACGAGCATCCGGCCTGGCACCGCAGCCCGCGCAGCAAGGCGATCCTGCGGCTGACCGCAGCCGACCCGGCGCTCGGCGCCGCGTTCCGGCAGCTCATCGCGCAGGCGCAGGACGAGACCGCGCGTGTCGCGGCGCTCCGGCTCGGTGTCGATGCCTCGCGCGACCTGCGGCCGGCCACGCTCGCCGGGGTCGCCACCTCGGGGCTGACGACGGCCGGCCGCGCCTGGATCGCCGGCGACGCCCCCGACCTGCCCGAGGTCATCGAGCAGGTCTTCGCGATCCTGCACACCGCGATCGCCGCGGTCCCGCCCCGCTCCGCCTGACCCGCTCTCGTCCAACGTCTTGGAGACCCTTGTGCCCACCACGCACCACGCCCCCCGGCACGCCCAGGCGCTCCGGGCCGTGCACGTGCTGCGCGACCCGAAGACCTGGGCGCTGCCCACCGGGGTCGTCGCGGTCGTCGCGCTGCTGCTCTCGCTGCTCTACATGGGCGGCATCCTCAACCCGCAGACCGACCTGTCGAACCTGCCCGTCGCGCTCGTGACCTCCGACGAGGGTGCGGACGTGGGCGGCAAGCAGACGAACGTCGGCGACCAGGTCGTCCAGGCGATCACGGCCGACGACGACGCCGCGGTCGACTGGCGCGTCATGACGGCCTCCGAGGCCCGCGCCGCACTCTCCCGCGACGAGGTGTTCGGCGCGCTGGAGATCCCGGCCGGCTTCACGGCCTCGATCGCCGCGCTCGGCACCGCGACCGCCGATCCGGTGCGCCCGACGATCACCGTCCTCACGAACCAGGGCGCGGGCAGCCTCGGTTCGTCGTTCGCCTCGACCGCGGCCCAGACCGCGGCGCACGCGGCCTCGTCGCAGGTCGGCAAGCAGCTCACCGCGCAGGCCTCGTCCGGCGACGCGCCGACCGCTAACGCGACCGCGCTGCTCCTGGCGGACCCGGTGGCGGTCGTGGTCGAGCCCGGGCACCAGCTCGGCCCGCACTCGGGCACGGGGCTGAGCGCCTTCTACTTCACGCTGCTGCTCGTGCTGGCCGGGTTCATCGGCGCGACCGTGGTGAGCACCGCTGTCGACGGCGCGCTCGGGTACGCCGACACCGAGTACGGCCCGTTCCACTCCCGCCGTGCCGCGGCGCCGATCAGCCGCGCGCAGACGTTCCTGGTGAAGTCGGCGATCTCCGTGGTGCTCGCGCTGGTGACCTCGGCGATCGTCATGTTCGCGACGATCACGCTGCTCGGCATGGACGCCGGTCACCTGCCGCTGCTCTACGCGTTCTCGGTCTGCGCGTCGGCCGCCGTGGCGCTCGGCGTGCACGCCATCAACGTGGTGTTCGGGGGCCTCGGGCAGCTGGTCTCGATGTTTGTGTTCATCGTGCTCGCGCTGCCCTCGTCGGGCGCGACCGTGCCGCTCGAGGCGCTGCCCTCGTTCTACCGCTTCCTCGCCACGTTCGAGCCCATGCGGCAGCTGTCCGACGGCGTGCGCTCGATCCTCTACTTCGACGCGCAGGCGACCGGCGCGCTCTCGCGCAGCTGGTCGATGATCGCGCTCGGCACCGCGCTCGCGGTCGTCGGCGGCCTGGTCGCCGCGCGGTTCTACGACCGGCGCGGGCTGCGCCGGCTCGGCTACCCGGTGGTCAGCGCTCCGGAGGTCGTCGGCGCAGCTGCTTGATCGCGCGGCGCTGCTGCTCGCCCGCCTTGCGTCGCTCGCGCGACCCGCGGCTGGGCTTCGCGGCACGGCGTGGCGGCCCCGGGGGAGCGAGGGCCTCGTCGAGCAGGGCCGTGATGCGCGCGAGCGCGGCTTCGCGGTTGCGCAGCTGCGAGCGGTACTCGGAGGCGGTCACCGTGAGGATCTCTCCGCGCAGCCGTCCCGCCAGCCGTTCGAGCACGCGCTCGCGCTGCGGCTCGCTCGACCAGGTGAACCCGTCGAGGTCGACCGAGAGCTCCGCGCGCGAGTCGGTGGTGTTGACCGACTGACCGCCCGGCCCGCTGGACCGCGAGAAGCGCCACGTGAGGGCGTCGTCGGGGATGACGACGCCCCCACGCAGGACGACGGGGCCGCTCAGCGCGCCGCTCACCACGTGCTCACTGCGGTCTACTCGTGCTGCCAGCTGTGCCACAGCGCGGCGTAGTCGCCACCCGCGGCGACCAGCTCGTCGTGCGGGCCGATCTCCGTGATGCGGCCGCCGTCGACGACCGCCACCCGGTCCGCGTCGTGCGCGGTGTGCAGGCGGTGGGCGATCGCGACGACCGTGCGGCCGGCGAGCACGCCGTTGAGCGAGCGCTCGAGGTGCCGCGCGGCCCGCGGGTCGAGCAGCGACGTGGCCTCGTCGAGCACGAGCGTGTGGGGGTCGAGCAGCACGAGGCGGGCCAGCGCGATCTGCTGCGCCTGGGCCGGCGTGAGCGCGAACCCACCCGAGCCGACCTCCGTGCCGAGCCCGTCGGGCAGCGCCGCGACCCAGCCCCACGCGTCGACCGCCTCGAGCGCGCGCCGCAGCGCCTCCTCGTCGGCGTTCGCGTCCGCGAGCCGCAGGTTGTCCGCGACAGTCCCGACGAACACGTGGTGCTCCTGGGTCACCAGCGCCACGTGCCCACGCAACTTCTCCAAGGGCAGGTCGATGAGCGGTACGCCGCCGACGCGCACCGTTCCGCCCGTGGGCGGGTGGATGCCGGCGAGCATGCGACCGAGCGTGGACTTGCCCGCGCCGGACGGCCCGACGACCGCGAGGCGCTCGCCTGCCGTGAGGTCGAGGTCGATGCCGTGCAGCACGTTGTGGCCCTCGCGGTAGGCGTAGGTCAGGTCCCGTGCGGCGATGTCCTCGTCCTGCGGCGTGCCGGGCCGCTCGACGCGGTCGGTGTCGACCAGCTGCACGCCCACGATCCGGGCCAGCGAGGTGGTCGCCACCTGGATCTCGTCGACCCAGAAGATTAGCTCCCACACCGGACCGGTCACCTGGTACGTGTAGAGCACGATCGTGGTGACCGCGCCCAGGCTGACGTACCCGTTGGACGCGAGGTAGCCGCCCCAGAGGAGGACCGCGACGGGTGCGAGCACGAAGGCCAGGTCGACGCCCGGGAACAGCGCGGTGCGCAGGTTGAGCGTGACCTTCTCGGCCTCGAACGCCTCGCGCAGGTCCGCGTTGACGCGCCCCATGCGGCGCGTGCCCAACCGCAGGGCGTCGACCGTGCGGGCACCCTCGACCGACTCGGTGATCGTCCCGTTGAGCGCCGCGTAGGCGGCGGACTCGCGCTGGTAGGCGGGAGTCGCGCGGCGCAGGTACCAGCGCACGATCATCAGCATCGTGGGGACGCCGACGAACATCGCCACGGCCACGAGCGGCGACATGATCAGGCTCGCGACGACCGTGAGCGTGACCGTGACGACCGCGACGATGATGCGCGGGACGCCGAACCGCACCGCGTGCTGCAGCCGGTTGACGTCGTTCGTCGTGCGCGCCACCAGGTCGCCCGTGCCGGCGCGCTCGACGGTCGACAGCGGCAGCGACGTGACCGTCTCGATGAACTCCTCGCGGAGCTCGGCGAAGACCTTCTCGCCGAACACCATCGAGGACCGCTGCGCGAACCGGATGAGCACGGTCTGCGCGAGCACGGCACCCGCGCCGATCGCGATGAGCGTGTTGATGTAGCCGGTCGTCGTGCCGTCGGCGACGGCGTCGACGAGCCGACCCATGAGCCACGGGCCGGTCAGGCCCGCGATCGCCGCGAGCGTGTGCAGCACGGCGATCTTGCTCAGGGGTGCCCGGTGCACGCGGAAGAGGCGGCCCGCGTAGGCGCGCACCTGCGCGGAGCTCGCGATGGGGAGCTTCACGGCCGTCCTCCTGTCCTGTCTGCGGACTGCTTCTCGAGCAGTGCGTCGAACGCCTCGTCGGCGATGGGGTCCTCGTCGGTGCTGACGGCGGGGACGCCGTCGGCCGGGGTGTCCTCGTCCATGCTGCGTCCCACCACGCGGTGGTAGGCCGCCGCCCAGACGTCGGACGCGCCCAGCAGCTCGGCGTGCGAGCCGCGCGCCACGACGGTGCCGTCCTGGACGAACTGCACCTCGTCGACGTGGTCGAGCACGAGCGGTGAGGCGGTCACCACGAGCGTGGTGCGCCCGCCGCGCGCCTCGACCAGGCGCGACGCGATCCGGGCCTCGGTGTGCGCGTCGACGGCCGAGGTGGGCTCGACGAGCACGAGGATCTCCGGCTCGAGCAGCAGGGCCCGCGCCAGGGCGACCCGCTGGCGCTGGCCGCCCGAGAGCGAGCGGCCCTTCTCGGGCAGCTCGCCCGCGAGGCCGTCCGGCGTCGAGTCCACGACGTCGTGCGCGTCCGCCAGCGCGATCGCGGCCAGCAGCCGCTCCTCGTCGCCGGGGCCGTGCACGTCGAGCTCGGCACCGAGCGTGCCCGAGAACAGGTGCGGGGTCGCCTCGGCGACGACCACGCGCTCGCGCACCGCGGCCTTGTCGAGGTCCGAGAGCCGGACGCCGCCGAGGGTGACCGGCGTGCCGGCCTCCGCCTCGTCGTCGAACCGGCCGAGCCGGGTCGCGATGGCTGCCGACTCGTCGGGGTCCGCCGAGACGAGCGCCACGAGCCGGCCGTCCTCGAGGCGCACGCCGCTCGTCTCGTCGACCAGCGGTGCTCCCGGCGCCGGCATCGCGGCCGAGCCCGGCGTCGCGCCCGTCGAGGGGACGACGCGGAGCACCCCGACGACCTTCCCCGCGCCGACGTGCGCGCGGGTGGCGGACTGCACCATCATCGTGGCGTTCTGCACGGGCCAGCTGAGGAACGCCGCGTACCCGTAGGTGGAGACCAGCTGGCCCGGCGTGATCGTGCCGTCGACGGCCATGTGCGCGCCGAGCCAGACGAGCACGACGACGAACGCACCGGGCAGCAGCACCTGCAGCGCGTCCAGCCACGACTGCGTGCCCGCGACCTCGACGCCGCGCGCCCGGACGAGCTGCGACTGCTCGCGGTAGCGCGCGTTGAACACACCCTCGCCGCCGATGCCGCGCAGGATCCGCAGGCCCGAGACCGTGTCCGACCCCAGGGTCGTCAGGCGGCCCGAGGCCTCGCGCTGCGCGACCTGGCGCCGCTGCAGCGGGCGCACGATCAGGCCGAGCGACACGGCGACCGCGGGCAGACCCAGCACGACGACCATGCCCAGCGGGACCGAGACGCGCAGCATGAGGACCGCGGCGATGGCGTACGCGACGATGCTGCCGACGAAGCGGGCCAGCACCGCGTACAGCTCGCCGACGCGCAGCGCGTCGTTCGCGACCGCGGACACGACCTCGCCCGTGGGCAGCTCGGCCGTGATCGCGTGGCCCGAGCGGGACACCGTGCGCCCGACGAGCTGGGAGGACGTGAACGAGGCACGCAGCCAGTTGGCGATGTCGTAGCGGTGGCCGATCGCGCCCGCCGCGGCGCTGACCAGACCCAGCGCGCCGAGCAGCCCGGCCGCGCGCCACAGGTCCGGACCGAAGCCGTGGCTGAGGCCCGAGTCGATGGCGTGGCCGGTGAGCAGGGGCAGGAACGCCTGGCAGGCGAACAGCACGACCCCCAGCAGCACCGCGACCAGCAGGATGCCCCACTGCCGGCACGCCAGCCACCACAGGTAGCGGACAGGACCGGACAGCGGCGGGGTGCCGGGGTCGTCGAGGGGGAGGGATCTCACGAGCGGCAACGTTACGTGCCGGTACCGACACCCTCGAATCGTTTTCTCCGGAGCGGGGCCCGGCCGCGGGCCGTGGACGGGCGGGTCGGACGGCCTCGTCGTCCGACTACCCTGGGAGCGTGACGCAGACGCCCCCTCCCGCGCACCGACCGGTGCTCGTCGTCGACTTCGGCGCCCAGTACGCCCAGCTCATCGCACGCCGCGTGCGCGAGGCGAACGTGTACTCCGAGATCGTCCCCCACACGGCTTCCGTGGCGGACCTGCTGGCCAAGGACCCGGCCGCGATCATCCTGTCCGGCGGGCCGTCCTCGGTCTACGCCGCGGGTGCGCCGTTCGTCGACCCGGCCCTGTTCGAGGCCGGGGTGCCCGTGCTGGGCATCTGCTACGGCTTCCAGGCGATGGCCGCGGCGCTCGGCGGGATCGTCGCGCAGACCGGCCAGCGCGAGTACGGCGGCACGGCCGTCGAGGTCACGCAGGCGGGCACCGTGCTCGCAGGCAGCCCCGACGCGCAGACCGTCTGGATGAGCCACGGCGACGCGGTGCACGCCGCGCCCGAGGGCTTCGAGGTGCTCGCGACGTCGTCCGGCTCGCCGGTCGCGGCGTTCGAGGACCGGACGCGTCGCCTGTTCGGCGTGCAGTGGCACCCCGAGGTCAAGCACTCGCCCCTGGGGCAGAAGGCGCTCGAGAACTTCCTCTACGAGGGCGCCGGCCTGGCACCCGACTGGAACCCCGGCAACGTGGTCGCCGAGCAGGTCGAACGCATCCGCGCCCAGGTCGGCTCCGCGCGCGTTGTCTGCGGGCTGTCCGGCGGCGTCGACTCCTCGGTCGCCGCGGCGCTCGTGCAGAAGGCCGTCGGTGACCAGCTGACCTGCGTCTTCGTCGACCACGGCCTGCTGCGCTCCGGCGAGGCCGAGCAGGTCGAGAAGGACTTCGTCGCCGCGACGGGCGTGCAGCTCGTGGTGGTCGACGCGAAGGACAGGTTCCTGCGCGCGCTCGCGGGCCACACCGACCCCGAGACCAAGCGCAAGATCATCGGCCGCGAGTTCATCCGCGTGTTCGAGGACGCGGCGCGCGAGATCGTCGAGGGCAGCGACGAGTCGGTCGAGTTCCTCGTCCAGGGCACGCTCTACCCCGACGTCGTCGAGTCCGGCGGCGGCGAGGGCGCGGCGAACATCAAGTCGCACCACAACGTGGGCGGCCTGCCGGACGACCTGCAGTTCCAGCTCGTCGAGCCGCTGCGGACCCTGTTCAAGGACGAGGTGCGCGCGGTCGGTCTCGAGCTCGGCGTCCCCGAGGCCATCGTCTGGCGTCAGCCGTTCCCCGGCCCCGGCCTGGGCATCCGCATCATCGGCGAGGTCACCGCCGAGCGGCTCGACATCCTGCGTGCGGCGGACGTCATCGCCCGCGAGGAGCTCACGCGTGCCGGCCTGGACCGCGACATCTGGCAGTGCCCGGTCGTGCTGCTCGCGGACGTGCGCTCGGTGGGTGTGCAGGGCGACGGCCGCACCTACGGCCACCCGGTCGTGCTGCGGCCGGTCTCGTCCGAGGACGCGATGACCGCCGACTGGACCCGCCTGCCGTACGACGTGCTCGCGGTGATCTCCACGCGCATCACCAACGAGGTGCCCGAGGTCAACCGGGTGGTGCTCGACGTCACGAGCAAGCCGCCGGGCACCATCGAGTGGGAGTGATGTCACGTCGGTGACGGGCGTCGGTCCCCAGGAAGCCGGGGCACAATCGTTCCCGTGAGCGAGACACCCACCACCGCCCCCGAGCCGGCCGCCACCACGAGGAACGGTGCGCCCGACGCCGAATGGGCCCGCAAGGCTCGCGGCGCGCTGCTGCGTTACCGCGTGATGGCGTGGATCACCGGCTCGATGCTGCTCCTGCTGTGCCTCGAGCTGATCCTCAAGTACGGGCTGCACGTCAACGGCTACGACGCCGAGGGCCACGCGAAGCCCGTGATCGGCAACTGGGTCGCGTTCGCGCACGGCTGGATCTACGTCGTCTACCTCGTCACCGTGGTCAACCTCTGGTCGACGATGCGGTGGCGCCTGGGTCGCCTCGTGACGCTCGCGGCCGCCGGCGTCGTGCCCGTCATGTCGTTCATCCTCGAGCGCAAGGCGCACGCGCAGGCGCTCGCGCGCATCGAGTCCGCAGAGCGCTGACCCCCCGGCCGCGCCGGACGCGCCGAGTCTGCTTTGCCCGATAGGTGACGCGACGTGCAGGTCTGTCGATACAGTCGACCTGCACGAACGCACGACGTGCGGGCCGACGGGGGCCTGCCCGGGCCCGCCGTTTCGGGCTCGCACTTTCGGGGTACGGAAGGGGAACCGGGGACATGGCAAAGAGCTCGGGCAAGTCCGGAGGCGTCAAGGGCATCGGCCTGCTGACGATCATCTTCGGGATCATCTTCGTCGTGGCGGGAGCCGGCACCTGGGGGGCGGTGACGACGAACCTCGGAGCGGAGAAGATCACCGTGTCCGACGACGCCGACTACTTCGCCGGCCAGCTCGTCGACACCCCGTGGGAGGCCTGGGTCCAGGCCGACGTGATCGACCAGCACGCCCTCGAAATCGGTGGTGGCAAGACCTACGCCGAGCTGCCGCAGGACGACCCGAACCGGGACACCGTCATGACGGCCTCGTTCCTGCGTGCGTCGCTGTTCACGTCGGTCGTGGCCTTCGGCGTCGCGCTCCTGGTCGTCGGCATCGGTGTCATCCTGCTGTTCATCGGCTTCGCGCTCCGCAAGACCGGCTCGCGCCTCGCGGGCATCGACGGCCAGGCCGCCGCGGTGACCAACCCGTACCCGGCGCCGGACCCGGTGGTCGCCCCGGCCGCCGCCGCGCCCGTCGCTGCGGCTGCCGCTGCTCCCACCGCCCCGCCGGTCGCTCCGCCGCAGGCCCCGCCCGTGCCGCCGGCTCCCGAGCCCGTGGCCGCGCCGGACCCGGTCGTGGCGCCCGTCCCGCCCGCACCCGAGCCGGTCGCCGCTGAGCCCGTGGTCGAGAAGCCCGTGGTCGAGAAGCCCGTGGTCGAGAAGCCCGTGGTCGACGAGCCGGTGGCCGAGAAGCCCGCGGCCGACGATCCGGTCGCCGAAGCCCCCGCGACGACCCCGCTCGACGGCCCGGCCGACGACGCACCCGCGTCCGACGCGCCGCCGCGCACGAGCCACCGCGCCCCGACCGACGAGCCGCCGTCCTCGCACTCGATCTGAGGTCGGTCCGCTCGGCACCAACGACGAAGCGGCGATCGCCCCCACCCCGGGGACGATCGCCGCTTCGCGTTCGTCGGTCTCAGCGCCTCGAGTGCCGGGCACCCGAGACGATCGACCCGACCAGCAACGCGGCCCCTCCAGCCGCGAGCAGGACGATGAGCGCCAGCTGCACGTCGATGCGTGCCCCGGACGCCCACGCAAGGATCCACACGCCCGCCGCGACGAGCATCAGCCCCCACACGACCGTGCTGACGCGCAGCCGGCGACGAGCGGGCGCGGCGGCCGGCGTCTCGGCCCATGCGGTCGCCGGGCGGGTCGGCTCGGTGGGCCGGACGGGCTCGGTGGGCCGGACGGGCTCGGAAGGGCGCGGCGCCTTGTCCATCGGGACGCCCGCCGGCTTCTCCAGGGGGACGCGCGGTGCCTCGGTCGTGGCGGCGCCGGCCGCGAACGCGGCGGCGGGAGCGAGGACAGCCTCGTCGACCGGCCCGTCGGCGTCCGTGCCCTCGGCAGCGGGCGTGATGTCGTCGGCCTCGTCGGCTGCGGCCGGCAGGACCTGCGTGTCGGACGTCGCCACCGGCAGGACCGCCGTCTGGGGCGCGTCGTCGGCGGAGACCTCGGGCAGCACCTGGGTGGCGGCGTCGTCGGACTCGTCGACCTCAGCCACCTCCGCCTCCTCAGCCACCTCGTCGGGCGCCACCGCGGGAACCAGCTCGGTGTCGGCGTCGGCGCGCGGGTCGCGCGGCTCGTCGGGCGTGACGGTGCTCATGAGTTCTCCCGGATGACGGTGACGTTGCCGGCGCCGACGCTGATCTGCAGGTCGAGCTGCGCAGATCCGGCGCGGGAGGCGTCGTCGGTGAAGGTGCGGGTGTCGGACGAGACGCCGTCGACGTGCTGCGCGGTGTCGTCGACGTCCCAGGTGATCTGGCCGGCGCGCAGCCGCACGTCGGCGGTCACGGCGACGTCGCGCGGCACGACGACGGTCACGTCGCCCGCGCCCACCGCGATGGGCACCTCGAGCAGCTCGTCGGTGACGGGGAGCCCGCTGAGGTCGAGGTTCGCCTGCCCGAAGCCGAGCGCGTACCCGTCCGCGGCCTCGCTCCGGCTCGTGACCGTGAGGTCGACGTCACCGGCGAACCGGTGTACGCCGTCGTCGTTCCAGTCCCACTGCGAGGTGTTGACGGCGCCCAGCGGCAGGGCGACGACGATGCCGACGATCGCGAGGAAGCCCAGAAACCCGCTCGACCGCCCCCGGAATCCCGAGACGACGATGCCGAGCCCGGCCAGGACCACGGCGATCCCGACGGCCGTCAGCGCGACCGGTCCGGTGAAGCTGTCGGTGCGGTCGGTCGCGAGCAGCACGGCGAGGCCGATGAGGCTCAGCGCGACGACGATGCCGACGGTCGCGACCCCCGGGCCGGGTGTGTGCGGCTTGGCCGGCTTGGCGGGACGAGCGGGCGGCGCGGGGACGGGCTGGGCCTGCGCGGTGGCCGGAAAGGCCGTCGGGTAGGCGGACGGGCCGGGGTACCCGGTAGCACCGGGATAGGGGGTTGCACCGGGGTAGGCGGTCGCGCTCGGGTACGGCGTCGCGCTCGGGTAGGCGCTCGTGCCGGGAGCGGCGGTCGCGCCGTGGGAGGTCGTGCCGTGGTGGGCGCCCGGGGAGGACGCCTGGCGCGTGGGGTACTGCGCCGCGGGCGTGGCCGGGCGCGCCGGGTACGGGCCGTATGGTCCGTAGGGGCCGGGCGGGACGGGCGGCCGACGAGACTCGCGCCGGTTCAGCGCCATGACGATCACGACGACCACCGCGGCGACGAAGCCGAGCCAGAGCAGCCCGGCGATCCAGTCGAAGAACCCGGAGACCCAGCCGGGCTCGCCACCCCAGAACCACAGGGAGAAGACGCCGCCGCCGCGGCCGAACCCGATCACGGTGAACGCGAGTGCGCCCAGGACCGCGACGTCGAATCGACCGGCGAAGAGCTCCTCCAGGTGGATGCGGCCGTCGCGCCGCTCGGGCAGCAGGGCCCAGGCGATGCCGTACAGCACGAGTCCGAGGCCGCCGATCAGGAGCGAAGCCGCGAAGATGCCGCGCCACACGAGCGGGTCGAGGCCGGTGCGGTTCGCCAGGCCCGCGCACACGCCGCCGATCCAGCGGTCGTCGGCGCGCTGGACGTCGAGTCGGCGCACCGCGCCGAAGAAGCCGGAGCCGGGCGTGGGGCTCGGGTCCGAGGCTGTGCCTGATGAGGTGCCCGACGAGGCGCCGGGTCCACCTGGCGCTGGGGTGCCGGCGGTGTCGTCGCCGGGTGCGTGCATGTCCATGGCTCGATCCTGACCCGGGCCGCGGCGCCCCGGAATCGGGTGCCACCCTGACTCGACCCTGAACCACCCCCGGAACCCGGGCGGCGGACCCCTGATCCTCGCCCGGATCCGGCCTGCACGGCCGCGCGACGTGTGACGATCTCTCCGTGAGCACACCGACCCTCGCCGCGCCCACGGCCCGGTTGCCGCTGCGCCGGCCCGAGCGTGGCCGGTGGCTCGCGGGCGTCGCGGTCGGGCTCGCCGCGCACCTGAACGTCCCGGTGGTGTGGGTCCGCCTGGCGTTCGCTCTGACGGCACCGTTCGGCGGAGTCGGGATCCTGCTGTACGCGTTCTGGTGGTTGACCGTGCCCGTCGGCGATCCCGCTGACGCCGCGGCCCAGGCCCGTCCGCCGGCGCTGGCGCGGCTGGCCCGGCCGCAGGGCACGGACGACGACGGTCGGCGTTGGCCCGTGACCGACGTGGCGGTCGGCGCGCTGCTCGTGCTGGTCGCCGTGGTCCTGATCGCCGTGCGGAGCGACCGCGTCCAGCTCGACTGGGTGCTGCCGTCGCTCATCGTGCTCGCGGGCCTCGGCCTCGCGTGGAGCCAGCTCGACGCCGTGCAGCGCGGTCGGCTGCGCAGGCGTGCCGGCGGCCGCACGCCCGTCTCGGTGCTGCGGTTGCTCGGCGGCATGATCCTGGCGGGTGTCGGGGTCCTGCTCCTCGTCTCGCAGGCCAACGGCGAGGGCGTCGAGCCCGCGGCGCTCGTGCAGTCGATCGTCGCCTCGATCGCCGTGCTCGGCGGCGTCGCGCTCGTCCTGACGCCCTGGTGGCTGCGGCTCGTGCGAGAGCTGGGCGACGAGCGGGCCGCGCGTGCACGCGAGTCCGAGCGCGCGGACATCGCCGCCCACCTGCACGACTCGGTGCTGCAGACGCTCGCCCTGATCCGCTCGCGCGCGGACGACCCGGCCGAGGTCGCACGCATGGCCCGCGCGCAGGAGCGCGAGCTCCGCGAGTGGTTGTACGACGACAGGCCAGCTCCTGGTACATCTGTCGCCGCGGCCCTGCGCGGGATCGTCGCCGAGGTCGAGGACTCGCGATCCGGGCCGAGCGGTGACCCCGTCGCGATCGAGACCGTCGTGGTCGGCGACCACGTCCCCGACGCCTCGACCGAGGCGTTGCTGCAGGCCACGCGCGAGGCGCTGGTCAACGCGGTCGTGCACGGCCGCCCGCCGGTGTCGCTCTACCTCGAGGTCGGCCCGCGCATGGTGGAGGTCTTCGTGCGCGACCACGGCGACGGGTTCGACCTCGACGCGGTGGGTCCCGACCGGTTCGGGGTGCGCGAGTCGATCATCGGGCGCGTGCGGCGGCGGGGCGGCGAGGCGACCGTCGACTGCCGGCCCGGACGCGGCACCGAGGTGCACCTCACGGTGCCCGTCGGCGAGGAACCCGGCCATGATGAGGGCGCGGTGCCCGAGGGTTCCGTGCCCGGCGCAGCGCCGGCCGACGCACGAGAGGACCACGCATGACCGAGCCCGAGCCCGTCGAGGTGGTGCTCGTCGACGACCACCACATGTTCCGCACGGGCGTGAAGGCGTCGCTCGACGACCGCGTCCTGGTGATCGGCGAGGCGGACACGGTCGACTCGGCGATCGCGCTCGTGCGCGAGCTGCAGCCCCCCGTGGTGCTCCTCGACGTGCACCTGCCCGGCGGCGACGGCGGCGGTGGCGCCGAGGTGATCCGCTCGTGCGCCGACCTGCTGGGCTCGACGCGGTTCCTCGCGCTGTCGGTGTCCGACGCGTCCGAGGACGTCGTCGCGGTCATCCGGGCCGGCGCGCGCGGCTATGTGACGAAGGCGATCGACGGTCCCGCCCTGTCCGACGCGGTGCGCCGGGTGGCCGGCGGCGACGCGGTGTTCTCGCCCCGCCTGGCGGGGTTCGTGCTCGACGCGTTCGGGGCGGCCGCGGGGGACGTCGCGACCGGCGACGACGAGCTCGACCGACTCTCCGCACGCGAGCGCGAGGTCATGCGGCTCATCGCCCGCGGCTTCTCCTACCGCGAGGTCGCCACCGAGCTGTTCATCTCGATCAAGACCGTCGAGACCCACGTCTCGGCCGTGCTCCGCAAGCTGCAGCTCTCGAGCCGGCACGAGCTCACGCGGTGGGCCGCGGCGCGGCGCCTGCTGTGAGTCGTTCTGACGCGACGTCAGATCATCGACTAGGGTGCGGGCATGGAATTCCTCTACCACCTGCTCCTGGTGCTCCACCTGCTCGGCTGGGCGATCGTGCTCGGCGGGGTGCTGGTCAACCTGCGCTCGGCGAAGATCCCGAAGGGCGTCCTGCACGGCATCCTCACCGCACTCCTGACGGGCATCCTCATGGTCGGTCTCGCCTCGGCGAGCGACGACCTGCGGGACCCGGACAACGCCAAGGTCGCCGTCAAGCTGGTGATCGCCCTGGTCGTGACGGCGCTGGTCGTCTACGGCGTGCGCAAGCCGCGCAAGGTCACCACGGGGTACCTGGGCGCCATCGCGGGGTTGACCGCGGTCAACGTCGCGGTCGCGGTCTTCTGGCGCTGATCGGCGCGCCGGGGGTGCTCGCGTGAGCGGGGCCGGCGAGCTCCTCGTCGGGCTCGTGATCCTCGTCGGGCTGTTCGGCGTCGTCGTCCAGGTGCTGCCCGGGGCGTTCCTCGTGCTCGGCGCCGTGCTCCTGTGGGGCGTCGTGGTCGGCGGCGCGACGGGCTGGACGGTCGTCGCCGTGGCGGTGCTCGCGACGGCCGCAGCAGCGGTCGTGAAGTACCTGCTGGCGGGCCGGCACCTGGCGCGCGGGGGAGTGCCCCCGTCGGCGGTCATCTGGGGCGGAGTCGCCGGGGTGGTCGGGTTCTTCGTCATCCCGGTCGTCGGGCTGTTCGTCGGCTTCCTGGCCGGGACGTACGGCGCCGAGTGGGTTCGCCTGCGCGAGCCGCGCGGCGCGTGGCGGGCGACCGTCGTGGCGCTGCAGGCGACCGGTATCACGATCGTGGTCGAGCTCGCCGGTGCGCTCGTCGCGACCGCGGCCTGGCTCGTGGGCGTCGCGCTCGCCTGACGGCGACCCGCTGTCCACATCACGTCGCCGACGCACCCACGTGTCGGTAGCGGCGCCTACCCTGGTGGGGCCATGACGTCGCTCTTCGAGAACCTCGCCCTGCCCCTGCCCGAGGGCGCGCGCCGCGCCACGCCGGGGGGCGCCCAGCACACCCAGCGGCGCGATCCGTCGGGCCTCCCGCGCGTCGTCCCGCCCCGCGGTGACGGCACAGAGGACGGCGCCGACGAGGTCGACGCCCGCACCGAGGAGCGCCGCGAGGAGGACGCCCGCCGCGCGGCCGACGACGAGCGCCGGCAGGCCGAGGCCGACGAGCTGCTCGTCGGCCTCAACCCCGAGCAGCGCGAGGCCGTGATGCACCACGGCGGCCCGTTGCTCATCGTCGCTGGCGCAGGCTCGGGCAAGACCCGCGTCCTGGCCCACCGCATCGCCTACCTGCTCGCCACGCGCCGCGCGCGGGCAGGCCAGATCCTCGCGATCACCTTCACGAACAAGGCTGCCGCGGAGATGCGCGAGCGGGTCGAGCAGCTGGTCGGGCCGG
>NZ_QWKP01000166.1 GCF_003470205.1 Cellulomonas rhizosphaerae
CGTCCCCGAAGTCCGACCACCAGCCTGGCTCCGATCCTTGACCCGAGCCGGACCACCGAGCAACGCAACGAACGGCACCGACGACGACGGCGACGACGGGTGGCAGCGGGCAACCGGCTCACCCACCCGCATCCTCGACGCCCTGAGCACCCAGTACCGCGACAGGGTGCCCCCGCTCGCGAGCTGAAGGCGCTGCCTCCCAGTCGACGGGTGACGGACGCCCGGCGTGGCTAGCCTCGGAGGGTGCTGCCGTTCGTCCTGCTGGCGACGCGCGCCGAGGACGTCGCCGCCGATGGCGAGTACGCGGCGATGCTGCGCTACGCCGGCCTGAAGCCATCCGAGCTCGTCCGGGTCAGGCTCGAGGCCGGCCCGATGCCCCCGATCGACCTCGACTCGATCTCCGGCGTCATCGTCGGCGGCAGCCCGTTCGACGCGAGCAGCACCACCAAGTCGGACGTGCAGGTGCGGGTCGAGGCGGAGATGGCCGCACTGCTCGATCGCCTGGTGCCGGCCGACTTCCCTTTCCTCGGCGCCTGCTACGGCGTCGGAACGCTCGGCGTCCACCAGGGCGCGGTCATCGACGGCACGTACGGCGAGCCCATCGGCCCGGTGACGATCACCTTGACCGACGAGGGCCGCGCCGACCCGCTGCTCGCCGGGATGCCAGGTGCGTTCGAGGCTTTCGTCGGGCACAAGGAGGCCTGCAGCGTGCTGCCGCCGAGCGCCACCCTGCTCGCGTCGTCACCGACCTGTCCTGTCGAGATGTTCCGCGTCGGCACCAATCTCTACGCGACGCAGTTCCACCCCGAGCTGGACGTCGAGGGAATCAGCAGCCGCATCCGCGTCTACCGCGACTACGGGTACTACCAGCCGGACGAGGCCGACGACGTCCTTGCGGGGGTCCGCGGTGCCGACGTGCGCCACGGCCACCGTGTGCTCGCCGCGTTCGTCGAGCGGTACGCGCGGGGCTGAAGCGTCACCCGTTCGGTTGCTGCCGCTTCACGGCTGTCTCTGAAAAGGTGCCCGTGGCACGCGATGAGCGCGCGTCGCGAAGCAGGGGACCGTTGTGAAGGCTCGATTCGTCGCCGTCGTGACCGCACTGGCGGCCGCTCTGGGGTTCGCAGGAGCGCCTGCGGCGACCGCGGCCGACACCTACGCCCTCACGGTCACCGTGCTGTCCGGAACGGGCAAGCCGCTCTCGAGCGAGCTGGTCGAGGTCTGGGTCGCGGGCTCGGATCCTTCCGTCGACGCCAACTCCGACGGCATCCCGGACGCACGCGTCGCCGTGGGGAACACCTCGTCCGAGGGTGGGATCCAGTTCCGGGCCATTGCCGAGGGTGACTTCACGGTGCGGGTCACGAGCCCGTACGACTGGAACGCGACCTACGACGCTCCCGTGACCATCGCCGGAGGGCCGGTCTCGATCTCAGTCATCGACCAGCACGTCGCGACGGTCTCCGGCACCGTGCGAGACGCGGTGACGGGCAAGGGCGTGCCATGGGCCGAGGTGTCCGGCTACAGCACAGGCTCGAACTCGTACCTCGATGCGCGGGCGGACGCCAAGGGCGCGTTCACCGCCCTCGTGCGTACCGCGACCTACTCGGTCCAGGCGGTCGCAGACGACTACCGCACGGACAACCTCCGGACGACGATCACCGTGCACGACGGTGCCGACCTCGCCGGTGCGGACCTTCGCATCTACTCGACGTCGTGGGTGGGCGGTCGGGTGACGTTGGGTGGCAAGGGCCTCGACTCCCTCGTCTGGTTCGGTGACGTCCCTTCGCACTCGTCGCCGACCGGCGTCTTTCACGAGCAGGTCGAGCCTGGCGTGAGCGTGTCGCCCTGGGTCGAGAGCGGGTCCTCGAACTTCCGGACCTACTTGGGCAACACGGTGCGCAAGCCGGACGCGAAGAAGGTGTCCGTGAGCCTCGGGCGCTCTGTGACGAACGCCGACATCGCACTGGTTCGCACCGCGACCGTGACGGGGACGGTGGTCAACCGGAACGGGAAGCCCGCGAAGCGAGCGACGGTGGAGGCGCAGAGTGTCGGCCGGGCAGGTTCTGCCAAGGCCACCACCGACTCGAAGGGTCGGTACACGCTGCGTGGCCTGCCTTCGGGCAAGGTCACCATCAGCGTGTGGGGTGGCACGAGGGCCGTGCCGGCCCACGGAGTCACGACACTGACGGCCCAGCAGGGCCACAAGGTCGCGGCGTCGAGGCTGACGTTGTCTCGTGACGCGATCGCCTATGGCCGGATCAAGACCACCGGCTCGCGCGTCTCGAAGCAGGACGTGACGGTGACGACGTCGAAGGGCGTCTGGCTCGGCACGTTCCGGCCGGACGCCGAAGGCTGGGTCGGCGTCGCCGGCCTCTCGGCCGGCACCTACTACGTCCACGTCGACGGGTCGAACCTCCGCAAGAAGGTCGTCGTCAAGGCGCACACGGTCGTCGACTTCGGTGTGATCTCGCGCGGGAAGCAGGTCACGGTCAAGGGCGTCGTCCGGACTGCCAACGGGCAGCCGGCTGTCGGCGCCCGCATCGCCGTGGTCGACAGCCATGGCACGACCTACGGCGTGGTTCGCACGAACGCGAAGGGCGCCTACTCGCTCACGGGCGCGGTGTCGGGCAGGTACACGGTCACCGCGAAGCCCAAGTCCGGCACCGATGCCTGGACCAGCGCCTCCGTCACGGTCACCAAGGGAAGGGCGCTCACCCAGAGTCTGCGGTTCGGCAAGGGCGCCACCGTGACGGGTGTCGTGCTCAACTCGAAGGGCAAGCCGGCGATCGGCGTCCGCGTGGAGACCCTCGACGGCCGGAGCGCGAAGACCAACGCGTCGGGCGTGTACGCGATCACCGGTGCGCGCGCGGGGCGGACGGAGATCCGCGTGTCCGACCCGTCGTACGTGGGCGGCTATCGCGACGCGTACACGACGGCCACGGCCAAGGCCGGCAGGACGGTCAGGGCGAAGACGGTGTCAGTCCGCTGACGTCGCACGCGGCGACGAGCCGCGCGCGCAACGCGTTCGACCGTTCCGCGTAGCTGCGCTGGCGCGCGACGTACTCGGCCTTGCCCTCGGGTGTCTCGATCGCGACGGGCGTCAGGCCGTACGACGAGAAGTCGTAGGGCGAGGCGGCCATGTCGGTGTACCGGATCTCGCGCGCGAGGTCGAAGCAGTCGAGCAGCAGGTCGCCCGGCACCAGCGGGCCGAGCTTGGTGGCCCACTTGTACACGTCCATCGCGGCGTGCAGGCAGCCGGGCTGCTCCATCGCGACCTGGTTGGCGCGGGTCGGCTCGAGCGTGTTGCGCGAGGTCGCGTCCGGGGTGAAGAACCGGAACGCGTCGAAGTGGGTGCAACGGATGCGGTGCGACTCGACGACCGCGTCGGTGCCGGCGCTGCCCAGGCGCAGCGGCAGGGGGTGGCGGTGCTCGTCGTCGGCCTCGCGGTAGACCATCGCCCACTCGTGCAGGCCGAAGCAGCCGGTGAACGCCGGGCGGGCGGCCGTCGCGCCCAGCAGCCCGACGAGGAAGCGCGCCGACTCACCGCGCTCAGCGAGGAACGCGTCGAGGTCGAGGGTCACGGCGCCCTCGTCGTCGGTCGAGTACCAGCGCGTCGCGCCGAGCGGCGACGGTCCGTCGGGGCCTGCCTCGAGGACGACACCCGCACCCGGGTGCCACACGCGCAGGGCGGCGGGCTTGGTCGGGTAGTACTCGAAGAGGAAGTCCTCGACCGCGTGCTTCTCGCCGCGCGACCGGCGCGCACGATGCGCGGCGGTCAGCGCGTCGGCTCGCGCGGCGTGCTCGTCGGCCGCCGCGGCCCACGACGGGGCCGGCAGCCGCGTCGGGGAGGCGGTGATCGTCACGAGTCCAGGGTAGGTGCGCTCGTCCCGGTGCTTGTGACGGGACCACGCCCTCGACAGACTGCGAGCATGCTCACGCTCGCCCTGGTCTTCGCCACCCTCGCCGCGCTGCTCCATGTCATGTTCTTCGTCATGGAGTCGGTCCTGTTCACGCGGCCGGCGGTGCACGGGCGGTTCGGGACGAAGGCGGCCGACGTCCCGGCGGCCAAGCCCTGGGCGTTCAACCAGGGCTTCTACAACCTGTTCCTCGCGGTCGGCACGCTCGTCGGCGTCGTCCTGGCCACGGGCGACGACCCCACGGCGGGCCTCGCGCTGATCCTGTTCGGGTGTGGCTCGATGGTCGCCGCGGCGCTCGTGCTGGTGATCCCGCAGCCGCAGATGGCCCGTGCTGCCGCGATCCAAGGAGTCCTGCCCGCGCTCGCGGTGGTCTTCGCCATCGTGGAGCTGCTCGACTGATCTCGCATGGCGGACGAATGCGTCCCGGGCCTTGAACCGGGACCCCTCCGACGGCCTACAGTTCCGTGGTGAGCACCGACGCAGCCCCCGCCCCGCAGGACGTCTACACCCACGGGCACCACGAGTCGGTCCTCCGGTCGCACCGCTGGCGCACGGCCGAGAACTCGGCCGCCTACCTGCTGCCGCAGCTGAGCCCCGGCCAGAGCCTGCTCGACGTGGGCTGCGGCCCCGGCACCGTGACCATCGACCTCGCGCAGCGGCTCGCACCCGGCGAGGTCGTGGGCGTCGACACCTCGTCGGCCGTCATCGAGATCGCCCGCGCGGCGGGCAAGGACGCCCAGGCCAACGTCACCTTCGACGTCGCCGACGCCTACCGGCTGCCGTTCGCCGCCGACTCCTTCGACGTCGTGCACGCCCACCAGGTGCTGCAGCACCTCACCGACCCGGTCGCCGCCCTGCGCGAGATGCGTCGGGTGACCAAGCCCGGCGGCATCGTCGCGGTCCGCGACGCCGACTACTCGGGCATGACGTGGTTCCCGCGCTCGGACGGCCTCGACGAGTGGCTCGCGCTCTACCACGAGGTCACGCAGGCCAACGGGGCGGAGGCCGACGCCGGCCGCCGCCTGCTGTCCTGGGTCCGGGAGGCAGGGTTCGACCCCGCCGGCATCGCGCCCAGCGCGGGCACGTGGTGCTACGCGACGCCCGAGGACCGCGAGTGGTGGGCCGGGCTGTGGGCCGACCGGTCGGTCGCGTCGAACTTCGCCGCGCAGGCCATCGAGCACGGCCTGGCCGACGAGGTGGGCCTCGAGCTGCTCGCCGACGCCTGGCGCGAGTGGGGCCAGCAGCCCGACGGCTGGTTCACGGTGCTGCACGGCGAGGTCCTCGCCCGCGCCTGACGCCCCGCCGCCCCAGTAGGCTGCTGCGGTGCGTATCGCGAGATTCACCACCGGCAACGACCCCCGCTACGCGGTCGTCGACGGCGAGCCCGGGCACGAGGAGCTCGTCGTCGTGACGGGCGACCCGCTGTACATGCCCGTGCAGCCCACGGGGGAGCGGATCCGGCTCGACCAGGACGACGTGCGGCTGCTCGCGCCGGTCATCCCACGCTCGAAGGTCATCGGCGTCGGCCGCAACTACGCCGACCACGCCGCCGAGCTGGGCAACGAGCTGCCGCCCGCGCCGCTCCTCTTCCTCAAGCCCAACACGTCGATCATCGGCCCCGACGATCCCATCGTCCTGCCGTACTGGACCGAGCACGTCGATCACGAGGCCGAGCTGGCCGTCGTCATCGGCAAGGTCACCAAGGACGTCCCGATCGAGCGCGCGCTCGACCACGTCTTCGGCTACACGGTCGCCAACGACGTCACCGCGCGCGACATCCAGCGCAGCGACGACCAGTGGACCCGCGCCAAGGGGTTCGACGGCTCGTGCCCCGTCGGCCCGTGGATCGTGCCCGGCCTGGACGTCTCCGACCTCGCGGTCCTCGCGCGCGTCAACGGTGAGACCCGGCAGGACGGCCGCACGTCGCAGCTCGTCTTCGACGTGGCCTACCTCGTCTCCTACATCTCCGAGGTCTTCACGCTCCTGCCGGGCGACGTCATCCTGACCGGCACGCCCGCCGGTGTGGGCCCGATCGTGGACCGGGACATCGTGGAGTGCGAGGTCGAGGAGATCGGCGTGCTGCGCAATCCGGTGCTCCGCCGCGCCTGACCCGAGCGCACCGCTGCCGCGGAAAGGCGAGCGTGCTCCGTAATCCGGTGCTCCGCCGCGCCTGACCCGAGGCTGACCACGCGCTCGGGCGCGTCGTTCAGCCACCGTTCATCCGCCGTACCGAGCGTTCGTCCGCGCGGCGTTCGGGCGTCGACCGCGGGTCATCGCCCGTCGTTACGTTCGCGGCATGTCAGGAACCAGCCGGAGTGACGAGCAGTCGCCCGCGGCCCCCGGTGTGCTCGTGGTCATCCCCGCGCGGGGTGGCTCGCAGGGTGTGCCGCTCAAGAACCTCGCGGCCGTCGGCGGCGAGTCCCTCGTCGGCCGCGCCGTCGGCTCCGCGCTCGCGGCGCCCGGCGTCACCCGCGTCGTGGTCTCCACCGACCACGCGGGCATCGCCGACGAGGCCCGCCGCCACGGCGCGGACGTCGTCGAGCGTCCCGCGGAGCTGTCGGGCTCGACGGCCTCGTCGGAGTCCGCCGTGCTGCACGCGCTGGATGCGCTGTCCGACGAGTTCGCGGTCACCGTCCTGCTGCAGTGCACCTCCCCGTTCGTCGACCCGGCGGACCTGGGCGCCTCGGTCGCCCGGGTGCTGGCCGACGAGGCCGACGTGGTCATCGCCGTCGCCCCCACCCACGACTTCCAGTGGGTGCTCACCGACGGCGCGGTGACCCCCGTCGGGCACACGCTCGACCACCGCCCGCGCCGCCAGGACCGCGCGCCGCACTTCCGCGAGACCGGCGCCTTCTACACGATGCGCACCGCGGGCCTGCGCGAGGCCGGCACCCGGTTCTTCGGCCGGGTCGCGCTGCAGGCGGTCGACGAGCGCACCGCGATGGAGATCGACGAGCCGGCCGACCTCGAGCGCGCGCGGGCGCTCGCCGGGCCTGTGAACGAGGAGCTCGACGTCGACGCCCTGGTCACCGACTTCGACGGCGTGCACACCGACGACCACGCCTACGTGGACGGCGCGGGCGTCGAGTCCGTGCGCGTGCATCGTGGCGACGGCATGGGCGTGGACCTGCTGCGCCGCGCCGAGGTGCCGCTCCTCATCCTGTCGACTGAGCGCAACCCCGTGGTCCGCGCCCGCGCCGACAAGCTCGGCGTCGACGTGCTGCACGGCATCGCCGACAAGGCGTCCGCCCTCGACGAGTGGATCGCCGTCAACCGCCTGGATCCCGAGCGCGTCGCGTACGTCGGCAACGACGTGAACGACCTGGGTGCCATGTCTCGCGTCGGGTGGCCCGTGGCCGTCGCCGACGCCCACCCCCGTGTCCGTGCCGCCGCCCGCCTGGTCCTCGACCGGCGCGGCGGGGACGGCGCTGTCCGCGAGGTCTGCGACCGCATCGTCGCAGCCCGCACCCCCACAAAAACGACCCGTCGCGACCGCCCGGCCGTGACGACGACCCCTGGAGGGATCACCCGCATGACCGCCACCGACGCCCGTACCGAGATCACGCCCGTCAGCATCGGCCAGCACCTGGTCGGCGACGGCCAGCCCGTGTACGTGATCGGCGAGATCGGCCTGAACCACAACGGCGACGTGGACATCGCGCGCCGCCTCATCGACGTGGCCGCTGACGCGGGCGCGCAGGCCGTCAAGTTCCAGAAGCGCACGCCGGAGATCAGCACGCCGGTCGACATGCGCGACAAGCTCCGTCAGACGCCCTGGGGCGAGATGACGTACCTCGACTACCGCTACCGCGTCGAGTTCGACCGCGAGCAGTACCAGAAGGTCGCCCAGCACGCCGCCGAGCGCGGGCTGCAGTGGTTCGCCTCCCCGTGGGACGTGCCCTCGGTGGAGTTCCTCGAGGACCTCGACGTCCCGACGCACAAGGTCGCCTCGGCGTCGCTGACCGACACCGAGCTGCTCGGCGAGCTGGCCCGCACGGGCAAGCCGATCATCCTGTCGACCGGCATGTCGACGCTCGAGCAGATCGACGCCGCGGTGGACATCCTGGGCACGGATAACCTGGTCATCCTGCACGCGACGTCGACCTACCCCCTTCCGCCGGAGGAGGCCAACCTGCGCACCATCGACACCCTGCGCGAGCGCTACGGCGTCCCGGTCGGCTACTCGGGCCACGAGCGCGGCCTGCAGATCTCGCTCGCCGCGGTCGCGCTGGGCGCCGTCGCCGTCGAGCGGCACATCACGCTGGACCGCACGATGTGGGGCTCGGACCAGGCGTCCTCGCTGGAGCCGGCCGGCCTCGAGCACCTCGTGCGCGACATCCGCATCCTGCAGGAGGCGCTGGGCGACGGGGTCAAGCGGGTCATGCCGGGCGAGCTCGCCCCCATGTCGCGCCTGCGCCGCGTGGGCGCCTGACCATGGGCACCGCGTCCGTCGCCGTCGTCGAGTCGCCCCTGCAGCTGCTGGGTGCGCTCGAGGCGCACGCCGCCGGCCTGGCCGGGGCGCGCACCGAGATCCGGGTGCGCTCCGGCGTGCCCGCGCTCGACGCCGCCGCACGGACGCTCGACGCCGCGGGGCTGCCCGAGGGCGTCGTCCTGCACCTGGGGGCCACGGCCGACGACGCGTCGTCGGCCCCCCGGGGTGCCTGGCTCGTCGGCGACGCGTTCTCCGGGCAGTGGCAGGCCGCCTTCGTGCGGCGCACCCCCCGCGGACGCGTCGTGCTGCTCGACGACGGTCTTGCGACCGTCACGCTGGCTCGCGCGCTCGTGGCGGGTGCCCCCGCCGTGCGCGCGAGCCGGCGCTCGGGCGGCGTCGTCGGCGCTGCCCGCAACGCGCTCGGCACCCTGGTGACGCGCAAGCTGCGCAAGCTCGCGCAGCAGGGGCGGGTCACGATGTTCACGGCGATGCCGCTGGACGTCCCGCTCATGACCCACCTGCACGGGATCGGCGTCGAGGTCGTCACCCACCGGTTCGAGTGGCTCGCCACGCAGCAGCCGCCGGTCGCCCCGGCCGAGCCGGTCGTCGTCGTCGGCTCGGGCCTGGTGTCCGACGGCTGGGTCAAGGCCGAGCCGTACGTGCGGTGGATCGCGAGCCTCGCCGAGTTCGGCCCCGTCGCCTACCTGCCGCACCGTCGCAGCGACCCCGCGGTCGTCGCGCAGCTGGCCGCGCTGCCCGGCGTGCGGGTCGACGAGGCCGGCCTGCCGGTCGAGATGCGCCTGCGCGGCCTGCGCGCCCCGCAGCGGGTCGTCTGCCTGCCGTCGACCGCGTACGTGCTGCTCGACGCGCTGCACTCGTCGACCGGCGTGCGCGTGCAGGCGCGGCCGGTGCCCGACGACTGGTGGACCGGCAAAGCCGCCCCGGACGTGCGCGAGCACCTGTCCAGCGTGCTCGCGCTGCGCCCCGCGAACCGGCTCAACCGGGAACGCGCGGTGTCCTGAGCGCCTACCCTTGACCGGTGACCACCACCCCCTCGTCGTCCGTCCGTGTGCGCTTCTGCCCGTCCCCGACGGGCCTGCCGCACGTCGGGATGATCCGCACCGCGCTGTTCAACTGGGCCTACGCCCGGCACACCGGCGGCACGTTCGTCTTCCGCATCGAGGACACCGACGCCGCGCGTGACTCCGAGGAGAGCTACACCCAGCTCCTGGACGCGCTGCGCTGGCTCGGGCTCGACTGGGACGAGGGCGTCGAGGTCGGCGGCCCGCACGAGCCCTACCGGCAGTCGCAGCGCTACGACCTGTACACCGACGTCGTCCGCCGCCTCGTCGAGGCAGGCCACGTCTACGAGTCGTACTCCACGCCCGACGAGATCGAGGCGCGCCACCGCGCCGCGGGCCGCGACCCGAAGCTCGGCTACGACGGCTTCGACCGCAGCCTGACCGACGAGCAGAAGCTCGCGTTCCGCGAGGAGGGCCGCGAGCCCGTCCTGCGCGTCCGGATGCCCGACGAGGACGTCACGTTCACCGACCTCGTGCGCGGCGACGTGACCTTCAAGGCCGGCTCGGTGCCGGACTTCGTCATCGTCCGCGGCAACGGCCACCCCCTGTACACGCTGGTCAACCCGGTCGACGACGCCCTCATGGGGATCACGCACGTGCTGCGCGGCGAGGACCTGCTGTCCTCGACGCCCCGCCAGGTGGTGCTCTACCGCGCGCTGCTCGACGTCGGCGTCGCGAGCGTCATGCCGCAGTTCGGCCACCTGCCCTACGTCATGGGCGACGGCAACAAGAAGCTGTCCAAGCGTGACCCCGAGTCGAACCTGTTCCTGCACCGCGAGCGCGGGTTCATCCCCGAGGGCCTGCTCAACTACCTGTCGCTGCTGGGCTGGGGCTTGTCCGCGGACCGCGACGTGTTCACGCCCGACGAGCTCGTCGCGGCGTTCGACGTCGCGGACGTCAACCCGAACCCGGCGCGCTTCGACCTGAAGAAGGCCGAGGCGATCAACGGTCAGCACGTGCGCCTGCTCGCGCCGGAGGACTTCCGCGACCGCCTGGTCCCGTACCTGCACGCCGCGGGCCTCGTGCCCGCCGACTCGTTCGCTGACCTGTCCGCGACGCAGCAGGACCTGCTCACCGCGTCCGCGCCGCTCGTGCAGGAGCGCATGACGCTGCTGGGCGAGGTCGTGGGGATGCTCGGCTTCCTGTTCACGGCCGACGACGAGCTGACGGTGGCCGACGACGCGCGCGCCGCGCTGCGCGACGAGTCGGCCGCGGTGCTCGACGCCGCCGCCGCGGTGCTCGCCGACCTGCCGGAGTTCACCACGGCCGCGACGCAGGAGGCGCTGCAGGCGGCGCTGGTCGACGAGGGCGGCCTGGCGATCAAGCCGCGCTTCGCCTACACGCCGCTGCGCGTGGCGGTCACGGGCCGCCGCGTCTCGCCGCCGCTGTTCGAGTCGATGGAGCTGCTGGGCCGCGAGGCCACGCTCGCCCGCATCGCCGCGCTGCGTGCCACCCTGTGAGCGCGCTCGCGCTCGACCTGGACGGCGTCCTGTTCGACATCGACGACACGCTCGTCGCGACCCGGGAGGCCTTCGGGCACGCCTGGTCTGTGACCGCGCGCCGCTACCTGCCGGACCTGCCGCCCGAGCGCGACGCCGAGCTCGTCACGATGTGGCGCGAGGACGTCAACGGGCACTACGCCGCCTACACGCGCGGCGAGGTCGGCTACGTCGAGCAGCGGCTCGCGCGCGCCAACGAGGTGCACGCGGCGTTCGGCGGCCCCGTCATCGAGCCCGAGGACTTCGACGCGTGGGACGCGGTGTTCGACGGCGGCTTCCGGGCCGCCTGGGTGGCGCACGACGACGCGTCGGGCGTGGTCGACGTCCTGCTCGCCGCCGGGCTCGCCGTCGGCGCGCTGTCCAACGCGTCGATGGCCTACCAGACCGACAAGCTCGAGCGCGCGGACCTGCTGGCCCGGGTGCCGATGCTCGTCGGCGTCGACACGCTCGGCTTCGGCAAGCCCGACCCGCGCGTGTTCGTCGAGGCGTGCCGGCTGCTCGGCACCGACCCCGCGCGCACCGCCTACGTCGGCGACGAGCTCGACGTCGACGCGGTCGCGGCCCGTGCCGCGGGGCTCGTCGGCATCTGGATCGACCGCCCGGGCGGCCGCCGGCACGCGATCAGCGACGCCGAGATCGCGGCCGCGGACGTCACGACGATCGCCTCGCTCGACGAGCTGCCGGGCGTGCTCGGGCTCGAGGTCAGCGCCGGGAAGCCCGCCACGCGCGCGTGACGTGCGGCAGGTCCACGACGTCCTGACCCGCGAGGGTGGGGTGCGTGGCCACCAGCGCGTCGACCTCCGCGAGCCGTGCCTCGCGCTCGTCGGGCGTCATGGTGAGCAGGAACGAGCGACTCGCGGCCAGCGCGCGCAGGTTCGCGGGGCGGAACCGCTGCGTCCAGCGGAACTCGCCGGCCTCGACCGCCTCGAGCCGTGGACCGAACGCGGGCTGCACGTAGTGCGTCGGCATCGGGTCCCCGCGGTGCAGGATCTCGCCGAACGCCGCGACCCACGGCTCGGTCTCGTCGCGCACGTTCCACAGCACGGTCAGCCGCCCGCCGGGCCGCAGCACGCGCGCGATCTCGGCCGACGCGGTCGCGGGGTCGAACCAGTGCCAGGCCTGCGCCACGGTCACGGCGTCGACCGACTCGTCGGGCAGGCCCGTGGCGTCGGCCGTCCCGGGCAGGGCTCGGACGTGGGGCAGAAGGCGCGTGAGCTCGGCGCGCATCGCAGCCGACGGCTCGACCGCGACCACGTCCAACCCACTCCCCACCAGCGACGCGGTGAGCTTGCCCGTCCCCGCCGCGAGGTCCAGCACGTCGCGGGCGCCGGGCGGGATCGCCCAGTCGACCGCGGCGTCCGGGTAGTCGGGCCGGCTCGCGGCGTAGTCGGCCGCGCCGTGCTCGAACGACCCGGCGCGCTCGCCGTGCGAGGCCGTCACAGCGCCGGCAGCGGGTCCAGGTGCGCGAGCGCCTCGTCGTGCAGGAGGCCGTTGCTCACCAGTGCGGAGCCGCCGAGCGGGCCGGGCACGCCGCGGATCGAGGTGAACCGGCCTCCCGCCTCGGTGACGATCGGCACGAGCGCGGCCATGTCGTGCAGCTCGAGCTCGGGCTCGGCGGACAGGTCCACCGCGCCCTCGGCCACCAGCACGTGCGACCAGAAGTCGCCGTACGCGCGCGTGCGCCACACGGACCGGGTCAGGTCGAGGAAGCGGTCGAGCGTGCCGTGCTGCTCCCACCCGGACAGGCTCGAGTAGGACAGCGACGCGTCGGCGAGCCGGTCGACGGCCGAGACCCGCAGGCGCGACGCCGCCGCGAGGGACTTGCCGGTCCAGGCGCCGGCTCCCTGCGCGGCCCACCAGCGCCGGCCGAGCGCGGGGGCGCTGACCAGCCCGACGACGACCTCGTCGCCCTCCATGAGCGCGATGAGCGTGGCCCAGACGGGCACGCCGCGGACGAAGTTCTTGGTCCCGTCGATCGGGTCGACCACCCAACGCCGTGGCCCGTGGCCGGTGTCGGCACCCTCCTCGCCGTGGACCGCGTCGCGGGGGCGGGCGCGGGACAGCTGGCCGCGGACCAGCTCCTCGGCGGCCCTGTCGGCGTCGGAGACGGGCGTCAGGTCCGGCTTGGTCTCGACGCGCAGGTCCAGCGCCTTGAAGCGGGACATGGTCAGGCCGTCCACCTGGTCGGCCATCACGTGCGCGAGGCGCAGGTCGTCGTCGTACCCGGGGCGCAGGCTCATGGCGCACACGCTAGTGGTCGGGCCCGTCCCGATCCGGGAGGGCCCACGTCTTGGTGCTGGTCGACTACCGGTCGACGTCGCCCAGGCGGCTGGCGAGCAGGCGGCGGAACGACTCGAGCCGCGCGCCGCGGGCGGCGCTGGTCTCCTCGTCGGGCGCGCCCGCGACCCACTCGTCGAGCAGGCAGTCGGGCGCGTCGTCGGCGTGCGTGCAGCCGCGCGGGCACTCCTGCGCGACCGCGGCCAGGTCGGCGAACGCGCCGAGCAGGTGCTGCGGGTCGACGTGGGCGAGGCCGAAGCTGCGCACGCCCGGGGTGTCGATGACCCACGTGGGCTCGTCGGTGCTGGGCACGCGCAGGGCCACGGCCGAGGTCGAGGTGTGCCGGCCGCGGCCCGTGACGTCGTTGACGATGCCCGTGGCGCGCAGCGCGTCCGGCACGAGCGCGTTGACGAGCGTCGACTTGCCGACGCCCGAATGCCCGACGAGCACGGACATCCGCCCGTCGAGCGCGGCACGCAGGTCGTCCAGGCCGTGGATGACGCGCTCGTCGCGCGCGCCCGACGTCTGGGTCACGACGACCTTCACGCCGATGGGGGAGTACATCGCGACGAGCTCGGCGGGGTCGGCCAGGTCGGACTTGGTCAGCGCGAGGAGCACGTCCATGCGCGCGTCGTAGGCCGCAGCGACGCAGCGGTCGATCATGCGCGTGCGCGGCTCGGGGTCGGCCAGGGCGGTGACGATGACGAGCTGGTCGGCGTTCGCGACGATGATCCGCTCGACCGGATCGGTGTCGTCGGCCGTGCGGCGCAGGACCGTGCGACGCTCGGTGATCCGCACGATGCGGGCCAGCGTGCCCTCCTCGCCCGACGAGTCGCCGACGAGGTCCACGCGGTCGCCCGGGACGACGCGGTTGCGGCCCAGCTCGCGGGCCTTCATGGCCACGGTGCGGTGCTCGTCCGGCCCGCCGGCGTCGACCAGGACGGTGTACCGGCCCCGGTCCACGCCCGTGACCAGCGCGGACACCGCGTCGGCGTGCTCGGGGCGCTGCTTGGTGCGCGGCCGGGAACCCTTGGTCGGGCGGACCCGGACGTCGCGCTCGTCGTACCGGCGCTGAGCCATCAGCTGCCCAGCATCGCGGTCCAGAGGCCGACGAAGTCGGGGATCGTCTTGGCGGTCGTCGCGACGTCCTCGACCTCGAGGCCGGGCACCCGCAGGCCGATGAGCGCACCGGCGGTGGCCATCCGGTGGTCCGCGTACGTGCGCCACGCGCCGCCGGTCAGCGGGCGCGGGGTGATGACCAGGCCGTCGGAGGTCTGCTCCGCCTGCCCGCCCAGCCGCGTGATCTCGGCGGCGAGCGCGGCGAGGCGGTCGGTCTCGTGGCCGCGCAGGTGCGCGACGCCGCGCAGCCGGGTGGGGGAGTCGGCGAGCACCGCGAGCGCGGCGAGCGTCGGGGCGATCTCGCCCGCCGCGTGCAGGTCGAGGTCGACGCCGTGGATCGCGCCCGTGCCGGTGACCGAGAGCACGTCGCCGTCGAGCGAGGTCCGCGCGCCCATGCGCTCGAGGAAACCGGGCAGCAGGCCGCCGGGCTGCGTCGTCTGCGCGGGCCAGCCGGGCACGGACACGGTGCCGCCGGTGACCATCGCCGCGCACAGGAAGGGCGCCGCGTTCGACAGGTCGGGCTCGACGCGCACGTCGCGGCCCGCGATGCGGCCGGGGGCGACCTCCCAGATCGCGGGGCGCGAGTCGTCGACCTGCACGCCCGCGGCGCGCAGCACGGCCACGGTCATCTCGATGTGCGGCAGGCTCGGCAGCGTCGGCCCGGTGTGGCGCACGACGAGCCCGCGCTCGAACCGTGCGGCCGCGAGCAGCAGGCCGGAGACGAACTGGCTGGACGCCGACGCGTCGATGTCCACCTGCCCGCCGCGGACGAAGCCGCGACCGTGCACCGTGAACGGCAGCCGACCGGTCTCGCCCTCCTCGTCGACCCGCACGCCGAGCGCCTGCAGCGCGCGGATCACGGGCCCCATCGGACGCGCGAGCGCCTCGACGTCGCCCGTGAAGTGCACGGGCCCGTCGGCGAGCGCGGCGACCGCGGGCAGGAAGCGCATGACCGTGCCGGCCAGGCCGCAGTCGATCGTCACGGAGCCACGGAGGCCGCGCTGCGCCCCCGGCTCGACGCGCCAGTCGGTGCCGCGGTCCACGGTGACGCCCAGCGTCTCGAGCGCCGAGGCCATGAGGTGGGTGTCGCGCGACGCGAGCACGCTGCGCAGCAGGCTCGGGGAGTCGGCGAGCGCGGCGAGCACCAGGTAGCGGTTGCTCAGCGACTTCGAGCCGGGCACGGCCACGACGGCGTCCAGCGGCCCGGTCGCGAGAGGGGCCGGCCAGAGGGGAGCGGTCGCGGTCGTCATGCGGCTCAGGCTAGTCGCCGGGCCGGACGGACCCGGGCCGCGCTCGCGGAACGGACGCGCTTCTCCGTCAGTCGTCCGACGTCGGCTTGTGGTGCTCCCACGCGTTCTGCGCGCGCCACGAGACGCCGGGCCGGGCCTCCCACGCGTCCTGCACGCGACGCGTGACGCCGGGACGCCCCTCGAGGTCGATGCCGGCCAGGATCGCGCCGCCCGTGAACGCCAGCGCTCGCACGAGGCGCTCGCGCCGCGCCTTCTTGAGCGTGGGGTCGCGGTCCGCATCCTTGTCGGGCAGGTTCACCACGATCAGCGGGGCCGTCAGGACGGCGAGCGCGAGCGCGGCCGTGCGCGGTGCGCGCCCGACGGCCAGCAGCGCGCCGGCGCCCGCGAGCGCCACGCCGTGCGCCTGGACGGCGGTCGTGAGCTGGCGGTCGCTCAGGTCCGGCACGTCGAGCGAGAAGCGCTTCTCGAGCAGCTTCAGCGCGCCGCGGGCGTCGGCGGCATGGGCGGCCGGGTGGCGGACCACGTCGAGACCCTCGGTGATGAACCAGGTCGCGAACAGCGGGCGGGCGATGCGGCGCAGCAGCACAGTCACTCCTCGTCGTCGGCCCTCGTCGGGCGACGTGACACGGGTCCGCGGGTGTCGGCGGCCCTCCACGGCCACGCTAGTGCGCCGGGGCTGCGCCCGCGACGGGTAGGCGGGCCAGCGGGCGCCCAGGGAATGCGGGCGGCGGCGAGGGGGTTGTGCCGCGTATGCCCTGTGCCGCTCCGACACGTCCCTCGACGCGATCCGTCGACCGACTGCCGACCCAGTACAACCCTGCCGATCTGACGGTGGCCGACCTGACCCCCTGGCAGTCACCCCCGACGCCGCGCGGTGACACCCAGCTTTCCGGCATAGGCTCATGGGCAATGAGCGAGGACATCGACGGGGACACGAACCGGGCTCCAGAGTCCGAGGGTGACGCGGCCCGCAACGCACGATTCGAGGCCGAGGCGCTGGTCTACCTGGACCAGCTGTACGGCGCTGCCCTGCGCATGACGCGCAACCCGGCTGATGCCGAGGACCTGGTGCAGGAGACGTTCGCCAAGGCGTTCGCCGCGTTCCACCAGTACCGCCCGGGTACCAACCTCAAGGCGTGGCTGTACCGCATCCTCACCAACACCTACATCAACTCCTACCGCAAGAAGCAGCGCGAGCCGCAGCAGTCGCACGCGGAGGAGATCGAGGACTGGCAGCTGGCTCGGGCGGAGTCGCACACCTCGTCGGGCCTGCGCTCGGCCGAGGCCGAGGCGCTCGACCACCTGCCGGACTCCGACGTCAAGGACGCGCTGCAGCGCATCCCCGAGGAGTTCCGCATCGCGGTCTACCTCGCCGACGTCGAGGGGTTCGCGTACAAGGAGATCGCCGAGATCATGGGCACCCCCATCGGCACCGTGATGTCGCGGTTGCACCGGGGGCGCGGGCAGCTGCGGGAGATGCTGGCGGACTACGCGCGAGGACGCGGTCTGGTCGCGGCGGCCCCGGCCGGCACGGAGGGTGAACGATGAACGAGTGGAACGAACCCGGGGCGAGCGCCGCTCCGGTCGCGCAGGACTGCGGCTGCGACGAGGCGGTCAGCGAGCTCTGGGCCTACCTGGACTCGGAGCTCGAGGGCCCGGAGGCCGAGCGCGTCAAGCAGCACCTCGAGGGGTGCGTCGGCTGCCTCGACGAGCACGACGTCGAGCTCGTCGTGAAGAAGCTCGTGCGGCGCTGCTACTCCCAGGACGAGTCCGCGCCCGACGAGCTGCGCGCCAAGATCCGCGCGCACATCGTGACGCTGCAGGTCCGCACGACGATCGTCGAGCGCTCCAGCTGAGCCGACCTCAGCACTGGTACGACGAAGGCCCCGGCGCTACTGCGCTCGGGGCCTTCACCAGTTCGCGGACCGGCCGCGTTCCAACGCCTCAGGCGTTGGGACGCTTGCCGTGGTTCGCGGCGCTCCCTGCACGGGAGCGGCGCTTGCGACCACGCTTGCTCATGGGATCTCCTCTGGGTTGTGCACAACGCCGGATGCACGGCGTGCACGACGACCCTGCATCCTCCCACAGACCTGTCCGCAGACGGGAATCGGGTCTGCGCGCGCTCAAGTCGAGGCGCCCGTGGGCCGATGCAACGAACGTGAGCCAGCCGACACAGTCCGTGATCCCGTTCCTGCACGCCCTCGCGAGCACGGGCGGCTCCGACCTGCACTGCAAGGTGGGCTCCTCGCCCCGCGTGCGGGTCGACGGCCGGCTGCGCAAGCTCCAGGTGCCCGAGCTCAAGCCGGCGGACACCGAGCGCATGCTCGAGGAGGTCCTGCCCGACGACCTCGTCGCCGAGTTCCGCCAGACGCACGAGGCCGACTTCGCGTACTCGCTGCCCGGCGTGGGCCGGTTCCGCGTCAACGCGTACCAGGCGCGCGGCACCTACGGCCTGGTCTTCCGCCGCGTCGCGGTCGGCGCGCAGTCGCTCGGCGACCTGCACGTGCCCGAGGTCGTCGGCGAGCTCGCGCTCGAGCCCCGCGGCCTCGTGCTGGTCACGGGCCCGACCGGTTCCGGCAAGACGACGACGCTCGCGTCGATGGTCGACCTCATCAACACGTACCGCGAGGTCAACATCGTCACGATCGAGGACCCGATCGAGATCCTGCACCAGGACAAGAAGGCGATCGTCTCCCAGCGTGAGATCCGCCAGGACACGGCCGACTTCACGGCCGCACTGCGCGCTGCGATGCGCCAGGACCCCGACGTGATCCTCGTCGGCGAGATGCGTGACATCGAGACCGTCCGCGCGGCGCTGTCCGCCGCCGAGACCGGTCACCTCGTGCTCTCGACGCTGCACACGATCGACGCACCCGAGACGATCAACCGCATCGTCGACTTCTTCCCGCTGCACGAGCAGAAGCAGGTGCGCGTGGCCCTCGCGCAGGCGCTGCGCGGCATCGTGTCCCAGCGCCTCGTGCGCCGCGCGGACGGCAACGGACGCCGCCCGGCCATCGAGGTCATGGTGAACACCGGCCGCACCGCCGAGGCGATCCTCGACCCGTCCGAGGCGCCGCCGCTGATCGACCTCATCCGCGAGGGCGACTACTACAAGATGCAGACGTTCGACCAGCACCTGTTCCAGATGGTGCGCGACGACATCATCACGCAGGAGGAGGCGGTCTCCGCCTCGTCGAACCCGCACGACCTCATGGTCGAGCTCCGCCAGGCGGGCCTCGTCTCCTAACCAGACCCCTCCACCGAACGGCGCGCGGCCCCCGGC
>NZ_QWKP01000167.1 GCF_003470205.1 Cellulomonas rhizosphaerae
GCGGTCGGCTCGTCCGTGGGCTCGGGGTCGGGGTCCGTGGCCGGCGGGTCGTCGGACTTGCCGGGATCAGTCGTGCCCGGGTCCGTCGTGGTCGGCGGGTCGTCGGTCGTGCCGTTGCCGCCGTTGCCGCCGCCGCCGTTGCTCGACGTGTCCTCGTGCGCCTCGCGCGCCTCGTCGTCCGCGCGCTGGCGACGCTCGGCGTCGAGCTGGTCCTGGCGCGCACGCTCGACCGCGACGCTCGTGCTGCGGGCGGCGGCGAGGTTGCTGATGAGCGCGTCCCGCTCGGCACCGGCGGCGGCGACGGCGTCGTCGGCGTCCTTCTGCGTCTTCTCCGCGGACCTCAGCGACGCGGCGGCGTCCTTCGACTTCTGCGTCGCGGTCTTCGCCGAGGCGGCCGCGTGCTCCTGCAGCGTGCCGGCGACGAGCGTCGCGGCCCGGAACTCCTGGACGGCCTCGTCGGCCTTGCCGCTGACCCGGTCGAGCGCGCTCGTGCGCTGCGCGACGTCCTGGAAGCCGTCGGCGGACAGCAGCGACTCGATCATGTCGACGGAGCCGCCGGAGCGGGCCATCTCCCGGGCGATCGCCACGAGCGTGCGGCGGGCCTGCTCCGCGTCGTCGGCCGCCTTCTGCGCGGCGTCCGCGGCCTCGTCGGCCGAGCCCTGCGCGTCCTGGGCATCGACGAGCGCCTGCGTGTAGGCCTCGCCGGCCTGCTGCACGCGCAGCTCGGCGGCGTCGCTCGTGACGCTGAGCTCGGCGAGCCGGACCTCCATCTGGGCGACCGACTGCGACGCGTCCTGCACCGCGGCGCGCGCGTCCCGGACGTCCTGGTCCGACGGCGGCGTCGGGTCGGCACTGGCCAGCGGCGCGCCCCCGACGAGCATCGCGCCGAGCGCGATCGCCGTCACGAGACCGCCCGCGAACGGGCGTCGGCGCGAACGGTTGCCGTGCGTCACCCGGTTCTCCCAGCGTCGAGGCCTGCATGCGTCCGGCGGCTCGCAGTCGCGACCGCCCCGAGGGACGCTACCGGCGCGAGTCCCAGAAGTGAACACCAGTCACACGAGTCACATCCGTCACACACGGGCGAACGGGGTCAAACCGGACACCGCGCGGACTGGATCACCCGTTCGCCGCGTTGCCAGCGGGCCTCAGCGGGGGCGGGACGGCGCCCCCACCCGGCGGAAGGTCACGAGCGACGGGTCGATCCGGGCGGTCGAGGCGAGGACCTCGAACGTCCGGCACGCGTACTCGCAGCGCACGCGGCGGTCCTGGTCGCCGATCCCCTCGGCGACGGCCACGCCGTCCGCCTGCAGCACCCAGTGCCATCGGTAGGTATCGGTCAGCCGGAGCACCGCGTTGAGGTCTCCGAGCCGCCCGACGAGGTCCGCGACCGCGGCGCGCGCCTCCTCGAGGTCGGCCAGGCCGTGCGGCATGCGCGCGACGCCGCGCCCGTTCGGGCTCACGAGGCGCCACCAGAAGAGGTCGTCGTCCGAGAACCGGTAGAGCTGGAACGTTGCCGGCACCGCGTGGGACCCCCTCGTCACGGCCGCCGTGCGCGGCTCCGACGACGAAGTCCACCCTGCTCAGCCGGTGCACAGGCATCGACCGGGCGACGGGTGGACGAACGTGAGGCGACGATCGGCCGACGAACACGCCAGGGGCGGGGCGATCTCGTCGCCCCGCCCCTGGCCGTGCCGACTACTTGACCGTCAGGGTCTTCGTCGGCGCGGCGTCCTTCGCCACGAGCGACGAGCCCAGGTAGACGACCTTGATGGCGTGCTTGCCCTTGCCGAGCTTGGGCAGCGTGGCCGTGATCTTGCCGTGGTGGCCGGCCTTGAGCGTCACCGTGACGAGGGCCTTCTTCCCGTCGTAGACCCGCACCTTGCCGGTGGGCGTGACGCCCGGGGCGGTGACGGACACCTTGACCTTGGCGTGCGCGGAGGCCTTGACCGTCGAGGCGGCCAGTGCGGCCTTGGCGGTCGCGGTCGCCTTGACGACCTTGACGTTCACGGTGACCGACGAGGTGGCCAGGGCAGTCGCACCGGAGTAGGCGACCTTGAGCGCGTGGGTCCCGGGCTTGAGCGCCTTGGCCTTGAGGGTGACGGTTGCCTTGCCCGACGAGAGTACGGCCGTGCCGACCACGGTCGAGCCCTTGCTCACCGTGACCTTGCCGGTCGGCGTGACGCCGACGGCCGTGACCTTGGCGGACAGCTTCGCGGTGGAGCCGTAGCGCCACACGCTGGGCGGGGTCGCGGTGGTCTTCGTCGTGCGGACGGAGAGGGCGAGGAAGGAGGACCCGCCGGCCGCGATCGTGGCGTACGTCGTGCCCGGTGCGGACTCGGGACTGTCGAGCGCGCCGTTCGACGAGTCGCCCCACGTGACGATCCGACCCTTGTTGGTCAGCGCGGCACCGGTGTAGTACGACGCGGCGACCTCGACGAACTTCGACCCGCTCGGCGGGTTCGGAGGCGTGGCCTGACCGGAGGAGTTGTAGCCGAAGCCGACGGCCTTCCCGTCCGAGCGGGTCGCGAGCGTGTACAGGTACCCCGCGGAGATGGCCGTGTAGCGGACGCCTGCCGGGAGCGCCGGCGCGACCGTCTCGCCGGCGGTGTCGGTGCCCCACGCGATGACGCGACCGTCGCTGCGCAGGGCGACCGCGTGGATGTAGCCGGCCGCGATCGCGGTGTAGCGCAGGCCCGCCGGGAGCGTCGGGACAGTGGTCGTGCCATAGCCGTTGTAGCCGACGGCGTTGATCTTGCCGTCGGACCGCAGTGCCAGGCTGTAGTAGTAGTTCGCCGCGATCGCGGTGTAGCGCACGCCCGCCGGAAGAGCGGGGAACGAGCGCTGCCCCTGGCTGTTGTCGCCGGCGCTGGCGATCTGGCCGTCGGAGCGCAGGTAGAGGTAGTGGTTGTAGCCCGCCGCGACCGCGACGTACTTCTGCGTGCCCGCCAGCGGAGGCGTGACCGGTGCCGACGTCCCGAAGCTGACGACCTGGCCGTCGCTGCGGAGCGCGAGGCTCGCGGAGTTCCCGGCGCTGATCGCGCGGTACGCAACCCCGTCCGGGAGCGCGGGCGCGACGGTGCTGCCGCCGCTGTTGAGCCCCCAGCCGACGACGTCGCCGCCGCTCGAGGCTCGGGTGCCCTCCGGGATGGCCTGAGCCGGTACGAGAGCGGTGAACGTGAGTGCTGCGGCTGCGAGCAGGGCGACGCTCGCGCGCCGCACTGCCGAGCCTGTCCTGATGGTCTGCATGGCGGTCCCCTCGTCGAGCGGCGCGACGATGCGCCGCGGTCATGGCCACAAGGGGTCGACGAGCCGCCCGCCAGATACGCCTCAGCCCCAGGCGCGCATCCCACATCTCGGGACGCCCGTTCCACCCACAGGGACGGCCGTCCTACTCTCGGCCCATGACCTGCCGAATGTGTCGCTGACCAAGCGCACCTCGGCTGTGCCCGCGGGCAGGTCGTCGCCGTGAGAACGGACTGACGCCGACGCCCCGCCACGAGCCCCTGCTCGACACGTGCGCCCCTCCGATCCCCCACGGGACGAGCAGCTGCGCGCGCTCCCGCGGTGACGACCCCACCCGACGATCCCCACCGACGACCCCACCCCCGACGGCCCGCCAAGGAGCACCCCGTGAGCAACGAGAACTGGAACTTCGAGACCCGCCAGATCCACGCCGGCCAGGAGCCCGACCCGGCCACCGGCGCGCGCGCCCTGCCGATCTACCAGACGACGTCGTTCGTCTTCCCCGACGCGCAGGTCGCCGCCGACCGGTTCGCCCTCAAGGACCTCGGCCCCATCTACACGCGCATCGGCAACCCCACCCAGGAGGTCGTCGAGAACCGCATCGCCTCGCTCGAGGGCGGCGTGGGCGCGCTGCTCGTCTCGTCCGGCCAGGCTGCCGAGACGCTCGCCATCCTCAACATCGCCGAGGCGGGCGACCACATCGTCGCGAGCCCCTCGCTCTACGGCGGCACCTACAACCTGCTGCACTACACGCTGCCCAAGCTCGGCATCACCACGACGTTCGTCACCGACCCGCACGACGCACAGGCGTGGAAGGACGCGATCCAGCCGAACACCAAGCTGTTCTTCGCGGAGACCATCCCGAACCCGAAGGCCGACGTCCTCGACATCGAGCTCGTCGCGGGCGTCGCGCACGAGTACGGCGTGCCGCTGATTGTCGACAGCACCGTGGCGACCCCGTACCTGATCAACCCGCTGCAGTGGGGCGCGGACGTCGTCGTGCACTCGGCCACCAAGTACCTGGGCGGGCACGGCTCGGCGATCGGTGGCGTGATCGTCGACGGCGGCTCGTTCGACTACGCGCAGCACCCCGAGCGGTTCCCCAACTACAACACCCCGGACCCGTCCTACAACGGGCTCGTGTTCGCACGGGACCTGGGCGTCGGCGGGCTCTTCGGCATCAACCTGTCGTTCATCCTCAAGGCCCGCGTGCAGCTGCTGCGCGACCTGGGCTCGTCGCTGTCGCCGTTCAACGCCTTCCTCATCGCGCAGGGCATCGAGACGCTGTCGCTGCGCGTCGAGCGGCACGTCGAGAACGCGGGCAAGGTCGCGGCCTGGCTCGAGGCGCGCGACGACGTGCTGGCCGTGCACTACGCCGGCCTCGAGTCCTCGCCCTGGCACGCCAACCAGCTCAAGTACGCGCCGCGTGGCGGCGGCGCGGTCCTCGCGTTCGAGCTCGAGGGCGGCACCGAGGCGGGGCAGGCGTTCGTCTCCGCGCTCGAGCTGCACTCCAACGTGGCCAACATCGGCGACGTGCGCTCGCTCGTCATCCACCCCGCGTCCACGACGCACAGCCAGCTCACGCCGGAGGAGCAGGCACTGTCCGGCGTGACGCCCGGACTCGTGCGCCTCTCGGTCGGCATCGAGCACATCGACGACATCCTGGCCGACCTGGACGCGGGCTTCCGCGCCGCCAAGGGCGCCTGACCGCTCACGGGCGGGACGGGCCACCCCGTCCCGCCCACCGGTCGGCCCCCGGCCGGCCGACGTCCCCCACGTAGATTGGTCGCCGTGTCCGACGACTTCCCCTCCTTCGCGCCCTCCCGCGCCCGCGCCACCACGCGCGCCAGCCGGGTGCCGGTGCCGTCGCGCGCGCCGGTGCCGGCGTCGTCGGCGTGGCGCTCGGGCGACGCCGTCGGGCGCCGCCAGTTCGCCGACCTCGGTCCCTTCGCGCTCGAGTCGGGCGGCCGCCTGCCCGCCGTGCGCCTCGCGTACGAGACGTGGGGGACGCTCAACGAGGACGGCTCCAACGCCGTCCTGGTCCTGCACGCGCTGACCGGCGACTCGCACGTGATCGGCGACGCCGACGAGGCGCACCCCACCTCCGGCTGGTGGGCCTCGATGGTCGGTCCCGCCGCCCCCATCGACACCGATGAGTGGTTCGTCGTCGCCCCCAACGTGCTCGGCGGCTGCCAGGGCTCGACCGGCCCGTCGTCCCCCGCGCCCGACGGCCGCCCCTGGGGCAGCCGCTTCCCGATGCTCACGGTCCGCGACCAGGTCGCCGCCGAGGTGCGGCTCGCCGACCTGCTCGGGATCGACTCCTGGGCCCTGGTCATCGGCGCGTCGATGGGCGGGCTGCGCGTGCTCGAGTGGGCTGCCTCCGAGCCTCGTCGGGTCGAGGCCTTCGCCGCGATCGCGACCGCCGCGCAGACCTCGGGCGACCAGATCGCGGGCTTCCACACGCAGCTCGCGGCGATCGCCGCCGACCCCCGGTTCCGCGGCGGGGACTACTACGACGCCGAGGACGGCGACGGGCCGCACACGGGCCTCGGCCTCGCGCGCCAGATCGCGCACCAGACCTACCGCAGCGCCTACGAGCTCGACGAGCGGTTCGGCCGCATCCCGCAGGGCGGCGAGGACCCGCTCGAGGGCGGCCGGTTCGCGGTGCAGTCCTACCTGGACCACCACGGCGACAAGATCACGCGGCGCTTCGACGCCAACACCTACGTGACGCTGACGCGGTCGATGATCACGCACGACCTGGGCCGCGACCGCGGCGGGGTCGACGCGGCGCTCTCGGCGATCACCGCGCGCGGCCTGGTCATCGCGGTCGACTCCGACCGCCTCTTCCCGCCCGCACAGTCCGAGCGGATCGCCGCCGGCGTGCCCGGCGCGGGACCGGTCCGCACGGTCCACTCGGACTACGGCCACGACGGCTTCCTCATCGAGGAGGACCAGGTGGGACGGCACGTCTCGGAGTTCCTGCGGGACTCCGTGCGGACGCGCTGACGCCTTTCACCCCGCGCTCCGGCCGCTCGACGGGCAGGATGAGTGCCGTGACCGTGACCCTCACCGAGGCCTCCTCGGCCCTCCATGCCCAGTGGGACCGCCTGCGATCGTGGGTCGGTGCGGTGGTCGACGAGGACGTCGCCGCCGAGCCGTCCGTGCTCGAGGGCTGGACCGTCGCCGAGCTGGTCGCGCACCTGGGCCGGGCGATGGACGCGCTCGCCGTGTGCACCCCGCTGCCCGCCGACACGATCCCGTTCACGCTCGCCGAGTACCTCGGCACGTACGTCGCGCGCGCCGCGGACATCGCCGAGACGACCCGCGAGCTGGCCACGCAGATCTCCGACGACCCGCTGCGGTGGGTCGACGAGCAGGCCGCGAACGCGTTCCGGCAGCTCGACGCGCTCGGGCCGGCGGACGTCGTCGTCCAGGCCCGCCGCGGGCCGGTCAAGCTGTCGACGATGACCATCTCCCGGGTGATCGAGCTCGTGGTGCACGCCGACGACCTCGCGCGGTCGGTGCACCGCGTCGCCGGGTCGGGCGCCGGCCCGGACCCGATCGAGCCCGCCGCCCTCACCCTCGTCGCGGACACCCTGCTCGGGATCGTCGTCGCGCGCGGCGGGTGGGACCTCGAGGTCGCCGACGAGCGCCGCTGGCTGCGCCTGGCGGCGGGCCGGACGCCGTACGACGTCGACGAGCTCGCCCGCGCGCTGCACGCCCGGTACACCTCCGAGGGCGTGCCGGACCTCGGACGGATGCTGCCAGTCCTCTAGACCGCGATCAGCAGCTGGCGCCCGACGAGCCCCACGGTCCGGGCCAGCGCGTCGCGCGCGGCGTCGGCCACGAAGCCCATGTCCCGCACGGCCCACAGCGTGAGCGCCGACGCCCATGCGGCGTCCCGCGCCTTGTCGATCGAGAAGTTCGAGACGAGGTCGGCGACGGGCGACAGCGGGGCGCCCGCGCGCACCACGTGCTGATCGAGGAACGACCGCCGGATCGGCCGCACCACCTCCGCGAGCACGTCGTTCACGCGCTCGAAGTCGGCGTGGATGCCCGGGCTCGTCGGGTGCACGCCGCGCGCCTCGCACGTCGAGACGACCGCGAGCGCGAGGTCGTGGTTGATGTGCGCGTTCATCCCCGCGAGCGCGAACTGCACGGGCAGGATCCCCCGCACCGCCCGGCGCTCGACGAGCGGCGCCCACGCGCGGTTGACCGGACGGCGCGCGGCCACGTCGCGCGGGACCTCGAGGAACAGGCCCGCGAACCGGACGTCGAGGTCCTCCACGAAGGCGGGGTCGCCGAACGTCGCGTCGGTCACCCGCAGCGCGACGAGCGCAGTGACCCGCCGGTAGACGTCGAGGAACACCCCGAGCCCGTCGTCGCGCGACCACCCGGCACGCACCTGATCCATCGACGCGACGACCTGCCCGACCGCCACCGACCCCACGACCTTCGCCATGGCCCCACAATGCCGACTGCGCAGGCCCGCGACCAGGGGCTCGGCCGGTTAGGTTGGGAACCGTGATCGCTGCCTACGCCGCCCGGTTCGCCGACGACGCCGTCTCGGGGTTGGAGGTGGGCTCGCGCCCCGACCCCGAACCGCGGGACGGCTGGAGCGTCGTGGACGTCCGCGCCGCCGCCCTCAACCACCACGACCTGTGGTCGCTGCGCGGGGTCGGCCTGCGCGCCGAGCAGCTGCCGATGATCCTCGGGACCGACGCCGCCGGCGTCACGGCCGACGGGCGCGAGGTCGTCGTGCACGGCGTGATCGGCGGCCCCGGGACCGACGAGCCGCGCTCGCTGCTGTCCGAGCGGTACGACGGCACGCTCGCCGAGCAGGTCGCGGTGCCCACGTGGAACCTCGTCGACAAGCCCGCCGAGCTCTCGTTCGTCGAGGCCGCGTGCCTGCCGACCGCCTGGCTGACCGCCTACCGGATGCTGTTCACCTCGGGCGGCGCAGCACCCGGCCACCGCGTGCTCGTGCAGGGCGCGGGCGGCGGGCTGGCCACCGCGGCGATCCTGCTCGGTGCTGCGGCAGGCCTCGAGGTCGTCGTCACGTCACGCTCGCCCGAGCGCCGCGAGCGCGCGCTGTCCCTCGGCGCCGCGGCGGCCGTCGAGCCGGGGGCCCGGGTGCCGCGCGCGGACCTCGTGCTCGAGAGCGTCGGGCAGGCGACGTGGTCGCACTCGGTGCGGTCGGTGAAGCCCGGCGGCACGATCGTGGTCGCCGGCGCGACGAGCGGCGACGCCTCCCCCGCCGAGCTGACCCGGATCTTCTTCACCGAGATCACGATCAAGGGCGCCACGATGGGCTCGCGCGACGACCTGGTGCACCTGCTCGCGTTCCTCGCGCGCACCGGCGTCCGCCCGCTCGTCGACTCGACGTACCCGCTGACCAGCGCGCACGCGGCCCTGGGCAAGCTTGCCGAGGGCGAGCAGTTCGGCAAGATCGTCGTGACCCCCTAGGACCCCGGAGGAACCCTTGCCGCTGGAGTGGAAGCCGGACGTCCTGGGCGACGGCTACGAGGTCGCGACGCTCGACCTCAGGCCGGACGACGAGGGTGCCGTCGTCGCGAGCCTCGTGCGCTACGTGCCCTCCGCGCCGGAGCCGGTGCGGCCCTCGCGCGCCGTCGTCTACATCCACGGCTGGTCGGACTACTTCTTCCAGACGGGTCTCGCCGAGTACTGGCACGCGCGCGGCGTGGCGTTCTTCGCGCTCGATCTGCGCAAGTACGGCCGCAGCCTGCGCCCGCACCAGACGCCCGGGTACGTCGACGACCTGTCCGCCTACCGCGAGGACATCGGTGCGGCGCTGGCCGTCGTCCGCGCCGAGGTCGGCACCTACGGGCGGATCATGCTCAACGGCCACTCGACGGGCGGGCTCGTCGCGGTGCTGTGGGCGCACCACTTCCCCGGCACGGTCGACGGGCTCGTGCTCAACAGCCCGTGGCTCGAGCTGCAGGGCTCCTCGGTGCTGCGGCACCTGTCCGGGCCGGCCGTCGCGCAGCTCGCGCGGTTCGGGCCCAAGACGCCGCTGCCCAACATCGACCCCGGCTACTACAACCGCACGCTGAGTCTGGACGGCGGCGGCGAGTGGACGTTCGACACGACCTGGCGGCCGACGCCGTCGTTCCCGGTCCGGGCGGGCTGGCTGCGCGCGGTGATGACCGGGCACGCGCAGGTGGCCCGCGGGCTGAGCATCCAGGTGCCGATCCTCATGCTCGCCTCCGCGCGGTCGCTGATCAGCCCACGCTGGAGCGAGGAGATGCGCGCCGCGGACATCGTGCTCGAGGTCGACCAGCTCGCGCGTCGTGCCGTGCAGCTCGGGTCGCACGTGACCGTGGTGCGCATCGACGGCGGCCTGCACGACCTCACGCTCTCCGCGCGGCCGGCGCGCGAGCGGTTCTACGCCGAGATCGACCGGTGGACGGCGGCGTACGGCTGGGGCTGAGTCTTTGAGGGTTGTCAAAGACGTATCGACGATATATCGTTAGCGACGTCCGGTTGACGACCCCGCTTCTCGGGGCATCCCGGACCCCCGTAGCGAGGCGCGAATCGAGCGCCCCATACGACCTTCCGAGGAGACACCCCATGAAGCACGACCACTACCCCCACATCCCGGGCGAGCGCCGTTCGCGCCGCCCCGACGTCACCGACCCGATCACCGGCCGCCAGGACGGTCGCCGCTGGCGGCCCGAGGGCTCCGGTCCCGGGTTCGGCTTCGGCTTCGGCCCCGGCTTCGGAGGCCCGCGCGGCCCCCGCGGCGGGTTCGACGGCATCCAGGAGGACCTCGAGAACGCCTTCGGCCCCCGTGGTCGCGGCCGCGGCCCTGGTCGCGGTCCCGGCCGACGAGCCGGACGCGGTGACATCCGCGCCGCCGCCCTGATCCTGCTCGCCGAGCAGCCCATGCACGGCTACCAGCTGATCCAGGAGATCGCGCAGCGGTCCGACGGTCGTTGGCGCCCCTCGCCGGGTGCCATCTACCCGGCGCTGTCCCTGCTGGAGGACGAGGGCCTCGTCGTCATCACCGCCGACGCGGGCCGCAAGCTCGCCTCCCTCACCGAGGCCGGCACGGCCTACGTCACCGAGAACGCGGCCGAGCTCGGCTCGCCGTTCGAGGACGCGCAGACCCGTCCGGGCCACCCGGGCCGTCCGCTGCGCGAGGCGCTCGAGGCGCTCGGCGCCGCTGCGGGCCAGGTCGGCCGCACCGGGACCGACGAGCAGGCCGCTGCGGCTCTGGCGGTCCTCGACCGCGCGCGCCGCGACCTCTACCTGATCCTCGCGGGCGAGCCCGCGACGACCACGGACTCCTAGCCCCCACCGCCGCGGCGCCCCTCCCCCCGGGGAGAGGCGCCGCTGCCATGCCCACCCGCGAACGGTCCGTTAGGCACGCTTCCGACCCGCGAAGCGCGCACAAGCCACCCCTCGACGGCGGGCCGGGCGGCCATCAGGTGGTTGCGCACGGGTGCAGCCCGTTGAGCGTGCGCAAGCACCTGGTCGGCGGCTCGACCCCGGGGGCGGGTCGTCAGGTCAGGTGGGTTGTCAGGCGGGTGAGGAACGTGGGCTGGCCCGTGACCAGGAGGGGGGTGGCCTCGGCGGGGGTGAGCCAGGTGGCGCGGTCGAGCTCCGGGACCTCCAGCTGGCGGCCCGAGCGCGGCGGCCACTCGATGACCGCCAGGTTGCTCACGATCGTCGTCACGTCGAGCGTGCCCCGGCGGGCCCAGCAGCGCACGACCTTCCCGCTGCGCTGCCGGATCTCGCCGAGGTCGACGTCGGGTTCCACCGGCTCGGGCGCAGGCAGGCCCAGCTCCTCGGCGAACTCACGCAGGGCCGCGGCGTGCGGGTCCTCGTCGGGCTCGATCTCGCCCTTGGGGATCGTCCACGAGCCCGTCGTCTTGCGCGCCCAGAACGGCCCGCCCATGTGCCCGACGAGCACCTCGATCCCCTCGGCAGCACCCGGGCTGCCGGAGCGGAACAGGAGCAGGCCCGCGCTGGTCCGGGGCACGGCGGTCAGATCGTCGCGGTGTCGATGACGAACCGGTAGCGCACCTTGCTGGCCACGACGCGCTCGTAGGCGTCGCCCACCTCGTCGGCCGAGATGGTCTCGACGACCGAGCCGATCCCGTGCTCCGCGCAGAAGTCGAGCATCTCCTGCGTCTCGGCGATGCCCCCGATGTTGGAGCCGGCGAGCGAGCGGCGCGCACCGGTGAGCGAGAACACGCGGAAGTCCTGCGGCTTCTCGGGCAGCCCGACGAACACGAAGGCACCGTCGAGCCGCAGCAGACCGAGGTACGCGTCGAGGTCCAGGTCGGCCGAGACCGTCGAGATGATCAGGTCGAACGAGCGGCGCAGCTCGCGGAACGTGGCCTTCTCGCTCGTCGCGAAGTAGTGGTCGGCCCCCAGACGCAGCCCGTCCTCCTGCTTGGACAGCGACTGGCTCAGCACCGTGACGTCGGCGCCCATCGCGTGCGCGATCTGGACCGCCATGTGGCCCAGGCCGCCCATCCCGACGATCGCCACGCGCGTCCCCGGGCCGACGCCGTGATGGCGCAGCGGGGAGTAGGTGGTGATCCCGGCGCACAGCAGCGGAGCGGCGACGTCGAGCTCCAGGCCCTCGGGGATGCGCAGCGTGTAGGCCTCGTCGACCACGATCTGCGTGCTGTACCCGCCGTACGTGCGCTCGCCGTCGTAGAACTTGCCGTTGTAGGTGGCGACCATGCCGCGCAGGCAGAACTGCTCCTCGCCGGCCAGGCAGTTCTCGCACTCGCGGCACGAGTCGACGAAGCAGCCCACGCCCACCCGGTCGCCGACCGCGTACCGCGTCACGGCCGAGCCGACCTCGCTCACGACGCCCGCGATCTCGTGGCCGGGGACCATCGGGAACAGCCCCGCCCCCCACTCGGCGCGCGCCTGGTGGATGTCCGAGTGGCAGATGCCGGCGTAGGCGATGTCGATGCGGACGTCGTGCCCGCGCACGTCGCGGCGCTCGATCGTCGTGCGCTCGAACGGCGCTCCGGCGGTGGGGACGGACAGGGCAGGGACGACGACGGGCACAGCGAGACCTCCGGACGGTGACGGGAAGGCGCCGGGCTCAGCTGGTGGTGAAGCCCGTCGCCTCACCCAGTGTCGGGCCGCCGTCGCCGATGCGCCACGCGCGCCAGCCGTCGACGCCGCTGTCCGCACCGATCGCCGCCGAGGCCGCGTGGCTCGGGTCGGCGAAGACCTGACCCGCCGCGAGCTGGATCAGGCCGTCGTTGCGCAGCATCGCCACGACGCGCTGGTTGCGGCGCTCGCGGTACCAGACGAGCGTCGTCATCGCCCGACGCTGCTTGGCTAGCGTGGCCAGCTGCGGGTGCGGGACGTCGACGAGGCCCGCGGGCGAGTGCGGCGGGAGGGCCTGCTTCGGGGCGCGGTTGACCGGCGCGGGCTCGACGAGCTCGTGCGTCGGGGGCGTCGGCGGCGCGGGGGGCGGGTTCGTGGACGCCGTAGCGGTGGGCGCGGAGTTCGTCGGCGCTGCGATGCTCGGGCTCGTCGCCCCGGACGCCACGGACGTGGTCGGGCCCGAGGTGGTCGGCGGGAGGCTCGTCGGCACGTAGCTCGTCGACACCGAGGACCCGGTGGCGGCGGGAGCAGCGGGTTCCGGGACGACAGCGGTCGGCTGCGTACTCGTCGTCCGCGGCGTCGTCGGGGCCAGAGGCAGCGCCGAGGCCGGGGCAGGCCGGGGCATCGGTGGCGCGGACGGCACGGCCCGCAGCTCGCCCGACGACGCGTGGTCGGCCCACGGGCGGCTCGGGTTGGGAGGCAGCGCGCGCCGCTCGGGCTCGTACGCCATTGCGGACGCGAACGTGGACTCGCTCGCCCGGACCAGGCGGAGCGCGGTCGGCTCGACGGCGCGGCGGCTGCCCTCGTGCTGCGCGAGCGGGGAGACGTCGATGAGCCGGCGGTCGTCGCCGCCGCGCACCACGCCGACCTGCAGGATGTCGACGTGCCGGCCGGGGCCGCGCAGGAAGCCGAGCGTGTCCGACGCCTCGGCCGCCACCTCGGAGCACAGCAGGATGAGCCGCACGCCCTCGCGGCGGCTGGTCTGCGCGCCGAACGCGACCTGCTCGCGGAAGGCGGCGAACTCCACGCCGAACCGGCTGGGGTCCGCGTGGTAGGCCCGCGTGAGGTCCGTGGTGGTCATCCGGGCGGCCGCGCCGGCGTGCCGCAGCGCGCTCACCACGGCGTCGTCGTCGACCACCTGGACGATCTCGACGATCACCGGGCGGCCCGTCGCGTCGAGCGCGAGGAGCGCCGGCAGCGACGCGTGCTCGGGGGCTCCCGTGCGCGAGCGGACGGGGAACAGCGGCTCCCCTGCGATGGCCGTGAGGTGGTGCGTCAGGAGCGAGTCACACTCCTGCGCGAACGATCCGGCCAGCGGCTGCATCGGCTGGACGAGGCGCGGACGGCCCTCGTCGAGCTCGAAGATCGGCATGCAGTCCTGGCCTTCCTGCGCGGGTGATCGCGCACGTCTACCGCCCGTCGGCTCGTCGTCCCGAGCCCGGCGAGCACACTCTGGCACAGCCCGCCACCGGAGTCAGCCGCCGGACGGGTACCGGTCGCGACGAGATCCGTCACACCGTCGATCAGGCCCCGGCGAGACCGGCCTCGACGCGCGCCACCTTGGCGTCCAGCTGGCCGGTGTAGCCAGGCCGGATGTCCGCCTTGAGCACGAGGCTCACGCGGTTCCCGTGCCGGCCGACGGCCTCGGTCGCGCGCTTGACCACGTCCATCACCTCGTCCCACTCACCCTCGATCGTGGTGAACATGGAGTCGGTGCGGTGCGGCAGGCCCGACTCGCGGACGACGCGCACGGCGTCGACGACGGCCTCGGTGACGGACTCACCCGCACCGAGCGGGGCGACGGAGAAGGCGACCAGCATGCCTCCACCCTGTCCGGTCGCGGGCGCCCATGTCCACCCGATCGGGTGTCAACCTGGACGGGCCGCCGCGCGTCTACCTGACATGGCGAAGATCCTGCGGGTACTCAGCGTCGGCATCGTCCTGCTCACCGGCTGCTCGTCGGCCGGGACGTCCACGAGCCCGCCCGAGCCGGCGGTCTTCCCGACGACGACCGGGGGGCCGGACTGGGACACCGCGTCCTACCGGTTCACGCTCGACTCCCGCTGCGGTGAGCGCGCGCTGGTCGGGCGGTACGCGGTCGTCGTCGACCACGGTGCGGTGGCCTCGGTCGAACCGCTCGAGTCGACCGAGGTCGCCGACTCGCCGGGCTCCCCCACCCTCGGCCCGAACGATCTCCCGACGATCGGCGAGCTCGTGACCCGCGCGCAGACCACGGACCGCGACGACCTGACCGAGTTCCACCTCGACTCCGCAACGGGCATCCCCCGGGAGATCGCCTTCGACCCCGAGCCCACCGCGCTGGACGACGAGGAGTGCTACAGCATCAGCGACTACGAGCCGCTCGAGTGACGGTGTCGGAGGCAGCCGGTAGAACAGGGTCATGAGCGAGCGCATCCGATGGGCCGACGTCGTCCGCGAGGCACCGGAGCTGGCCGCGAAGGCCGCGACGCTGTTCAACTCGGGGACCAACAAGACGCTCGCGAGCCTGCGGGCCGACGGCTCGCCACGCATCAGCGGGACCGAGCTCGTCATCGCCGAGGACCTGACGCTCGGGATGATGCCGCACTCGCGCAAGCTCGCCGACGTGCTGCGCGACCCCCGCGTCGCGATCCACTCCCCCACGCTCGAGCCGCCCAAGGAGTGGAACACCTGGGCGGGCGAGGCGAAGGTCGCGGGCCGGCTGGTCCCGATCGACCAGCCCGAGGGCGGCCTGCCGGGCTCGTACTTCGCGCTCGACCTGACCGAGGTGGTCGTCACGTCGATGGCGAACGACGAGCTCGTCGTCGAGTGGTGGCGCCCCGGCCGCGCGGTGCAGCGGATCTCGAGGACCTGATGGCCGACGAGCCCACCGAGTTCCCGCGCGCGCTGGGCAAGCCCGCGACGCGCGCGCTCGCGGCGCAGGGCGTGACCCGCTTCGACCAGCTGACCGGCCGCACGAGGGCCGAGCTGCTCGCGCTGCACGGCGTCGGGCCGAAGGGCATCCGTGTCCTCGAGGCCGAGCTCGAGGCGCGCGGCCTGCGCTTCGCCGACCCGCAGTACTGACGGGTCGGCGGTCAGCGCTCGAGTGAACTACGGCTCGACGCGACGCTTCATCATTCGCCCCGCTGCGATGCCGACGACGAGGCTCAGGCCGCCCATCAGCGCCAGGGCCGCGAGACCTTCTCGACCCGAAGGAGGATGACGACGATCACACCGCCGATTCCGCCGACCGCAGCACCAGCCGCACCGGCCAGCGCTGGAAGGTACTTGGCCACGACGCTCCTCCCGCCGGCGACGCGTCGATGCACCCGGGCACTTCGGTGCGCCCATCGCTCAACGACAGACCCGCCCAGCGTAGGACTCGATCACGTGGGATGGAGGAGGTGCGCGAGGGCCGAAGTCCGTCAGTCCGCGGTGATCCGGCTGGCCAGCAGCTCTGCGAGGTGGATGCCCTCGGCGCCTGCGAGCTGCTCGCCCTGCGTCCGGCACGAGAACCCGTCGGCCAGGTAGAGGTCCCCCGGCTCGGCGGCGCGCAGGGCCGGGAGCAGCGAGTTCTCGGCCACGGCGACCGACACGTCGTAGTGACCCTTCTCCATGCCGAAGTTGCCGGCCAACCCGCAGCAGCCCGCGAGCGCGGAGAAGCTCGCGCCCGCGTCGGTGAGCAGCGCGCGGTCGGCGTTCCAGGTCATCACCGAGTAGTGGTGGCAGTGCGGCTGGACCACGGCGGTCACGTCGGACAGGTCCGGCACCTGCCACCGGTCGCCGGGGCCGATGGGTGCGGGCGCGGTGAGCAGCTCGGCGAGCGTGCGGGTCTCGCGTGCGACGGCCGCGGCACGCGGGTCGTCGGGCAGCAGGTCGAGGAGGTCCGAGCGCAGCACCGCGGTGCAGGACGGCTCGAGGCCGACGATCGGGATGCCGTTGACCGCGAACGGCCCGAGCACCTCGAGCAGGTGCGTGAGCTGCGCGCGGGCGCCGTCGAGCTGACCTGTGCTGATCCAGGTCAGGCCGCAGCAGACCTGGTGGTCGGGGACGAGCACCTCGTAGCCGGCGTCGCGCAGCACGGTGACCGCCGCGCGGGCGACCGACGGCGAGAGCGCGTCGGAGAACGAGTCCGTCCACAGCAGCACGGGGGGCCGGGGGACCTCGGGCGCGACGTCGCCGGTCCGCGGGGCGGAGGCGTGGTCGGCGGCTCGGCCGGTCACGGTCACCTGGTCCGCGCCGGACCGACGCACCCACGCGCGGAACGGCTCGGGCGCGAAGGTCACCATCTCTCGGCGCGTGTCCATCCCGCCGCCGGCCAGCACGGCCTTCGCGATCGGGCGGACGCTCAGCACCGCGTTGGCGATCGTCGCGAGCGCGCGCGACGAGGTCACCAGGCGCGCCCACCGCGGCAGCCAGCCCAGCGCGTAGTGCGTCCTGGGCCGCAGGCGGCGGCGGTAGGTCTGGTGCAGCACCTCGGACTTGTACTGCGCCATGTCCACGCCGGCCGGGCAGTCCGACGAGCACGCCTTGCAGGACAGGCACAGGTCGAGCGCGTCGTGCACCTCGGGCGAGGACCACCCGCGCGAGACGAGCGACCCGTTGGCCATCTCCTGCAGCACGCGGGCACGCCCGCGGGTCGAGTCCTTCTCGTCCTTCGTCGCCAGGTACGACGGGCACATGAACCCGCCCGCGGCCGTGTTGTCCGCGCGGCACTTGCCCACGCCGACGCAACGGTGCACCGCGGTGGTCAGGTCGCCCGCGTCGTGCGCGAAGGAGAAGCCGGTCGTCGCCAGGAGCGGGCGCGCCGCGGGGCGGCGGAGGTCGGCGTCCAGCGCGGCCGGGCGGACCAGGATCCCGGGGTTGAGCAGGTCCCGCGGGTCGAGCAGCGCCTTGAACTGGCCGAACAGCGAGATCGCGCGCTCGGAGTACATGACCGGCAGCAGCTCGGAGCGGGCGCGCCCGTCGCCGTGCTCGCCGGACATCGAGCCGCCGTGCGAGGCGACGAGGTGCGCGGCGTCCGTCATGAACGCGCGCAGCGGGTCGCCCGAGCGCTCGAGCGGGATGTCCAGGCGCAGGTGCACGCACCCGTCGCCGAAGTGCCCGTAGGCCAGGCCGTCGACCTGGTGGGAGGCCATGAGCGCCTCGAGCTCGCGCAGGTACGCGCCGAGCCGCTCGGGCGGCACCGCCGAGTCCTCGAAGCCAGGCCACGCCTGGGCGCCCGACGGGGTCCGGCCGCCGAGCCCCGCGCCGTCCTCGCGGATGCGCCACATGGCGGTCGCGGAGGGGCCGGGGGGAAAGACGGCGACGGCGGTCGTCCCGGCGTCAGCGGCCAACGCGCGCGCGGCGTCCATGGCGACCTCGAGGGAAGCGCCCCCCACCTCGACCATGAGCCAGCCGGCACCCGGCGGCAGGTCCGGCACCGCGGACGCCCCGCGCACGCGGCGCACCACGTCGACGAGCCGCGAGTCCATCCCCTCGATGGCCAGCGGCGCGTGCGCGAGCAGCGCGGGCACTGCGTCTGCGGCCGACGGCATGTCCGGGTAGCCGAGCACGACGAGCACGGGCGCGGCCGCCACCGGGACGAGCCGCACGGTGGCCTCGAGGAGCGTGCCGACCGTCCCCTCGGTCCCGACCAGCGCCTTGGCGAGGTCGGCGCCGCGCTCGGGAAGCAGGTGCTCGAGCGAGTAGCCGGACACCTGCCGGCCGAACCGGCCGAGCTCGGTACGGATGACGTCGAGGTTGCCGCGGACCAGCTCCGCCAGACCGGGCACGGGGTCGAGCGAGCCGGCGCCCGCGGTGAAGCGGCGGCCTGTGCCGTCGACGACGTCGAGCGCGAGCACGTTGTCCGCGGTGCGCCCGTAGGCCACCGCGCGGGGGCCGCACGCGTTGTTGCCGATCATCCCGCCGAGGGTCGCGCGCGCCTGGGTCGACGGGTCGGGCCCGAACCGCAGCCCGTGCGGGGCAGCCGCCTTCTGCAGCGAGGCCATCACGACGCCGGGCTCGATCCGCGCGGTCGCGGCCTCGGGGTCGATCGCGAGGATCCGGTTCACGTGCCGCGAGAAGTCGAGCACGACGCCCGTCCCCACCGCGTTGCCAGCGACGGACGTGCCGCCGCCGCGCGAGGTGATCGGCACGCCGGCGTCCCGCGCCACGGCCAGCGCGGCCTGCACGTCGTCGGGGTCCCGCGGGAACACGACCACCTGCGGGACCACGCGGTAGTTCGACGCGTCGGTCGAGTACTCCGCGCGCCGCCGGGTCGAGTCGTCGACCACACCGCGCACGGACGAGCGCAGCGCGGCCACGACGTCGGTCCGGGTTCGCAGGTCGTCGGTCACGGCAGCCACGTGCGCATCTTCGCACCGCATCCCGGTGCATCCGCGGCGGCGTCCGGAGCGGAAGACGACGTGAGGGCGCACACCCGGTGCTCGCCCCTGACCCACGGAGGTCCTCGTGACCCGTCGTCTGTTCGCCAGAGCCGCTGCCATCGCCGCCGTCGCCGTGCTCGGCGTCTCGCTCGCTGCGCCCGCCAACGCCGCGAAGGCTCCCCCGCAGCCGGTCGCGTCCGTCGACGTCGCGAAGTACGTCGGGTCCTGGTACCAGGTGGCGGCGGTGCCGGCGAT
>NZ_QWKP01000168.1 GCF_003470205.1 Cellulomonas rhizosphaerae
CCGTCAGTTCGCCGATTCCGCACCATGTCGCCGGTTGCCATCGGCGACCTGATGCGGAATCGGCGACCTGACGGGCCCGCCCGCCTGCCAGCCCCGGCCGCCGCCGGCCCGCCGTCCTCGCCGAGCGCGGGTGGTGCGACGCGGGAGCGGGTGGCGCGCCACGCGCGCTGGGTCCGCCTGACCCGCGCTCGGCGGCCGCGGGTGGGCGCGGGCGCGGGGCGGGTTCGCGTTGGGGTCGCGTCGGTGGGGTGGATGTGGGTGGGGTGGGGGAGGGTGTGGGGGTGTTGATGGTCGTCGCGCCCGGAGGTGCCGCCGCGCCCGGTGAGGGGGGCGACCAGGCGCGGGTGGGCGAGGTGCCGCCCGAGGCCGCGGCGCGGGGCGTCGTCGGGACCGAGAAGGCCGTGCGGTGGGTGTGGGACGACACCGGGCGGTGGTACCCCCGGCTGCTGGCCGACGGCGTGCGCGTCGAGCGGTGCCTCGACCTGCGGCTCGCGCACCGGCTGCTGCGGGGTGCGGCGGCGACGGCGGGCTCGCGGCTGGCGACCACGCCGAGCGGCCCGTTCGACGCGGCCGGCGCCGCCGAGCCCGACCGGGTCGAGTCGCTGTTCGACGTCGCGACCCCGCAGGAGCGGCCCGACGAGGACGCGCTGCTCGCCGAGATCGGCGCCCAGGACGAGGCCGTCGCGGACCACCCAAGACTCCGGCTGCTGCTCGTCGCGGAGTCCGCGGGCGCGCTGGCGGCGGCCGAGATGCGGCACACGGGCCTGCCGTGGGACCGCCGGGTGCACGACGAGGTCCTCGCCGAACAGCTCGGCCCGCGCCCGACCGGCGACGCCCGGCCCCCGCGGATGGCCGAGCTCGCCGAGCAGGTCCGCACCGAGCTCGGTGCCCCGCGCCTCAACCCCGACTCGCTCCCCGACGTGCTGCGCGAGCTGCGCCGCAACGGGCTGCCCGTCACCTCGACCAGCAAGTGGGAGCTGATCGGCCTCGACCACCCGGCCGTCGCGCCGCTGCTCGCCTACAAGAAGCTGTCCCGCCTGCACTCCGCCAACGGCTGGGCGTGGCTCGACCGCTGGGTGCCCGACGGCCGGTTCCGGCCCGAGTACGTGGTCGGCGGGGTGGTCACCGGCCGGTGGGGGTCGAGCGGCGGGGGAGCGCTGCAGCTGCCGAAGTCGATCCGCCGTGCGGTCCGGGCCGACGAGGGATGGTGCCTGGTCGTCGCCGACGCCGCGCAGCTCGAGCCGCGCGTGCTCGCGGGCCTGTCTCACGACGAGCGCATGGCGGAGGCCGGCCGCGGCCGCGACCTCTACCAGGGCATGGTCGACGCGGGCGTCGTCGGCTCCCGCGACCACGCCAAGCTCGGGATGCTCGGCGCCCTCTACGGCGGCACGACGGGCCAGAGCGCCGCAGTGCTGCCGCGGATCAACCGCGCGTTCCCCCTGGCCATGGCGCACGTCGAGACCGCGGCGCGCGCCGGCGAGCGCGGCGAGGTGGTCAGCACCCTGCTCGGCCGCAGCTCCCCGCTGCCCGGCGCGCAGTGGAACCAGGTCCAGGCCGATGCGCTCGACGACGAAGCCGGCGCGAGCGCCCAGTCGCGCGCCCGCGCCCAGACCCGGGCGTGGGGGCGGTTCACGCGGAACTTCGTCGTGCAGGGCACGGCCGCCGAGTGGGCGCTGTGCTGGATCGCCGAGGTGCGGCGCCGGCTGTGGGCGCTGGGGGAGCAGGGCGACGCGGGCAGGGCACCCGAGCCGTTCGCCCGACGACCCCACCTCGTCTACTTCCTGCACGACGAGCTCGTCATCCACGCCCCGCAGGAGCTGGCCGACGAGGTGTCCGCACAGGTCCGCGACGCGGCGGCGGCAGCGGGGCGCCTGCTGTTCGGCGACTTCCCGGTGGACTTCCCGGTCAGCCTGGCGTCGGCGCGCTCGTACGCGGACGCGAAGGACTGAGGGGCGGAGCCTCGAACGCCCCGAGCCACCGCGTCAGCAACGGCTCGAGCAGCTCCCGGTCCGCCGGGGTGAGCACCGACACGAGCCGCTGCTCGTTCGCCATGTGCTCCGCGAACGCCGCGTCGATCAGCACGAGCCCGGCGGGTGTCAGCGCGATGCGCCGCCCGCGCCCGTCGTCGTCGGCCCGCCGCCGCTCGACGAGCCCCGCGGCCACCAGCCGGTCCACGCGCTTGGTGATCGCGCCGGTGGTGACCATCGTGTGCGACGCGAGGTCGCCTGCGGCTCGCTCGTAGGGCGCGCCCGCCCGGCGCAGCGCGGCGAGCACGTCGAACTCGCCCTCGCTCAGCCCGTGCCGCGCGTAGACCGCGACGATCTCCTCGGTCAGGTGGTTCGCGAGGCGGTGCAGCCGCCCGACGAGGCCCTGCGGCGAGGTGTCGAGGTCGGGGCGCTCGCGGCGCCACTCGGCCTGGATCTGGGCCACGCGATCGGTCATGGGCTGGAGAATACCTTCTGCGGAAGATAAGTTAGTTGACGTGGAAGATAAAAAGTGGCTGGCGGTCACGGCGATCGCGCCGATCGCCTGGGGCTCGACCTACTACGTGACACGGCACGCGCTGCCGCCCGACGCCCCGCTGTGGGGCGCGGTGCTGCGCGCGCTGCCCGCGGGGCTCCTGCTCCTGCTCGTCGTCCGCCGCCTGCCGCGCGGCGCGTGGTGGTGGAAGTCGCTCGTGCTCGGGACGCTCAACATGGGCGCCTTCTTCGTGCTGGTCTACGCGGCGGGGCAGCTGCTGCCGACGAGCCTCGCGGCGACCCTCATGAGCCTGTCCCCGATCGTGATGATGCTGTTCGCGTGGGGGCTACTCGCGGAGCGGCCCAGCGCGCAGCGCGTGACGGGGGCGCTCGTCGGCATCGTCGGCGTCGCGCTCATGGTGGGTGCGGGCGGCGCGGGAGCGGACTGGCGCGGCATCGGGGCGAGCGTCGCGGCGATGGTCATGTCCGCCGCGGGGTTCGCGCTGACCAAGCGGTGGGGCCGGCCGCAGGACGTCGTCGCGGGCACCGCGTGGCAGCTCGTCGCGGGTGGGTTGTGCGTGCTGCCCGCCGCGCTGCTCGTCGAGGGTGGGCCCCCTCCGGTCGACGGGACGGCGGTGCTCGGGTTCGCCTACGTGGCCGTCGTCGCGACCGCGATCGCCTACGTCGCCTGGTTCACCGGGCTCGCGCACCTGCCCGCCGGGGCGGTCGGGCTCGTCGGCCTGCTGAACCCCGTGACGGGCGTCGTGCTCGGCACCGCGCTGGGCGGCGAGTCGCTCACGGCCGTCCAGGTGCTCGGGCTCGTCGTCGTCCTCGCCGGGCTCGTCATCGGCCAGCGGCGATCAGCCGAAGCGCCCGTTGACGTAGTCCTCGGTGCGCGAGTCGCGCGGTGAGCCGAACATCTGCGCCGTCGCGCCGTGCTCCACGATCCCGCCCGGCACGCCCTGCTCCGCGAGGAAGAACGCGCACTGGTCCGAGACGCGCGCGGCCTGCTGCATGTTGTGCGTGACGATGACGATCGTGACCTCGCCGGCCAGCGCCTGGATCGTCTCCTCGACGCGGCGCGTGGACGTCGGGTCCAGGGCCGAGCAGGGCTCGTCCATGAGCAGCACCTTCGGGCGCACGGCCAGCGAGCGCGCGATGCACAGGCGCTGCTGCTGGCCGCCGGACAGGCCGCCGCCCGGTGCCGGGAGGCGGTCCTTGACCTCGTTCCACAGGCCGGCGCGCGTGAGGCACTCCTCCACGAGCGAGGCGCGCTCGGAGGTGCCGATCCGCACGCCCGTGAGCGACAGGCCCGCGGTCACGTTGTCCTGGATCGACATCGCGGGGAACGGGTTGGGCTTCTGGAAGACCATCCCGATGCTGCGCCGCGCGTCGGTCACGCGGCGCACGGGGTCGTAGATGTCCTGCCCGTCGAGCAGCACCTCGCCGGCCAGCGCGGCCGACGGGATCAGCTCGTGCATGCGGTTGAGGATGCGCAGGAAGGTCGACTTGCCGCAGCCCGACGGGCCGATCAGCGCGGTCACGCGCCCGGCCGGCATCGACAGCGACACGCGCTCGAGCACCTTGTGGGTGCCGAACCATGCCGAGACCGCGCGGGCCTCCATGGCCGGCAGCGCCACCTCGGTGGGGACGGGGGCCAGGATCTGGGTCGGGTCGTCGGGCAGCGCCGGTGCCTCGGGGGCCAGGGCGACGAAGGAGTCCACGCTCACGTGCGAACCCTGGCGCACCAAGGTGGCGGGATCGTGAACGGCAGGCATCGGCCGGCCGTCAGACGAGGTTCGGGAGCAGGACGAACGTCTGCTCGGCGACCAGCGCACCGCACAGCGCGATGAGCGGGACCCCGACGATCCACGCCTGCCACCGCCCCCACCAGCGCCGCAGCGCCGCGACGAGGACCGCGCACCCGGCGAGGGCAGCGAGGGCGAGCAGCAGCAGGGGCCACGCGTCGGGGTCGCCCGCGAAGGCGGCCTCGTCGTCCGCGAGGAGCGTGCTCGAGAGCACGGCGTTGGGGGTCTCGAAGGCCTCGCCGACGAGGGCCGCGTCGACCCGCAGCACGTCGTCGGGCGCCCACCGCGGACCGTCGGCGCTCACCAGGGTGAGGCGACCGGCGCCGGGGGCGAGGGAGTCGGGCAGCGGGTCGCCGCTGCGGCGCAGCCCGGTCACCGCGTACGTCGCGGTGCCCTGGCCCGTGGTGGTCGTGATGACGTCGCCCGTGCGCAGCGTGTCGAGCCCGGCGAAGACGCCGCCGTACGCGCCGTGCCGGCCCATCACGACGACGGGGCCCGCCTGACCGGGCAGGACGGTGTCGCGCCGGTGACCAGGCCCCGACAGCAGGACCTTCGAGGACGTGCCCTCGAGGACCACGTCGTCCACACCCAGCCGCGGGATCGTGACGATCGCCACGGGCGTGCCCGGGGTGAGCAGACGGTCTGCTGTCGTGACCTGGCCGACCGGCGCCGTGCCGTTGGCCAGCTGGGCGCGGAACGCCCAGCCGGCCACGTCCTGGTCGCGCTCGTACCGCAGCGGCGAGACGACCAGGGCGTTGACCACGATGCCCAGCGCGAGGGCGGCGACGATCGCGAGCGTGGTGCCGACCAGGCGAGCGCGCTCGCTGGGGGCTACCGGCGGGATCGCCGCGTCGAGGCTGGGCATCGTGGTCATCGGGGTCACTTGGCCTGCGTGACCGTCTTCGCGGCCGACGCCTTGGCGTTGACCGTGGTGGAGCCCGTGTAGGTCACGACGAGCTTGTGCTTGCCGGCCTTGAGCTTGGGCAGCTTGACGGTCGCCTTGCCGCCCTTGATCGCGACGGTCTTGATGACCTTCTTCCCGTCCTTGATCGTGACCTTGCCGGTGGGCGTGACGCCCGTGGCGGAGACCGTGACCTTGAGGGTCGCGTACTTGCCCTTGGCGACCTTGGTCGGAGCCGTGAAGGAGACCTTCGGGGTGGCCTTCGCGACCTTGACCGTCAGGACGGCGCTCGTGCTGCTCTTGACGACCGCGGCGGACGAGGACGTGAACACGGCCTTGATCGCGTAGGAGGTCTTGGCGGCCTTGATGGACAGCGACGCCTTGGCCGAGGTGACCTTGACCGTGGCGAGCTTCTTGGTGCCGTCGTAGAACGCGACCGAACCGGCCGGGGTCTTGGTGGCGGTGACCGCCGCGGCGACCGTGAAGGACTTGCCGACGACCGGCTTGGCGCTCGCGGTGACCTTGGTCGACGAGGCGACGGCCGGGACCACCGGGACGGGCGTGACGGTCAGCGGCTGGGCGGTGGACACCGAGGGCGCGACGCCGAGCAGGCTCGGGACGAAGGTGCCCGTGACGTTCAGCGAGCCGGTCGACGAGGTCGTGATCTGCGCCGAGCCGGACGTGGCGCCCGTCGCGACGGGGACCGAGCCGAGCAGCGTGGTGCCGTCGTACAGACGGACCGTGCCGCCGCCGTTGCCGACCGAGCTGACCGTGACGTTCGCGGTGACCTTCTGGCCGGAGACGACCGTGGCCGACGAGAGCGCGAGCGTGGTCTCGCTCGTCGACGCCTTGTAGGCGCGCGTCGTGGTGTCACCGCACTGCGTGCCGCCCGTGAGCAGACCGAAGCCGAACGCCGTGATCGTGCCGGTCTCCTTGCAGACCCGCGACGTCGAGCCGACGAAGGTCTTGGCGATCTCCGACGTCGGGTCGTCGGCGAGGATCGACGGGACGATGTTGTAGACCGGGCGCGTGAACGCGTTGTAGCTCGGGTTGAGCGCGTACGAGCCCGCGGAACCCGTCGTGGCCAGCTGGCCGTTCACGGCGTTGATGCGGACGCCGGCGCGCAGGTCGGGCGTCTTGGTGTTGCCCTGCGCGACCCACTGCGCGATGGAGAACGGCGCAATCGCGCCGGCGTCCTGCGTCGCGGTGCCCGAGACGAGCGAGCCGCCCTGGTGCTCCTGCACCGCAGCGCCCGTGAAGTCCTTGTCCTTGAGGTTCGGGTAGGTGCCCGCGGAGATGTTCGCCTCCGTGATGCCCATCTGACCGAGCCAGTAGGAGCGGGTGCCCGAGCCGGCGGCCGGGAGGAACGTGGTGATCGCGGTGGCGACGTCGCCGGGGACCGGCGCGTAGGTCGAGCCCTCGAGGTGCGTGCTCGCCCCGTTGACGATGACCTGCGTGAGCTCGCCCTTGAAGATCGAGACGATCTGGGCCTTGGTCAGGTCGGTCGGGATGACGCTGTCGGGGGCCGTGGCGTAGGAGACCGCGTCCACCGCGAAGGGGATGTAGGTCAGCACGCCGTCGTCGGCCACGTCGGCGCTGCCCGCGCCGCTCGAGCTGCGCGCGAACTGGACCTGGCCGGCGATGCCCGAGGTCGTCACGGGGACGGTCGGGGAGTTGAAGACCGGGATGTTGGCCGTCTCGGTCTGGCCGATGGCCACGCGCAGCAGGTCACGCCCGCCGCCCGAGTTGTTGGCGCGGGGGATCGCGACGCCGCCCGAGCGGGTGACGACCGTGCCGCTGCCGGTCGCGTCGTACGAGGCGAGCACGCCGCCGCCGATCGACGTGGCGAGGCCGCCGACGACGGCCTGCGTGGTGTCCGAGCCGAGGCCGACGAGCGTCCCGAACGTCCCGGCGGTGGGGTCCGCCTGGGCCGGCGCGACGACGGTGCCGAGCGCGAGTGCCGCCATTGTGGCGCACAGGCCGAACTTTCCGAAGGTAGAAACCTTCATCTGACTGTTCCTCTCCGAGCAATGCGGATGGGCATGAGAATCGGCGCGATTCCGCGCCTGGCCGAATGCTAGGGACGCTGTGACAACGCTGAGCAAAGGACAGGGAAACGATGGTCGTTCGTCACACGAAGTCGCCCGTCCATCCGCCCATTTCCTCGCGGCTCGCCAACGTGCGCCCGCGCCGCATGAGCAGCGGCCCGGTGACGGCGCACGCGGCACCGAGGCCGACCGAGCCGGCGATGCCGAGACGCGCCGCGCCGAGCGGTCCGCCGCCGGTGAGCCGGGGCTCGCCCGGGGTCGCCTCGCCCGTGTCGGGGTCGACCGGGGGAGCCGTCGTGGTGGCCGACGGGGACGGGGTGTCCGGGGTGGTGGCCGGCGGGGCCACCGGCGCGGGGTCGCTCGTCGGGTTCGTCGTCGGCGTCGTGGCCGTCGGTGTTGGCGTGGGGGTCGCGGTGGGCGTCGCGGTCGGCTTCGGGGTGCCCGTGCCGCACGTCTTCGCGATCGCGCCCTCGTCGGTCAGCCCGGCCGCGACGTCGGTCGTCGCCGTGACCTGCGCGTCCTCGAGCGGCAGGTACCCGCGCGGGAGCAGGCCCTTGGTCTCGCCGACCCGCTGGCCGGTCGTGGCGGCGTAGTCGAGGAACGCCGCGTAGTCCTTGCGCTGGTCAGCAGTGGTGGAGCACACCGAGACGCCCGCGTAGTTCACCAGCGTCAGCGGGTAGGCGCCCCGGACGCGCGCGCTCGGATCGGTCGCGACCACGCCGGGCACGGCGGTGTCGACCATCGCGTCGACCGCCTTCTGCATCGTCTCGTCGCTCGCCGCGAGCGACTGGCCCGCGGCGTTCACGAGCCGCGCGGTGCGCAGGCCGAAACGCTGCGCCGAGACCAGGTCGGTGATGGCGAGCGAGAACCGCTGGCCCGGCAGCTGCGCGCCCGAGGTGTTGAACACGGGCGGCACCTTGTTCAGGTCCCAGACGATCTTGGCGCCCGAGTTCGCCTTCTGCGTGCGGCCCGCCGCGTCCGCCATGTCGTTCGTGTACGGCCGCAGGTCCAGCGTGCCGTAGCCGGGCGCGGGGACGGTCTCGTCCTGCCGGTAGGTGCTCAGGTCGGCCTTGGGGAAGCTGTCGAGCGTGTCGTCGTGCGTGAGGTCGAGCTCTTCGTAGACGGGGTTGACGCGCATCCCGTACTCGTCGGGCTCGCCCTCGAGAAATGACCGCGCAAAGGGGTCGGCAATGATCCATCGCCACACCTCGGCATAAGCATCGGAGGTCCCCAGCCCGACCATCAGACCGTCCGGCGCCGCGGTGTGCACGAATTGCGCCATCTCGGGATTCAGCGCGACGAATTCGGGGTCGTTGACGATGCTGCGCGGATTGTCGGTCAGCGGCTTTACGGAGCCGCCGCCGGGCACGTCGGCGCGGTAGGACTGCGTGAGCAGCTTGGCCACCAGGCGGGCGTTGAGCACGAGGTCCTCGACCGCCGTGCCGTCGCGGCTCGCGAGCGTGCTGCCCAGCGTGTACTGCCGGTCGATCGTGTACGCGACGACGAGCGACGTCTGGCTCACGGGCGCGTAGACGATCGGCCGCTCCTTCTCGGGCGCGAGCGGGCGGTTGACCACCGCGAGGCCGGACGCACCGGTGACCGAGCTGAGCAGCTGCGCGCGGGCCTCCCCGTCGCCGATCTGGGAGTAGCCGTACGTGGTGCCCGTTCCGCACAGCGCGGACTGCCACGAGGTCATCGCGTCGGAGAACAGCTCGTCGCCGACGAGGCGCTGCTCGGCGTTGCCCAGCGCGCACGACGAGCCGATGGCCGCGAACTGCAGCGGGAAGACCATGCGGTGCGACCACGCGGTCGCCGACAGGGGCGAGCCCGAGATGCTGCCGGTCGACGAGTCCTCCGCGAAGCTCCCGTCGGCGTCGGTCTCCCCGCGCGGCACGACGACGAGCCAGCACGCGCGCGGCGACCCGCTCTTGAGCGTCTCGCCGCAGCCGAGGTGCGGGGCCTCGAGAGAGGTCTGGATCTCCATGTTCGCCGTGCCGGTCCCGTCGCCTCCCGTGCGTGCCGCGGTGATCTCGTTGCTCGACGTCGAGGTGAAGTAGTCGGCCACGTCGGTGACCGAGCCGCCCGTCACGGGCGTGAACGGCACCGTGTAGGCCTTGAGGTTCGGGTTGGTGATCGGCGGCGGCACCAGGTGGGCCGCGTCGTACGCCTGCAACGGGTCCTCGCCACGCTTGAGCGAGCGCAGCCCGGTGCGGTCGCCGAGCAGCGTGCTGAGGCTCGGGTTGGGCGCTCCCCACTGGCACTGCTGGGGCTCCGGGCCGTCCGCCTCGTCGCCCCAGCACTGCATGACCTGCAGGTAGTCCGTCGCGAACCGGCCGGTCGACGTGGGGCGCGCGCCCTTCCAGTCGACGGTCACGCCCTGGTGCGAGAGGTTGCGCGTCTGGCTGACGGTGACCTCGAGCTTGGCGAAGGTCGCGTAGTCGGGGTCCTTGCGGTCGCGCTCGCCGACGAGCGACGGGTCCGACCAGGCCTGGACCACCTGCGAGCCGCCCTCGACCGCCTCGACGACGGGGTCGTCCCCGGCCTCGGCGGCGGCGCTGCCCGTGGCGAAGAGCAGGGCCGAGCCGAGCGTCGTCGCCGTGACGCCGACGACGGTGAGCCAGGCGCCCGCGCGGCGTACGCGTGCGCCGTTCACCGACGGACCTTGCGCGCCTGCGCGCCGCGCGAGACGAGCGGGGGGATCACGACGAGGGCCACGAGGAGCAGGCACGCGGCGACGACCGCGAGCGGGCTGATGCTGCCCGACGAGCGTGCCTCGGTCTCGATCGGCATCGAGACCACGTTGGTGCACTGGCCGGTGTCGTCGGAGCAGACGACCGGCCCGCCGCCCGTGCTCGGGCCCGCGACCGCCACGCCCGTCCCGGTCCCGGTGCCGGTTCCCGTGCCACCGTCCGTGGTCCCGTCGGTGCCCTGCGTCGTGCCGTCGCCGGTGGAACCGCCCGTGCCGGGGTCGCCACCGGTGCCCGTCGTGCCGCCGCCCGTGCCCTTCGTGCCGCCGTCCGTCTTCGTGCCGGTCGGGGTCTTCGTGCCGCCGCCCGTCGTGTCGCCCTTGCTGCCGGGCGGGGGCGCCGCGCCGCCGGTCGGCTTGTCGCACTGGTCGTTGCCCTGCTTGTCGCACTCCGACGGCTGCGGGGCGTTCTTGGCGAGCGTGTTGCTGCCGTCGGCCGAGAACGTCGGGTTGTTGCACTTCTTGATGTCCACGTTCGCGTCGTCGGCCCCGGGGATCTTGCCCACCTGGTCGAGGCCCGCCTGGACCAGGTTGACCGGCAGCGGCGAGTAGCCGAGCACCTCCGCCTGCTGCTGGCCCTCGCACAGGAAGTAGCTCGCGAACGCGCCGAGGGTGTGGCCCTTGGCGGCGGTGAACCCGTTCTGCGTGCTCGTCGGGACCACGATGTAGCTGTACGACGAGAGCGGGTAGGTGCGCTTGTCGCCGTTCGTGTAGACGCCGGACAGGTCCTGCGTGAGGTACTTCGGGGACTTCTCGTCGGTGTTGATCTCGGCGCCGAGCAGGCCGACCGCGACGTTCGAGGCCGTCGGCTCGACGTAGTAGCCGGCCTCGTTGAGCACCTTGGCCACGGGGTAGCCGGTCTTGAGCGCGTAGGAGTACTCGACGTAGGTGATGGTGCCGACGTTGCCGCGCTGGGCGACGTAGCCCGCGACGCCCTGGGAGTTGGGCTGCGCGACGAAGCCCTTGCCGGGGATCGTCGGGTAGGAGCTCGTGACGCCGCACGGGGTCGAGCGGCCCGCCGCCGCGCAGTACGTGTCCCACGCCTTGCCGTGCCGGGCCGCCATCCACGTCGTGAACTGCGCGGTCGAGCCCGAGCCGTCGGAGCGGACGACCGGGACGATCTTGCGCTTGGGCAGCGCGAGGCCCGGGTTGTCCTTCGCGATCGCGGGGTCGTCCCAGCTCGTGATCGTGCCGGTGAAGATGCCGGTCACCACGTCGCCCGAGAGCCGCAGGTTGGTCACCTGCTTGCCGCCGACCGACAGGTTGTACATGAACGCCGTGCCGCCCGCGACGATCGGCATGTAGACGAAGCCGCGGCTCGGCGGGGTGTCGACGACGCCGCCGTCCTTGAGCCCGTAGGGGATCTCGGTGATCGCGAAGTCGACCGTGCCGGCCTTGAACTGGTTGCGGCCGTCGGACGAGCCGGTGCTCGCGTAGTTGATCCGCATGCCGTACTGCTCGACGTTGCGGCGCCACTGGTCGACGGCGTTCGAGCTCCACGAGGAGCCCGCGCCGTTGACGGGGACGAACGAGTCGGCCGCTGCGGGTCCGGCGCCCGCGCTCAGCAGGAGGATCGCAGCGATGAAAGGGGCGAGGGCGCGTCTCATGACTGCTCCTGGGGGACGGGCTGGTCGGTGCGTGCGGGGCGGGACGTGCGCTTCGCTCGGCGGGCGCGATGGTCGGCTCGGGCGCGGCGCTGCTGCTCGCGGGCCCGTCGTCGGGCGTCCTTCTTCAGCGGGTTGCTGCCGCCGACGACGCGCGCGACGACGAACAGGGTCAGCACGAGCAGCATGAGCACGGCGGCGGTGCCGAACCCGCGCGCGACCATCGTCGGCTCGGGCGACTTCACGAACTGGAAGATCGCGAGCGGCAGGCTGACCATCGGGCCCTGCGTGGGGTTCGTGTTCATCGCGGCCGTGAAGCCCGAGGTCAGCAGCACGGGCGAGGTCTCGCCGATGCCGCGGGCCGTGGCCAGGATGACGGCGGTGGTCAGCCCCGAACGCGTCGTCGGCAGGACGACCTGCCAGACCGTGCGGAGCTGCCCGGCACCGAGGGCGTAGGACGCCTCCTTGAGCGTGCCCGGCACCAGGCGCAGGACCACGTCGGAGGACCGGACCATGATCGGCAGCATCATGATGCTGATCGCGGTGGCCGCGGCGAGGCCGGACTTGGGGACGCCGAGCGCCAGGATCAGGGTCGCGTAGACGAACAGGCCGGCGACGATCGACGGCAGCGCGGTCATGGCCTCGACGACGGTGCGCACCAGGCGCGCGAACCGGCCGGGCATCTCGCTGAGGAACACCGCGGTGAGCAGGCCCAGCGGGATCGTGATGGCCAGCGCGATGCTGATCTGGATGAGCGTGCCGACGATCGCGTGCGCGATGCCGCCCACGTCGAGCGGGTCGAGCGGGCCGGCCATCGCCATGTCGTCGGTGAAGAAGTTCAGGTGCGGCAGCGCGCTCGCGCCACGCGCGAACGTGAACACCACGATGAACACGAGCACCGCGAGCAGCGTGAAGGCCAGGCCGTGCACGACGACGGTCACGAGGCGGTCGCGCACGGCGACCCCGCGCTCGGTGAGCGAGACGAGCAGGGCGTACAGCGCCAGGAAGACCGCCGTGGCCACCGCGACGAACCCGAGCGGGCTGGTGATCGGTGCGAGCTGGCTGCTGAGCAGGGCGGTCAGCGCGATCGCCGCCGCTCCCGCGCCGCACAGGTTGAGCAGGTCGGAGACCCGGACGCCGGTGAGCTGGCGGCGGACCTCGGTGCGCGCGGGGGCCATGGTCGTCATCAGCTGCTCGCCCCCGACCGGGACCGGGCCACGACCGACGAGGCCGCGAAGTTGATGACCAGCGTCATGAGGAACAGCGCGAGCCCGGCCGCCATCAGGGCGGACATCCCGAACGGTGTCGACTCGCCGTACCGCAGCGCGATGAGCGAGGACACCGAGCTGCCGCCGTTCGCCAGCACGTGCCACTGGATCGCGAACACCGGCGAGATGATCATGTAGACGGCGATCGTCTCGCCGAGCGCGCGGCCCAGGCCGAGCATCGTGCCGCCGATGATGCCGCCCTTGCCGTAGGGCAGGACGACGCGGCGGATCATGCCCCAGCGGGTCGAGCCCAGCGCGAGCGCGCCCTCCCGCTCGCCGACCGGCGCCTGCGTGAAGACCTCGCGCATGATCGAGGCGACGACCGGCGCGATCATCATCGCGACGACCAGGCCGGCGATGAACGTCGAGGACGTGTAGACCGTGGCGGTCGCGAGCGGGTCGCTCGGGTCCGAGCCGGGCACCTGGAACGGCGGGAACCAGCCGAACGTCGTCGACAGCCACCGCGCCAGGTCCGTGATCCGGCCCTGCAGGAAGAAGAAGCCCCACAGCCCGAAGACGACCGAGGGGATGGCGGCCATGAGGTCGACGATGCTGACCAGGCTCTGCTTGATCCTCGTCGGCGCGTACTCGCTGATGTAGAGCGCGACGCCCAGCGCGAGCGGCACGGCCACGACGACCGCGACCGTGGCGATGAGGATCGTGCCGACCAGGATCGCCGCGATGCCGAAGTTGCCCGAGTCCGGCTCCCACGCCTGCGTGGTCAGGAAGCTCCAGCCCGCCTGGCTCAGGGCGTCCCACGCGCGCAGCAGCAGGAACGCGCCGACGAAGCCCATGATCGCGAGCACCGCGGCACCGCTGGTGAGCAGGACTGCGCGGAACGCCTTGTCGCTCGCCGACCGACGGGTGCCGAGCCTGCGCGGCACGTCCGGCTCGTCGGGGGCAGCCGGCGGGATCGTGCGCGGCGCCTCGATCGTCGCGCTCATGATCTCCGTCCGGTTCGGGTGCGTGCGTGCTGGGTCGTGGGGTGGTCGACCGGTGCGCCGCCCACGAGCACGCTCGAGCGGCGGTCCGCTCCGTGCGGCCGGACAGACGGTCCCGCGCGCAGCCGACGTCCAGGCATCGCGTGGGTGACGCGCAACCGGCGGGTGGATGAAGCCGTGGGCCCGATCGGACGAGTCCGACATCGCCGCGTGCCCGAGGCCGCGAGCACGCCGCTGCCCGGGGCACCATTTCGGCACCCGAACGGGTGAACCTGCTGGTCACAGGCGCGGCGGGCCTGGCCGCCGGGTGGCGATCTGGAGCGGTCCAGCACCGCACCTCGTCCGGCGGTCCTGACAGGTGATTCACAGGTTGCTCGGAGGTCCGCAGAATCACCCGGTCGGGTGCGTTGGACGTTTGACCAGAAGGCCTTCGGTGGCGCAGACTCACACCTGACGGTGCGCATCGCCTGCCCCCTGCGCGGTGCGCACCGTCGTCTACTTCCGAAGGGCGGGACCACGCGGTCCCGCCCTTCGTGCGTCCCCGGCACCGAGCTCCGCTGCCCGCCCGATCCGCCGCCCGCGCCCCGCAAGGCCTCCCGCGCGGCTACCCGATACCGGCCGGCACTCGCCCCGCGCGTTGCGCGCCGGCGTCGTCACGGGGATTGCGCATCTGCACGGTGGTTGCAAGCCCCGTGACGATCCGCAATCCCCGTGATGAACGCGGATCTGGGCGGATCGGCGCGGATCGGGGCGGGAAGTCGCGGCGTGCGGGAGTGTCTGCGCGGCTGGCGGACGGCCCGCGGTTACCGTCGACGAGTGACCGTTCCTGCGCGCGCGCCCGGCACGGGAGCCACACCGGGCCAGGTGCACGCTCCCGTCACCGACAACCCTGCCGTCGTCCTCGTCGAGCCCCCGTCTGCCGACGAGCTCGTCGAGGGTGCCGTCGCCACGTGGCGCGCCGCGCTGGTCGAGGCCGCGGGCGGATCCACGCTGGCGGACGTCGAGCTGCTCGGCGAGGCCGCGCTCGACCTCTCGGCAGCGCACCCGTCGGGCATGGCGCAGCTGTTCGCCGGGCGCGAGACCCGCCTGTCCAACCTCGTGCGCGAGGGCTCGGCGCTCTCGACGGCCCGACGACGCGCTCGCGCGGTCAGCGCCCGCTCGGCCTCCTACGCGCAGCAGTACGGCATCGCCCCCACGTCGCTGGCCATCGGCGTCGCGACCTGGACCGAGCGCACCGCTGCCGACTCCGCGCAGGACGACGTCGGCGCGCTCGCGTCGGTCACGCGCCAGCGTCAGCGGGCCGACGACGAGCCCGTCGACCGCTCGCCGCGCACGGTCCGCGCCCCCGTCCTGCTCCGCCCGGTGACCCTGCGCGCCCGCGGCTCGGGCGAGGCCGACTACGAGCTCGCCCTCGAGCCGTCGCTCGAGGTCAACCCCGTCCTGGCGCGGGCCCTGCGCTCGCGCGGTGCGCTGCTCGACCCCGGTGCTGTCGCCCGCGGCGCGTTCACGCCGTCGGGCTTCGACCCGCGCGCGGCCCTGCAGCGGCTCGCGTCGCTGGGCGAGGCCGTCCTCGAGGACTTCGCGCTCGCGGAGCGCGTCGTCGTCGGCGCGTTCGTGCACCCCGGCCAGGTACTGGTCGACGACCTCGACCAGCTCGCCGGCAGCCTCGACCGGCACGAGGTCATCGCCGCGCTCGCGGGCGTCGACGCCGAGCAGCTCGCCGGCCGCGCGCTGCCCGCTCCCGTCGTCGGCGACCGCGACCCCGCCCTGGAGCGCGGCGTCGGCGACCTCGACCCGGCCCAGCAGCACGTCCTCGACGTCGTCGCGACCGGCACGCACCTGTTCGTCGACGCGCCGACCGGCTCGGACGTGACCGGCACCCTCGCGGCCCTGGTCGCCGACGCCGCCGCGTCGGGACGCACCGTCTTGTACGTCCCCGGCCACCGGCGGTCCGCGACGGCCCTCGTCGAGCGGCTCGAGCACCTCGGCCTGGGCGACCTCGTCCTCGACGTCGCGCCCGAGGCCGGCTGGCGCACGGTCGCCTCGCGACGGCTGCTCGGTGCGATGACGCTCGAGGCGCCGGCCGTCGACCCGCACGGCCTGCACGCGCTGCGCTCCGAGCTCGTCGCGCACCGCGAGCAGCTGCGCGGCTACGTCGTCGGCCTGCACGCGCCACGCGAGCCGTGGGGTGTCTCCGCCTACGACGCCCTGCAGCAGCTGGCCCGGCTCACCTCGACGCGGCCGACGCCGCGCACGACCGTCCGCCTCGCGCCGGACGTCGCGCGCGTGCTGGACGCGACCCAGCGCGACGAGCTCGGCGCCCTGCTCACGCGCGTCGGCGAGCTCGGCGCGTTCCGCGTGCGGCCCGGCGACACCCCCTGGTACGGCGCCGACCTGCGCACCCGTGCCGACGCCGACGTGGCCGTCCGCCGCCTCGAGCGCCTGCTCGACTCCGCGCTCCCGATGCTCGTCGAGCGCACCGAGCAGGTCGCGCACGAGACCGGGCTGACCAGGGCGACGACCCTCGCGGCGTGGGCCGAGCAGCTCACGATGCTCGACGGCGTCCGCGCGGCGCTCGACGTGTTCCAGCCGATCGTCTTCGAGCGCACCGCGTCCGACCTCGTCGCGGCGACCGCGACCTCGCAGTGGCGCGACGAGCACGGCGTGGAGATGGGCGCCGTGGTGCGTCGTCGGCTGCGCAAGCAGGCCAAGGACATGGTGCGGCCGGGCCGCCCGGTCGCGGACCTGCACGGCGCGCTGCTGGAGGTCGCCGAGCAGCGGCAGATCTGGCACGCGCACTGCCCGGGTGGCGGCTGGCCGCGCCTGCCCGACGGCCTCGAGCAGATCGAGGAGGAGTTCGCCGCGATCCGCGTCGACCTCGACGCCCTCGACGAGGTGCTCGCGGGGACGCCCGACGGCGCCGCGCTGAGCACCCTCGCGCTGCCGGCGCTCATCGAGCGGCTGACCCGCCTGCGTGCGGGCGTCGCCGCGCTCGAGACGCTGCCCGACCGCACCGGCCTGCTGCACCGCCTGCGCGGCGCGGGCCTCGGCGCGCTGGTCGACGACCTCGCCGACCGGTCCGTGGACCCGACGCTCGCGGTGGCCGAGCTCGACCTGGCCTGGTGGAGCACGGTCATCGAGCAGATCCTCACGGCCGAGCCCACGCTCGCCGGGTACGACGGTGCGGCGCTCGGCGCGCTGGCCGCGCAGTACGTGCGGCTCGACCGCGAGCACGTCGACCGCCTGTCCGGGCCGGTCCTCGCGGGCGCGGTCGCCCACGTGGGCACGGTCCTGCGCCAGCACCGCGCCCAGGCGGAGGACCTGTTCGCCGAGCTCGTCGAGGAGCGGCTCACGTCGCTGCGCGACACGTTCGGCCGGCACCCCGACGTCGCGCGTCGCCTGCGGCCCGTCATCGCGGCGAGCCCGATGCTCGTGCCGCAGGTGCTGCCGCCCTCGCGCACGGTCGACCTCGTCCTCGTCGACTCGGCCGCGCACCTGCCCGTCGAGGTCGCGCTCGCCGCGGTCGCGCGCGGCCGCCAGGTCGTCGTCGTCGGCGATGCGCGCTGCGCCTCGGGCTCCGCGGTCCGCGAGCTAGCGGGCGTCCTGCCGAGCGTCGCGCTGCACGCCCGCGCCTCGCGCCGCGACCCCTACCTGACGGCGTTCCTCGCGCAGCACGGCTACGACGGTGTGCTCAGCGCGCTCCCGCTGCCCCAGCAGGTGCCGCTCGTGCACGTCGAGGTCGTCGACGGCACCGGCATGCCGGACGGCGAGTCCGGCATGGTCGCGACGACGACCGCCGAGGTCGACCGCGTCCTCGAGATCGTGCTCGACCACGCCCTCATGCGGGCCGACGAGTCGCTCGCCGTCGTGACCGTGACCCCGGCCCACGCCGAGGCGGTCCGCGAGGCCGTGCTCTCCGAGGTCCGCACCAACCCCGCGCTGGCGGCCTTCTTCGACTCGGGTCGCACCGACCCGTTCGTGGTCACCGACCTCACGAACGTCGGCGGGCTGCGCCGTGACGCTGTCGTGCTCACGCTCGGCCTCGGACGCACGCCCCACCGCCGTGTGCTGCACACGTTCGGCCCGGTCAGCGCACCCGGCGGCGACGCCCTGCTGCTCGATGCGCTCGGCTCGACCGCGCGCCGGCTCACCGTGGTCTCGTGCTTCGCGGCCGACGACCTCGACAGCACCCGCCTGCGCGGGCCCGGGCCGCGGCTGCTGCGCGACCTGCTCGCGTTCGCCGCGTCGCGCGCGGCCGGCGGGACCGAGCTGGGGGCGCACTGGGACGACGACGCGCTCGTCGCCGAGGCGGGCTCGCTCACCGGGATCGTCAGCGACGGGATCGTCGCGCGGGCCGTGGGGGCGTCTGCCGAGGAGCCGGACTCCGAGTCCGTGGACGACGAGGCTCCGACGCCCGACGACGGGACCGCGCTTGCCGGGTCTGGCGACGACGCCGAAGCCGAGGCGCCCGCGGGCGCCGCCGGTGACACCTCGGGCACTGCGGTGGTCGACCTGGTTGATGGCGCGGCCGGTGCGACCTCCGCGGTGGACGACGACGCACCCGCTTCGGCGGCTGTGGCCGACCCCGCGCCTGCCGACCCTGCGCCTGCCGACGCACCGCTGGTCGACGTCGCGGTCGACGGCTCGGCCGACACGAGCGTCGCCGATGCTTCCGCCGCCGACGCCCTCGCTGGCGAGGACTCCTCCGATGAGACCCCGGTCGACGAGGCCCCCGCCGCCGACGCCCCCGAGCCCGACCGCCTGCTCCTCGACCTCGCCGAGCGCCTGTGGCGGCACGGCCTGGTCGTCGACGTCGACTACGGCATCCCCGGTGGCACGCGCATCCCGATGGTCGTCGGCCACCCCGACGTGCCCGGCGAGATGCTCGTCGCCGTCCTCACGGACGACGAGGCCTACGTCGCCGAGCCGAGCATCCGGGTGCGCGAACGTCTGGTCGCCGACCGGCTCGCCGACCTCGGCTGGTCGGTCGTGCGCGTGTGGTCCGCCGCCGCGTTCCTCGACCCGCAGGCCGAGGTCGACCGGATCCGTCGCGCGGTGCACGCCCGCGTCCCGGCTGAGCCTCGCGACGCGCGCCCGCCGACGCTGAGCGTCCCCGTGGTCGCCGACGAGTCCGAGGCGATCGACGACGTCGTGGCGGTCCCGCCGGCAGCCGTGGCCACGCGCGAGCCGGGCGCGGCCTCGTCGACGGGTGGAGCCCCGAGCACGGGGACGATCACGGTCATCGGTGCGCCGCCCGCCGCGACGTCGGGCGAGACGTCGGCCTCCACGGCTGACGCGGAGCCGACGAACCCGGTTCGCGAGGACACGGCCTCCGCGCCGGTGGCGGCCGCTCCTGCGTCCGCACCCGTGCGGATGGCCTCGGTGCACGGCGGCGTCATGGAGATCCTCGCGCCCGTCGACCCGGCCAACGCCGAGGCGCCGCTCGAGCGCGCGGCGGTTCCCGAGGAGCCGCACGTCGCCGGCACTGCGCACTTCGCATCGGCTCCGACTCCGGTCGTGCCGGCTACGCCTGCGGCCGCTGCGCCCGAGGCCGGCGCGTCGGCGACCGCTGCACCGTCGTCCGCCGAGCCGCCGGCCGCATCGGCGCCGCTGCAACTCGTCCTCGCGGTTCCGACACGACAGCGTCCCGACGTCCGTAAGGGGCTCCCGATCGGCGCGTACTCCGACGACCAGCTCGACGAGCTCGTCGGCTGGCTGCGCTCGGACGGGCAGGAGCGCACGCGTGACCAGCTCGCCGCAGCACTGCGCGACGAGCTCGGCATCAC
>NZ_QWKP01000169.1 GCF_003470205.1 Cellulomonas rhizosphaerae
CGCGCTGACCTCCGACACCGGCGAGGTGCTCGCCGCCCGCTCCGACAGCCAGCAGCGGCACCATGCCGAGCTGCTCGCGCCCATGATCACCGACGTCCTCGCCGAGGCCGGGCTGGACCGCCGCGAGCTGACGGCGATCGTCGTGGGCACCGGCCCGGCTCCGTTCACCGGCCTGCGCGTCGGGCTCGTGACCGCGCGGACCCTCGCGCTCGGGCTCGGCATCCCCGCGCTCGGCGTGCCGTCGCTCGACGCGATAGCGGTCGCCGCGTCGAGGACCGCTCCCGTCGGGACGACGATCGTGGTCGCCACCGACGCGCGTCGCCGCGAGGTCTACTGGTCCGCGTACCGCGCCGAGGCGCCCGGGCGGGTGAGCGTGCTGAGCGAGCCCGCCGTGGGCGCCGCGGCATCCGTGCCCGTCGAGCCCGGGACCCTCGTCGTCGGGCGGGGCGCGACGCTCTACCCCGAGGCGCTCGGCGGCGCGGCCGTCGCCGACGGCCCGCTCGACCCCGACCCGGCCGACCTGGCCCGGCTCGCGATCGCCCGCCGCGGCGAGGGCCTCGACCTGCCGACCGAGCCGCTGTACCTGCGTCGCCCCGACGCCGTCCCGTCCGCGGGCAGCAAGCGCGTCGGAGGATGACGGTCCGACCGCTGACCGCGGCGGACCTGCCCGTGCTCGAGGTGCTCGAGCGCGAGCTGTTCGGTGCCGGTGCGTGGTCGGCCGCGATGCTCGCCGAGGAGCTCGTCGGCCCCGGTCGCTGGTACGTCGGGGTGGACGTCGACGGAATCCTGGCCGGGTACGCCGGGTTGTGGTTCGACGGGGACGACGCGCAGGTCATGACGATCGGCACGGCCACGGTGCAGCAGGGCCGCGGGCTTGGTGCCGTGATGCTGGCCGCGCTCGTCGCCCGGGCGCGCGAGGTCGGAGCCGCGTCCGTGCTGCTCGAGGTGCGCGTGGACAACGAGCCTGCGCTGCGGCTGTACGAGCGCGCGGGTTTCGCGCGGCTCGGCCTGCGCCGCGGGTACTACCAGCCGGAGAACAAGGACGCGTGGACGATGCGGCTCGAGCTGACGTCGCCCGGAGATGGGGACTCTGATGACTGATCGCGACGATGTGCTGGTCGACGCTCTGAGCCTCGCGGCGGCGCTCGCGGGGGACGAGCCGCCCGTGCTGCTCGACGTCCGCTGGGCGCTGGGCCGCACCGACGGGCACGAGCAGTACCTCGCGGGGCACCTGCCCGGTGCGGTGTTCGTCGACCTGGACGCCGAGCTCGCCGCGCCGCCGAGCGCCGCCGAGGGGCGGCACCCGCTGCCGGCAGTCGCCGACCTCGAGGCTGCGGCACGGCGCTGGGGCGTGCGGGAGGACCGCGCCGTCGTCGCGTACGACGCGGGCGGGGGGATCTCCGCGGCCCGCGCCTGGTGGCTGCTGCGCTGGGCGGGCCAGCGCGGCGTACGCCTGCTCGACGGTGGCCTCGAGGCGTGGACGGCCGCAGGCCTCACGCTGGAGGCAGGCGCCGTCACGGTCGAGCCGGGCGACCTCGTCGTGCGGCCCGGCGGCATGCCGACGATCGACGCCGACGACGCCGCGGCCTGGGACGGCCCGCTGCTCGACGCGCGCGCCGCCGAGCGGTACGCGGGCGAGGTCGAGCCGGTCGACCCCCAGGCGGGTCACATCCCGGGCGCGGTCTCCGCGCCGACCGCGAGCAACCTCGGCGCGGACGGGACCTTCCTGGCGGCCGACGCGCTGCGCGACCGCTTCCGCGCCCTGGGCGCGGCGGCCGGCGCTCCGGTCGCTGTCTACTGCGGCTCGGGGGTCACGGCCGCGCACGAGGTCGCGGCGCTGGCCGCGGTGGGGATCGAGGCGGCGCTGTACCCGGGCTCGTGGTCCCAGTGGTCGAACGACCCGACCCGCGCGGTGGCCACCGGCTCCTGACATGCGTCGAGCGCGCACCCCGGGAGGGATGCGCGCTCGACAGTGCGCTCGGCTGGGTGTCAGACGGTCAGCGAGACCTGGTCGTAGGTGAGGCGCTCGGCCCGCGGGTACGCGGTGCCCTCGCCCTCGCGGTGGCCGACGTTGATGATGAGCTGCGACTTCCAGCCGTTGTCCGCGAAGAACTCGGCGTCGACGCCCTCGGTGTCCAGGCCCGCCATGGGGCCGGCGTCCAGGCCGGCGGCGCGCAGGCCGACGATGAGGTAGCCGAACTGGATGAGCGTGTTCATCCGCGCCATCTGCTCGCGGGTCTCGGTCTGCGGGTGCAGCGCATCGGCGAGCGCGGCCATGTGGGGCGCGAGCGTCGGCATGTGGAGGTGGAAGCCGGGGTCCGAGGCGACGATGAGCGTGACCGGCGCGGCCAGGACGCGGTCGCGGTTGCCGTCGTTGACGTGCTTCGCGAGGCGCTCGCGGGCCTCCGGCGTGCGCACGACGAGCAGGCGCAGCGGGGTCGTGTTGATCGCGGTCGGGCCCCACTTGACCAGGTCGTAGACGGCGGCGAGCTCCTCGTCGGTCACGGGCTGGTCGGTGAAGGCGCCGATGGTGCGCGCCTGGCGGAACAGGAGGTCCGCGACGTCGTCACCGACGGCGAGCGCGGGAACGGGGAAGTCGAGGCCGTCGAGGACGGTGGTGTCGGTCGTCATATCTCGTACAAGTTTCAACGATCTCGACGTGTTCCGACGGGAGCCGTGATGCTCGTCACCTCTCCTCGCCACCTATCCTAGGACGCATGGCTGAACCCCTCGTCCTCGGGATCGAGACCTCTTGCGACGAGACGGGAGTGGCGCTCGTGCGCGGCCACGACCTGCTGGTCGACGCCGTCGCCTCGTCGGTCGACGAGCACGCGCGCTTCGGAGGGATCATCCCCGAGATCGCGTCTCGTGCCCACCTCGAGGCCATGGTCCCGACGATCGAGCGCGCGCTCGCCACGGCCGGCGTGTCGCTCGGCGAGGTCGACGCGATCGCCGTGACCGCCGGCCCGGGCCTCGTCGGCCCGCTGACCGTGGGTGCGTCGGCGGCGAAGGCGCTGGCGATCGCGCTCGACAAGCCGTTGTACGGCGTGAACCACGTGATCGGGCACGCGGTGGTCGACGAGCTCGTCGACGGGCCGTTCCCCGAGCGCGTCATGGCGCTCGTCGTCTCGGGCGGCCACTCCTCGCTGCTGCTCATCGACGACACCGTCAACGTCACCGAGCTCGGCTCGACGCTCGACGACGCGGCCGGCGAGGCGTTCGACAAGGTCGGCCGGCTGCTGGGCCTGCCCTACCCGGGCGGTCCGCACATCGACCGACTGGCGCGCGAGGGCGACCCCGCAGCGATCCGTTTCCCGCGCGGGCTGACCGCGCCCAAGGACCAGGCCAAGCACGCGACCGACTTCTCGTTCTCCGGGCTGAAGACCGCCGTGGCCCGCTGGGTCGAGGCGCGGCAGGACGCGGGCCTCGAGATCCCGCTGCCCGACGTCGCCGCCTCGTTCGCGGCCGCGGTCGCGGACGTGCTGACCGCCAAGACGATCGCGGCCTGCCGGGCGCAGGGTGTCTCGACGCTCGTCGTCGGCGGCGGCTTCTCGGCCAACTCCCAGCTGCGTGACATGGCCGCCGAGCGCTGTGCCGCGGCGGGCATCGACCTGCGCATCCCGCCGATCCGGTACTGCACGGACAACGGCGCGATGATCGCCGCGCTGGGGTCCGCCGTGGTCCGCCGCGGCCTGCCGCCGTCTTCGCTCGACATCCCGGTCGACTCGTCGATGCCGCTGACGACCGTCCTGGTCTGACGCGCTGAGGAACGTGAAGCCTTCCCCGCTGAGCGGGCGGAAGGCTTCACGTTCGCCGCCCCGCGGGATCAGAGCGGGCGGCCGGCCTTGAACTCGGCGACGAGCGAGGCGACCACCGCGTCGAGCTCGCCCGCGTTGCGCCGGGCGACCGCGCGCTGGCGCTGGTAGGACGCGCCGCGGCGCAGGATCACGCGGACCTGCTCGAGCTCGGCCGAGCAGCCCAGGCGCTCGGCCACGGGTGCGAGCACGGTCAGCCAGTGCGCGACCGAGTCGGTGACGAGCTCCTCGTCGCCTGCGGCGTTCGTGATGATGATCGCGTCCATGCCGTAGCGCGCCGAGCGCCACTTGTTCTCCTGCAGGAACCACGGGGGCATCGTCGGCAGCGTCTCGCCCTGGTCGAGCAGCGTGGAGAAGTGCTCGACGAAGCAGTGCGTGAGCGCGGAGATCGCCGTGACCTCGAGGAGGTTGGCCGCGCCGTCGGCGATCCGCATCTCGAGCGTGCCGAACCGGGGCGCGGGGCGGATGTCCCAGCGGACCTCGTTGAACTGGTCGATCACGCCCGTGTGCATCATGTCGCCGACGTACTGCTCGAGCTGCTCCCACTCGTCGAACCCGAACGGCAGCCCGGCCGTGGGCAGCTGCTGGAACAGCAGCGCGCGGTTCGAGGCGTAGCCCGTGTCCTTGCCGGCCCAGAACGGCGACGACGCGGACAGCGACTGGATGTGGGCGAACACCGTGAGCATCGCGCGCGACAGGGGCAGGACCTTGGCACGGTCCTCGATGCCGACGTGCACGTGCACGCCGTAGATGAGCATCTGCCGTCCCCACCACTGCGTGCGGTCGATGAGCGTGGCGTAGCGCTGCTTGTCGCTGACCTTCTGCGTGGCCCAGTTCGCGAACGGGTGCGTGCCGCCGCCCATGAGGTCGATCCGCAGCGGCGCTGCGGCCGCGGCGACCTCGTCGAGCGCGCGCTGCAGGTCGTCGGCCGCCTCGCGGACGGTCACGCACTTGCCCGACGAGACCTCGATGGTGTTCCGCAGGAGCTCCTGCGTGATGTGCGGGTGGTCGGTGCCGTCGTCGGGCTTGACCGTGTCGAGCACGGTCTCGGCGGCTTGGCGCAGGTCGCCCGAGTCGGCGTCGACGAGCGCGACCTCCCACTCGATGCCGACGGTCGAGCGCTCGGACTGCGCGAACGGGATCTGCACGGGCGCGGCCATCACACCACCTCCACGACGAGGATCTGCTGGTGACCGGCGACCCGGGTCAGTACGATCGTCGCCTCGGCGTCACCGCGCAGGTCGAGCTGCTTGCGCAGCCGCTCGGGCACCACGGCGGTGCCGCGCTTCTTGATGGTCAGCCGCCCGACGCCGCGCTCGCGCAGGTAGGTGCGCAGCCGCTTGAGGCCGAACGGCATCGTGTCGAGCACGCGGTAGGCGGTGGCCGACGGGTCGCGGCGCAGGGCGTCCGAGGTGACGTAGGCGATCGTCGTGTCGACGAGGCGGCCGCCGACGCGCTGCGCGACGTCGCCGACCAGGCCCGCCCGGATGACCGCGCCGTCGGGCTCGTAGAGGTAGGCGCCGACCGGGCCGGCGTCGGCGAGGGCTGGGCCGTCGGGTCCTGGCGCGACGACGTGCGCCTGCCCGCCGACGAGCAGCAGCGCGGAGCGGCCGGGGCCCTCGGGCGCCAGCGGCCCGAACCACAGGCCGACCTCCACGACGTCGCCGTCGACCGAGACCCACTGCGCGTGCGCGTCGTCGGGCAGGGCCGCGTGCGGGATGCCGGGGCCGAGCTTGAGGCCGAGCGCGGGGACGGACGCGCGCAGGGCGAGCACCGAGTCGAGCGAGGGGGCGTAGGCCGCGGGGTCGAAGATGCGGGTGCCCCGCCCGGTGCGGCGGGCCGGGTCGGCGTAGAGACCGTCGACGTCCGCGAGGTCGAGCGTCAGACCGTCGCCGTGCCGCACGACGGCCTCGGGGAAGTGGCGCAGGTTGACCGTCGCGATCGCTGCGGTCATCTCGTCGACGTCGGACGCGGTCACCCGCAGACCGACTCCGGCGAAGGCCATCGCGTCCGCGCCGATGCCGCACGTGAGGTCGGCGACGTGGGTCAGGCCCGCATCCCGGTACCGGCGCGCGTGGTGCGCGCCGACCTCGAGCCGCGTCGCCTGCTCGAGGCCCGCCTGGGTGAACAGCATGCCGTCGGCGAAGTCGCCGAGCTTAGCGTGCGCCTTGGCCCGCAGGCGCGACTGCGTGAGCGCCGCGGCGACGAGGACGGGGTCGAGCCCCTCGTCGCGCAGCCGCTGCGAGATGGTCATCGCGAGCTTCTCGTCGTACGGGGGGAGGGCTGACAGCAGCGCCCAGCCCTCCGGGGCGAGCAGTGCGGTCAGGCCGGCGGGATCCACGCGCTGATCCTTCCATGGGAGTGCGTCCGCCGAGCCCCTGACAAGCATTGTTGGCACTCAGGTTGACCGAGTGCTAACGCCTTCCTACAGTGACACCTGTTGGCACTCTCCTCGTGAGTGTGCCAGCGCGCCTCAGGCCGCGGCACCCGCGACGACGTGGCCCGAACGCGCAGCACCCACATCGCTGAACTACTCACACGCGAAGGGGAGGTCCGCTGTGTCGGTCTCCATCAAGCCCCTCGAGGACCGGATCGTCGTCAAGACGCTCGAGGCAGAGACGACGACCGCTTCCGGTCTCGTCATCCCGGACAGTGCCAAGGAGAAGCCCCAGGAGGGCGAGGTCCTGGCAGTCGGCCCCGGCCGCATCGACGACAAGGGCAACCGGGTTCCGCTCGACGTCGCCGTCGGCGACAAGGTCATCTACTCCAAGTACGGCGGCACCGAGGTCAAGTACGCCGGCGAGGAGCTGCTGATCCTCTCGGCTCGCGACATCCTCGCGGTCGTCGTCAAGTGATCTGACGGGCGCGCGGTGACGCGCGCCCCGCGCGGCCCTCTCGGCCCGTCCTCGTGACGGCGCCGAGGGGGCCGTTCTCGTTCAGACGTGTCGGCAGCCGAGCAGCTCGAGCGCCGCATTCAGGTCCGTGCACGCCCAGGTGGTGACGTCCTTCGGGCCGAACGAGTCGGCGGTGGAGTCGACGACGACCTCGATGCCGGCGATGTCCGACCCGGTCAGGTACCGGTTGACGACGGGGTCGCCCTCGGTGGTGTGCCGCGTGATCACGAGCTCGGCACTCGACGTCTCGCCGGCGTGGAGGCATGCCCACGCCTTCTCGGGCACCTCAGCGAGGTCCACCACCGTGTACGCGCCGCAGGACCCGGCGGCCGACGGCGACGGCGCAGCCGTGGAGGAGGGCGCGCACGCGGCCGTCGCTCCGACCATGGCGATGAGTCCCGCCGCCCAGATGCTCGGTCGCACCGTGCCCCCGGTCGTCGTCACGATCGTGGCACATGGCCGGGACACGCAGAAGCCCCCGGTCGTCGTCGACCGGGGGCTTCCGTGACGTTCGGGTCAGACGGCCTTCGTGGTCCGCGTGCGCTGCGACAGGATCGCGGCGCGCTCGTCCTCGGACAGGCCGCCCCACACGCCGTACGGCTCGCGGACCTGCAGGGACTGCTCGCGGCACTCCTTGAGCACCGGGCACGTGGCGCAGATCGCCTTGGCGGCCTCGGCGCGACGACGACGGGCCGAGCCGCGCTCGCCCTCCGGGTGGAAGAAGAGGTCCTGGTCGGCGTCGCGGCACGCGCCGTCGAACTGCCACTCCCACAGGTCCATCACCGGTCCGGGAAGACGCGAGATCTCGGCCATGTGTTCCTCCAAGGAATGTGGCGCCTGCTGGTGGTGGCGCCGGATGGTCGGGGTGAGAAGTCGGGGTGTTGCCTGGCTTGCGGGCCGGGCGACGAGGGGAACGTTACAACCGCGCCAGAAGTTGTTCAAGACCCGTTCGTCATCCGATCCGGTGAATCGATCGAGAACGGCCCCACTCAGGCTGCGCACGGCATGATGGCGCGGTAACCGCGTCTGTACTGGCACAATCGCGCCATGGCCGACGAGGAGGACGCTGCGGCCGCGCCCGCCGTTGACGCGGACGTGGCGCGGTTCGACCCGGACCCTTCTTCCGACGGTCCGGCGCTCACCGTCGCGGCCGTCGCGCGTCGGCTCGGCGTGGCCCCGGCGACGCTGCGCACGTGGGACCGGCGCTACGGGCTCGGTCCGAGCGAGCACTCCGCGGGGGCGCACCGGCGGTACTCGCCCGCCGACGTCGACCGGCTGCTGGTCATGCGCCGGCTCACGCTCGACGGGGTGTCCCCGAGCGACGCCGCCCGCCTCGCGCAGACGTCGGGCGGGCCGGGCGGGCCGGTCGTCGCGCCGCTGGGGGCGCCGCGCGTGGCCACGCCGACGATGCTCGTCGACGCCGCGCTCGTCGACGACAGGGCGACGTGCACGCGCCTGCTCGCGATGGAGCCCGCGGGCGACGTGGCGCACTGGTGGACGTCGCTCGTCGAGCCCGCCCTCAACGACCTCGCCCGGCGCACGGTCGTGGACCGCCCCGGCGTCGACGCTGCCCGCACGATCGAGACGGCCGCGCTCGACGCGCTCCGTGCCCGCGTTGCCGGGCCGGCGCCGCGGGGGGCTGCCGTGGTGCTGCTGCTCGTCCCGGTCGGACACTCGCGCCCGCTGCTCACGCACGCGCTCGCCGCGGCCCTCGTGACGGGCCACGTGGACGCGCGGATCGTCGGCGGGCCCACCGGTCCGCGGCAGGCGGCCGAGCTCGTCGTCATGACCCGGCCGCGCGCGGTGGTCGTCGTGGCGCGCCGTGATGACGCCGATCTGTCCGTCGTCGGGCGGCTTGCGGACGAACATCCCGACGTGCCCCAGTTCGTCATGGTGCCCGAGTCGGTGCACGCCGAGATCCCCGTCGGACGGTCGGTGCACCGGGCCCGCAGCTTCCAGGGACTGCTCCACGAGGTGCTGGCCGTCGCGGCCCCCTGACATACCGCCCATACGGCCTGGGAACCGGCGTAGTCAAGACCTCACCCGCACGAGTTTTGCGCAGACGGCTAACGTCACCCCTTGGACTGGCCGATAGCCATCGAACTACCCGGTCTGACGATCGGGCTACGCAACTTGTCTGGGAGGGGAGCACGCATGGCTGGAGTCGTGGTGTGTCACGGCTCGACCGTCGTGCGCGAGAGGCTCGTGGTGACGTCGATCGGCGTCCCGACGCTGAGCCCGGTGCGCGCCGCAGCGAGCGTCGACGAGCTTCTGGCGCACGCGCGCCGGATCCCGCCGACGATCGTGCTGCTCGACGCGCACATCCCCGCGCCCGGCGCCAACGAGGCGATCCGGCGGCTGCGCGCCGTCGCCCCGTCGGCCGCCGTCGTGCTGCTCGCCGCAGCCGACGACACCGCGGCCCTCGACCGCGCGCTGGCCCTGGGTGCACGGGGCTTCCTCGCGCCGGACGTGGGCCGCCCGGAGCTGTCCGCCGTCGCCGCGCACGTGCTCGCGAGCCCCGTGCTCCCGTCCGGCCCGCGCCCGGTGAGCGAGGTCCCGCACCCTGCCACGCCGCCGCTCGCCGACAGCGCCGAACCCACCGCGCCGGAGGCCAACCCGGCCCCCGGCCCGCAGCCCGTCGTCCTCACCAAGCGTGAGATCGAGGTGCTCGTCGGGATGAGCAACGGCCGCTCCAACGCGCAGATCGGCCAGGAGCTGTTCCTGTCCGAGGACACGGTCAAGACCCACGCGCGCCGGCTGTTCCGCAAGCTCGGCGCGTCCGACCGCGCGCAGGCTGTCGCGATCGGCCTGCGCGGCGGTCTCATCCGCTGACGTGATGCTCGTCGGACCTCCGAGACGGGGGTCCGACGAGGCGTCCGGGCGACGTATCCTGACCCGATGACGGAGCTGGTGCACAACCCGTTCGCCCTCACGGGACTGACCTACGACGACGTCCTCCTGCTGCCGGGAGAGACCGACGTCATCCCCAGCGAGGTGGACACCACCTCGCGGCTGACGCGCGAGATCAGCGTGCGCGTGCCGCTGCTCAGCGCGGCCATGGACACCGTCACCGAGTCGCGCATGGCCATCGCCATGGCGCGCCAGGGCGGTATCGGCATCCTGCACCGCAACCTGTCGATCGAGGACCAGGCGCACCAGGTGGACCTGGTCAAGCGCTCCGAGTCCGGCATGGTGACCGACCCCGTAACCGTCTCGCCCGACGCGACGCTCGCCGAGCTCGACCGCCTGTGCGGCACGTACCGCGTCTCCGGCCTCCCGGTCGTCGAGGCGGACGGCCGACTCCTGGGCATCATCACGAACCGCGACCTGCGGTTCGTCCCGCCAGGCGACTTCGAGTCGCTGCGCGTGCGCGAGATCATGACGCCCATGCCGCTGATCACGGCTCCGGTCGGCATCACGCGCGACGACGCCGCGGCGCTGCTGGCCAAGCACAAGATCGAGAAGCTCCCGCTCGTCGACGACCTGGGCGTGCTGCGCGGCCTCATCACCGTCAAGGACTTCGTCAAGTCGGAGCAGTACCCGGACGCCACGAAGGACGGCGAGGGCCGGCTCGTGGTCGGAGCGGCCGTCGGCTTCTTCGGTGACGCCTGGGACCGCGTGACCGCGCTGGTCGAGGCCGGCGTCGACGTGCTCGTCGTGGACACCGCGAACGGCCACGCCCGCCTCATGCTGGACATGGTCCGCCGCATCAAGACCGACAAGGGCACGCGCCACGTGCAGGTGATCGGCGGCAACATCGCGACCCGCGAGGGCTCGCAGGCGCTCGTCGACGCTGGCGTCGACGCCGTCAAGGTGGGCGTCGGGCCGGGCTCGATCTGCACCACGCGAGTGGTCGCAGGTGTCGGCGTGCCGCAGATCACCGCGATCTACGACGCGTCCCTCGCGGCCAAGCCGGCGGGCGTGCCCGTGATCGGCGACGGCGGCCTGCAGTACTCGGGCGACATCGCCAAGGCCCTCGTGGCCGGCGCCGACACCGTGATGCTCGGCGGCCTGCTCGCGGGCTGCGACGAGTCGCCCGGCGACCTGGTGTTCGTCAACGGCAAGCAGTTCAAGCGCTACCGCGGCATGGCCTCGCTCGGCGCGATGCAGTCGCGCGGCGACCGCCGCTCGTACTCCAAGGACCGCTACTTCCAGGGCGACCTGTCCGACGACGAGATCATCACCGAGGGCATCGAGGGCCAGGTGCCCTACCGCGGCCCGCTCGCGGCCGTCGCCCACCAGCTGATCGGTGGCCTGCACCAGTCGATGTTCTACGTCGGTGCGCGGACCGTGCCGCAGCTGCAGGAGCGCGGCAAGTTCATCCGCATCACGCCGGCCGGGCTCAAGGAGTCGCACCCGCACGACGTGCAGATGGTCTCCGAGGCGCCGAACTACTCGGGTCGCTGACCAGCACTCACCACAGCGTGCCGACGGGCTCCCGCACGGGCCAGTGGTCCTGCGCGCCTGGGCCCTCGAGGCCCTTGCGCGCGCGCCAGGCGTTGAAGCCCTCCGCCCACGCCCGGTGCGCGGTGACCTGGTAGCTGTGCAGCTCGTCGAGGTCGAGGTCCGCGAGGTGTGGGAACCGGCCGAGGATGCGCGCGAGCACGTCGAGCGTGGCCACCACGTCGACGTCCGCGCTGTGCAGCGAGCCGGACTCGGTGACCTCGTAGTAGCCGCACAGGTCGACGAGCTTGCGCTTGCCCTGGCGGAACCGGTCCTCGGCGCGGTCGAGCACGAGCGGGTCGATGACGGGCCGGGTGTCGCAGCACAGGCGGTCCGGGACCGTGGGCAGGCCGTGGCGGCGCAGCTCGGCGTCCAGCAGGCACAGGTCGAACGCCGCGTTGTAGGCGACGACGGGGACCCCGCCGCGCAGCGCCTCGGCGATCAGGCTCGCGATCTCGTCGAGCGCGGGACCCGGCGACTCGCCGTGCTCGCGCGCGTGCTCCGTGCTGATGCCGTGGATCGCGGCAGCGCCCTCGGGGATCTCGACGCCCGGGTCGATGAGCCAGGTGCGCACGTGCGTGCCGCACTCGTCGCGGCGCACGAGCGCCGCGGAGACGATGCGGTCGGAGTCGACGTCCACGCCCGTGGTCTCGGTGTCGAAGCCGAGCAGGGGGCCGGCGCTCCAGGTCATGTGTCCGTCCTCCCCGTGCATCGCAGCGAATCACAGCCGTGTCGTTCGTCGACCAGGATCGCACCGGCCACCGACACGCCACGGGAGCCCGCCCCGCGAGCCGCGGATCGGGCTGCCCACCGGCGCGGGCGCCGGGGCCGGGTCGGGGTCAGTTCGGGCTCCAGGCCCCGCGCCGGTAGCCTGGCCCGGTGAGCAACGAGATCGAGATCGGGCGCGGCAAGCGCGGTCGCCGGGCGTACTCCTTCGACGACATCGCCGTGGTGCCCTCGCGCCGCACGCGTGACCCCGAGGAGGTCTCGGTCGGCTGGCAGATCGATGCCTACCACTTCGACCTGCCCGTGGTCGCGGCGCCGATGGACTCCGTGATGAGCCCGGACACCGCGGTCGCGCTCGGCCGCCTCGGCGGGCTCGGCGTCCTGGACCTCGAGGGCCTGTGGACGCGGTACGACGACCCGACGTCGCTGCTCACCGAGATCGCCTCGCTCGACCCCACCCGCGCGACCGCGCGGATGCAGGAGATCTACGAGGCGCCGATCCGCCCCGAGCTCATCACCGAGCGGCTGCGCCAGGTGCGCGACGCGGGCGTGACGGTCGCCGGCGCGCTGTCCCCGCAGCGCACCCAGGAGCACTGGCGCACGGTCGTCGACGCGGGCGTGGACCTCTTCGTCATCCGCGGCACGACCGTCTCGGCCGAGCACGTGTCCGGGCACGCGGAGCCCCTCAACCTCAAGCGGTTCATCTACGAGCTCGACGTCCCCGTCATCGTCGGCGGCGCCTCGACGTATACCGCGGCGCTGCACCTCATGCGCACGGGCGCCGCGGGCGTGCTCGTCGGCTTCGGCGGCGGTGCCGCGCACACCACGCGCACGTCGCTCGGCATCCACGCCCCGATGGCCACGGCCGTCGCCGACGTGGCCGCGGCGCGCCGCGACTACCTCGACGAGTCGGGCGGCCGCTACGTGCACGTCATCGCCGACGGCGGCGTGGGCCGCTCGGGCGACCTGGTCAAGGCCGTCGCGTGCGGCGCCGACTCGGTGATGCTCGGTGCCGCGCTGGCCCGGGCCACCGACGCGCCCGGCCGCGGCTACCACTGGGGCCCGGAGGCCCACCACAGCAAGCTGCCCCGCGGCGAGCGGGTCGAGGTCGGCACGGCCGGGACCCTCGAGCAGATCCTGTTCGGCCCCGGCCACACCGCCGACGGCACGCTCAACCTCATCGGCGCCCTGCGTCGCGCGATGGCCACGACCGGGTACTCCGACCTCAAGGAGTTCCAGCGGGTCGAGGTCGTCGTCTCGCCGTACCAGCCGCACTGACCCTGACGGCCGTCCGCTCGGCCGTCCGGAGTGCGATCAGCCGGTGAGGCGCGCGAACAGCCGCGCGTAGTCGTCGACCATCCGGTCGGCCGAGAACCGCGCCACCGCGTCCGCCCGGCAGGCGGCCCGGTCGAGCGCGCCCACGTCGGCGACCGCGGTCACGGCCTCGTCGACCCCGTCGACGAGCGCGCCGGACACGCCCGGCCGGACGATCTCCGGCATCGACCCGCGCCGGTACGCGACGACCGGCGTGCCGGTCACCAACGACTCGACGACCGAGAGGCCGAACGGCTCGTCGAAGGCGATCAGGTGCAGCAGCGCGACGGCCCCGCCCAGCAGCCGGTCTCGCTCCGTGGGACCCACGGACCCGACGTACGTCACACTCCGGCCGTCGACGTGCGGCTCGACCTGCTCCCGGAAGTAGCTCTCGTCCTGCACGATCCCGGCGATCACCAGGGGCAGACCGGCCCGACGCGCGACCTCGATCGCCGTCGCCGTGCCCTTGTGCGGGTGGATGCGGCCGAGGAAGAGCAGGTAGCCGCCGTCGCCGGCACCGAGGCTGAAGCCGTCGAGCTCGATGCCGTGGTGGATCGTCGCGGCGTAGGTCAGGTCCGGGTGGCGGTCGGCGTCGCTGATCGCGACGTAGTGGCCGATGTCGTCGTACGCGCGGAACACCGGCAGGATCCGCTCGGAGGAGAAGCCGTGGATCGTCGTCACCACGGGTGTGCTGGTCAGGCGGCTGAACGCGAGCGGCAGGAAGTCGAACTGGTTCGAGATGACGTCGAACCCGTCGGCCCGCTCGAAGAGCCCCGCGATGTGCAGCGCCTCGTGGACCTTCGCGTCCAGCGAGCGGTCCTCCTCGTAGCCGGTCGGGGCCGTCGAGCGCAGCCGCGCCGAGGTCAGGGAGTCGGCGGTGGCGAACAGCGTGACGTCGTGACCGCGGGAGACCAGGCCCTCGGCGAGCGTGGAGGCGACCTGCTCCCACGGGCCGTAGTCGCGCGGCGGGACCCGGTGGGCGATCGAAGCGAGCACGGCGATCCTGACGGCAGCCTCCCGGTGTCGGGCCGAGCGTACGTCGGGTGGGGCCGGCGGGCGCGGGTTACCCTGGCCACTCACCACCATCTGGACCGGGCGCAGCGACCCGGCCCCAGCGCCGCCCCCGCGGTGGCGCTCCGGGACGCGGGCCCAACCTCCTCTCCGTGCACGGCGGCACCCTTGCCGCGATCAGGTCACGTGAGAGCAGCACACATGGGCGTCAGCCTCGGTATCGTCTCCACCTACCCCTCCACGCAGTGCGGCATCGCGACGTTCTGCGAGTCGCTCGTGACGTACCTGGTCCGTGCCGGGGCGGACGTGGGGGTCGTCCGCGTGGTCGACGCACCCGGCCCGCCGACGGCCCCGGTGGTGCACCACTGGGTCGCGCCCGAGGCCGGCGGCGCCGTGCGCGCGGCCGGCGTGCTCGACGGATTCGATGCCGTGCTGGTCCAGCACGAGTACGGGATCTTCCCCGGGAACGACGGCGAGGCGATCCTCGACGTGATTGCGCGGCGGCATGTTCCGGTCATCACCGTGCTGCACACCGTGCTGACCAGTCCGACCGCCAACCAGCACCGCGTGCTCGCCGGCCTCGTGCGGCACTCGGCGGCACTCGTGACGATGACCGAGACCGCCCGCGACCGTCTGCTGGCGGGCTGGGACGTCGACCCCGCCCGCGTCTCGGTCATCCCGCACGGCGCGGTGGAGAACCGCTCGCACACGCCGGGTGCGTGGACCTCGGTCGCGCCCGAGCGGCGCACCGTGCTCACCTGGGGCCTGCTGTCCGAGGGCAAGGGGATCGAGTGGGCGCTGCTGGGGCTCGCCGAGCTGCGCGAGCGGATGGCGTTGCCCACGTACGTCGTTCTCGGCCAGACCCACCCGCGGGTCCGTGAGCGCGAGGGGGAGGTGTACCGCGAAGGGCTCCAGCGGATCGTGCGAGACCTGGAGCTGACCGAGACGGTCCGGTTCGACGACCGCTACCTCGCAGGCCCCGACCTGCGTCGTGCGGTCCGAGCCGCCGACGTCGTCCTGCTGCCCTACGACTCGCGCGAGCAGGTGACGTCCGGCGTGCTGACCGAGGCCGTCGCCGCCGGCAAGCCGGTCGTCTCCACCGCCTTCCCGCACGCCGTCGAGCTCCTGTCCGGGGGCGCCGGGATCCTCGTCGCGCAGCGCGACCCGTCCGCCATCGCGAGCGCGCTCGAGCGCGTCCTGGGCGTCGACGGGGTCGCCGAGCGGATGGCGGCGGCGTCCCGCGAGCTGGCGGGGACCCTGCTGTGGCCCGCGGTCGCCGAGCGGTACGTGGCGCTCGCCGTCGGGCTGCGCGCGGCGGACCGCGGGTTCGCCGAGCAGCACGGCGCCCGCCTGCGCCCGGCCGTCTGATGGACGACCGGCTCCGGTTCGACCACCTCGCCCGGCTCGCCACGCCGTCCGGGCTCTTCGAGCACGCGCTCGGCGTCACGCCCCGGGTCGAGCATGGCATGTGCGTCGACGACGTGGCCCGCGCGCTGATCGTCGCCGTCCGGACGCCCGAGCCCGACGCGGCTCTGGTCGCGCTGACTGACGTGTTCCTCGCGTTCCTGCGCGACGCCCGCGCCGCGCGCGGGCTGCTGCACAACCGCCGCACGGCGGAGGGGGCGTGGGTCGATGTGCCCTCGTCCGACGACCACTGGGGCCGGGCGTTGTGGGCCTGGGGTACCGCCGCGCGTCGGTCGTCGTCCGCGTCGGTCGTCGTCGAGGCGCGGATCGCGGCGAGGGACGCCATGGCGGCACGCTCGCCGCACGTGCGGGCGATGGCGTACGCGGCCCTGGGCGCGGCCCACGTGCTCGCGGTGGCGCCCGACGACACGCACGCGTTCGCGCTGCTCGCCGACGCGCGCACCGCCCTGCGGACCGACGGCCCGCGGCCGGGTGCCGCGTGGCCGTACGGGCGGCTCACCTACGCCAACGCGGTCCTGCCCGAGGCGATGGTCGCGATCGGTGACGCCCTCGGCGACGACGACCTGCTGCGCGACGGCCTGACGCTACTCGCATGGCTCGTGCAGGAGCAGACCGTGGGCGAGCACCTGTCCGTCGTGCCCGCGGGTGGTCGCGCGAGCGGTGACGCGCGGCCCGGCTTCGACCAGCAGCCCATCGAGGTCGCCTGCCTCGCCGAGGCCGCGAGCACCGCGTGGGCCGCGACCGGTGACGACCGCTGGCTCGGGGTGCTGGGCATGTGCGTCGCCTGGTTCGAGGGCGACAACGACTCCCGGCTGCCGATGCGGGACGCCGCGACCGGCGGCGCCTTCGACGGGCTGCACCGCGGCGCCGTGAACGCCAACCAGGGCGCCGAGTCGACGCTCGCGTGGCTCGCGACGCAGCAGCTCGGGCTCGCAGGCGTCCGGGTCGTGTCCCGATGACGGCCGATCCCGACTGGGTCCGCCGGACCGACGTCCTGCTCCGACCCGACCCGGCCCGGGTCGTCAGTGCGCTGTTCCTGCCCGGCCAGGAGACCGTGACCGCGGGGGAGTCCCGCTCCGGCAAGGTCCTCGAGCGGGTGATGGCCCTGTCGGACGACGAGGTGGCCGCCGAGCTCGACGCGCTGGCGCTGGCCTTCGACGGCCGGCACCGCGACCTCCGGTCCGTGTGGGCGGCGCACTTCCGGCTCGTCCAGCACCGCCTGGGCGACCCGTCCGAGGTCGACGCCGACCGGCGCGCGCTCGTCGGCGCGACCTTCACGCACGAGGTCACGCTCGAGGGTGCGGCGCTGTTCAACCCGTCGGTCGTGGCCCACCCCGACCAGTCGGGCGTCGTCGCCGGCTCGCTGCGCTTCGTCCTGACCCTGCGGGCCGTCGGCGAGGGCCACGTCTCGAGCGTCGAGCTGCGCACCGGCACGATCGACGCGGCCGGCTCCGTCGCGCTCGACCCGGCACCGGACGTGGCCGTCCGCGCCGAGGTCCGCCCGGCGACCTACTCCCGCGCCGGGTTCGAGCACCAGCTCGCCGACCTGGGTGGCGACCTGACCAACGCGGAGTTCGTGCTCGCGAGGCTGGGCCCGACGTTCGACCGGGACGAGCTCGACCGCGCGCTCGGTGAGCTCCGAGAGCAGCGGGTCACCCGCGGAGCGGCCGTGCGGACGGTCGAGATGTTCGAGTGGATGGCCGCGTGCACGTACGCCGTCGAGTTCCCCGCGGACTCGGCGACCGGCGAGCGGGTGCTGATGCCCCACGGCCCGGCCGAGAGCCACGGCATCGAGGACGTCCGCATGGTGCGGCTCGAGACCGGCGAGTACGTGGGCACGTACTCCGCCTACGACGGCGCCACGGTCTCCGTGCAGATGCTGCGGACCTGGGACCTCGTCGGCTTCACGGCGACGCGGCTGAGCGGTCCGGGTGCGCGCGACAAGGGTCTGGCCCTGTTCCCGCGGCCCGTCGGCGGTCGCCGCCTCGCCCTGTCGCGCGCCGATCGCGAGAGCAACGGCGTGTGCTCGTCGGCCGACCTGCTGCACTGGGACGAGCCGGTCTCCATCCAGCGCCCCGTGCAGGGGTGGGAGGTCGTCCAGCTCGGGAACTGCGGGTCGCCGATCGAGACCGAGGACGGCTGGCTGGTGCTCACGCACGGCGTGGGCCCGATGCGGGTCTACAGCATCGGCGCCCTGCTGCTCGACCTCGACGAGCCGACCGTCGTCGTCGGTCGCCTCGAGCGTCCACTCCTGACCCCCGCACCCGACGAGCGCTCGGGCTACGTGCCCAACGTCGTCTACTCGTGCGGCGCGCTGCTGCACGGGCGCACGCTCGTCCTCCCGTACGGCACGAGCGACACCGCGACCCGGATCGCCCTGGTCGACCTCGACGCGCTCCTCGCGGAGCTCCGCGCACGACCGACGAAGGAACCCCGATGAACCACGGACCGACGGTCGAGTTCTCGACCACCCAGGTGCAGGACAAGCCGTGGGGCCACGAGGCGATCTTCGCCGCGGGGGAGCACGGCTACGTCGGCAAGCTCATCGCCGTGAGCGCCGGCCACGCCCTGAGCCTGCAGTACCACGACGAGAAGGACGAGACCCTGAGCATCGTCTCGGGCGAGGCGACGTTCGAGCACGGGCGGTCCGCCGACCGCCTGGCCTCGCGGGTCATGCGTCCGGGCGACACGGCTCACGTCCCGGCCCTGCTGCTGCACCGGATCACGGCCCTGAGCGACCTGGTCTTCGCCGAGGCGTCGACCGCCGCGCCGGGCTGGCGCGACGACGTGACGCGTCTGGCCGACCGGTACGGCCGCGACGGGACGCGTGCGCCGTGACGCCATCGCGCGACGCGCACCCCGGACCGCCGATGCCGGCCGGACGTGAGACGTCTGACACACTGACCCGCGAGGCCGCTCAGGTGCGCTTCGTCCGAAGCCCGAGCAGAGCGGATCGACCATGACCCCTACCGCAGCCCCCGCACCCCCCGAGATGTCGGTGCGCGAGCGCCACGTCAGCGAGTTCACGGCCCTGAGCCAGGCCGTCAACGCGACGGGTCTCATGGAGCGCCGCTACGGCCACTACTGGACGCGGTTCGCGGTCCTCACCGGCCTGCTCGGCGCGCTGGTCGCAGCGATCGTGCTCGTCGGGCACTCCTGGTGGCAGATGGTCGTCGCGGCCCTGCTGGCCGTCGTGCTGGGCCAGGTGATGTTTCTGGGCCACGACGCCGCGCACCGGCAGATCTTCCGGTCGGGCCGCTGGAACGACTGGGCGAGCCTGGTCATCGCCAACCTGTACGCGGGCATGAGCTACGGCTGGTGGCAGCACAAGCACAG
>NZ_QWKP01000017.1 GCF_003470205.1 Cellulomonas rhizosphaerae
CAGCGGGTCCGGCCGCGTGCGCCCGACCGGCCCCGACGAGGCCGCGCGCTGGCGCGAGACCGCCGCGCGGGCGCCCCACCCGTGGGTCGTCGCGCTCGCGGTCGCCCCGGACGCCGACGAGCGATCCGCGGCGGCCGACATCCTGCGTGCGCTGCGGCCCGACCAGTCCTGGGCGGTCGTCGACGCGCGGACCAAGACGGTCGACGCGCGCGCGTGGCTCGCGTCGCTCGGCACGTTCGACGCGGTGGCCGTGCGCAGCGCCTTCGACACGACCGAGCCGGGCACGGTGCTCGACCTCGGCGTCCCCGTGGCCTGGATCGACGGCATCCCGGCGTCGACGGCGTCGTGGGCCGCGCTGCTCGACCACGCGCTCGGCGGGCGCGGACCCTGGGACTGAGCCTCGGGCGAGGGCGGTAAGGTCGCGACATGCTCGTGCTCAGCCGCCGCGTCGGCGAACGCCTGGTGATCGGCGACGGGATCGTCGTCACGGTCATCGAGGTGCGCGGCGACGGCGTCCGGCTCGGCATCGACGCGCCCCGCTCGGTGCGCGTCCACCGCGCCGAGGTGCTCGAGGCCGTCACGGCCGCGAACGTCGACGCCGCCGCGGCCGACGACGACGCGGTCGCGGACCTGCGCCGCCTCGTGGCGCCCACCCTCCCGGACTCCTCAGGAGCCTCCCTCCCCGACCGATGAGGGGATAGCCGGAGCGGTACCCGTCAACGCCCGGTGGGGAGGGCGTTGTGGAGGACATCGACGAGATCGTCCGCGAGTTCCTGGTCGAGAGTCATGAGAATCTCGACCAGCTGGACCGTGACCTCGTGGCGCTCGAGGAGCACCCGGGATCGCGCGAGCTGCTGAGCAGCGTGTTCCGCACGATCCACACCATCAAGGGCACGAGCGGCTTCCTGGCCTTCGGCCGGCTCGAGCAGCTCACCCACGTGGGCGAGAACCTGCTGGTGGAGCTGCGGGACGGCAAGCGGTCCATGGACCAGCCGACGACGGATGTGCTGCTGCGCATGGTCGACACCGTGCGCGAGCTGCTGGGGGCGATCGAGCTCACCGGCGGCGAGGGCGACGTGGACGTGGAGGCCGCCCGCGCCGCGATCGTCGCGGTGCAGGAGGGCGTGGTGCCCGAGCCGGTCGCGGTCGTCGAACCCGTCCCGGTCGTCGAACCGGTCCCGGCGCCGGCTGAGGCCCCGGCACCGGCCCCCGCCGCCGTCCTGCCGTCGCCGCGCGCACCGGAACCGCCGGCACCCGCCCCGGCGGCCTCGAACCTGGACGACACCGGCACCCTGCGCGGCGCCGCCGACTCCTCGATCCGCGTGGACGTCGAGCTGCTCGACTCGCTCATGCGGCAGGTCGGCGAGCTCGTGCTGGCCCGCAACCGGATCAGCCGGCTCGCCTCGTCGGCCCAGGACGTCGACCTCGCACGCTCGGCGCAGCAGCTCAACCTCATCGCCTCCGAGCTGCAGGAGGGCGTCATGCGCACGCGCATGCAGCCCATCGAGCACGTGTGGTCGAAGATGCCGCGCGTCGTGCGCGACCTCGCGGCGCTGTGCGGCCGCGAGGTGCGCCTCGAGATGGTCGGCGGCGACACCGAGCTCGACCGCGGCCTGCTCGAGGCCGTCAAGGACCCGCTCACGCACCTGGTCCGCAACGCGGTCGACCACGGCATCGAGTCGCCCGCCGACCGCGTCGGCGCGGGCAAGGCCGCCGCTGGCCTGCTCGAGCTGCGCGCGTCGCACGCCGGTGGGCAGGTCTCGGTCGAGGTCCGCGACGACGGCCGGGGCATCGACCCCGAGGTCGTCGCCGCCAAGGCCGTCGCCAAGGGCCTGCGGACGGCCGACCAGGTCGCCGCGATGAGCGCGAACGAGCTGCTCCAGCTGCTGTTCCTGCCCGGCTTCTCGACCGCGGAGAAGGTCAC
>NZ_QWKP01000170.1 GCF_003470205.1 Cellulomonas rhizosphaerae
CTCTGCAGTCTCTGAGCGCGAGCAACCCACGGTTCGTCGTCGGTTCCGGGCCTGGACAGCGCGCGACCCCGGTCGGGCGGGCCGGCCGGGGTCGCGCGGGTGGCGCTGGTGGCGAGGTCAGGCGGTGGCCGCAGCCGCCACGTGGGTCGATGTCGTCAGGCCCCAGGCCTCGGCGAGGAGCTCGTAGGAGCGGACGGTGTCGGCCTTGTCGTGCGTCTCGGTGGTCACCAGGAGCTCATCGGCGCCCGTGGCGCGCTGCAGCGCCTCGAGCCGCTCGACGACGGTCTCGGGTCCACCGACGACGCGGGTCTCCAGGCGGTCGCGCAGCAGCGCCTGCTCGTCGTCGGGCAGCTGCTCCCAGGGCGTCGTGGTGCCGGGCCGCGGGTAGGCGATCGCGCCGCCGCCCTTGCGGATCGACCAGACCCACGCCGCGAACGGGTCGGCCAGGCGCGCGGCCTCGGCGTCCGTGTCGGCGGCCAGCACGTCGACCGAGACGACGACGTACGGCGCCGCGAGCACCCCGGGCCGGAACGCGGCGCGGTAGGACGCGACGGTCTCCAGGACGTTCGAGGGGCTCACGTGGAAGTTGGCCGCGAGCGGAAGCCCGAGCTCTCCCGCGATGCGCGCGCTCTCGCCGCCGCTGCTGGCCAGCACCCACAGGTCGAACGCGGCGTTCTGCACGGGCGGGCTGACGAACACCTTGCCGTCCTCGTCGACCAGCTCGCCGGCCTGCAGCGTGAGGACCTGGCCGAGCTCGGATCGGAAGTCGCCGGGCGCGCGGTTCGCGCTCAGCACGCGGGCGTGCGCGAGGAAGCGCTCGCGCAGCTCGGAGTCGCCGAAGTCGAACGGCGGGCTCGCGGGCACGTGCAGCCCGTCGACGACGCGCGCCGGGGTCGGCTCGGGCTTGACGCGCGGGGCGCCCTCCGGCGGCGGGGTGAACGCGCGGCCGAGCCCGAGGTCCACGCGGCCCGGGTAGGCGGCGGCGATCGCGCCGAACTGCTCGGCCGCGAGGAGCGGGCTCGTCGTGCTCAGCAGCACCGCACCCGAGCCGACCCGGATGCGCGACGTGCGCCCCGCGACGAGCGCGGCGAGCACGCCCGGCGACGCCGAGGCCACCCCGGGCGCGAGGTGGTGCTCCGCGAACCAGACGCGGCTGTAGCCGAGCTCGTCGGCCCGCTGCGCGAGGTCGAGGCTCGCGCGGATCGCGTCGGCGCCCGTGCTGCCCTCGCTGACCGTGGCCAGGTCGAGGATGGACAGCGGGACGCGGGTCCCTCCCGCGGACGTCTCGGCGGGCGGTGCGCTCACGCGGCTGTCGGTGGCGGTGGTCATCTGGTCCTCGTCTCAGCAGGGCGTCGGCGGTCTGGATCGAGATCGTGACTTCGGAACGAGATCGGCAGTTGCACGTGCCGATCTCGTTTCGAAGTCACGATCTCGTCGGAGTGGGTGCGGGTGCGGGAGTGAGCAGGGGGCGGGTGAGGGCGAAGCGCGCGGGTGTGCGGGCGGAGTCGTCCGTGGCCAGGTCGGTCAGGAGGCGGCCGATGGCCGGGGCGAACTTGAACCCGTGCCCCGAGAAGCCGGCGGCGACGACCAGCCGGCCGCGGCGGTCGAGCACGAAGTCGTGGTCGGGGGTGGTCGTGTACGTGCAGGAGATCGGCACCAGGTGGTCCGGATCGGCGCCGGGGATCCACGTGCGCACGTACTCGCGCAGCGTCGCCAGCTGGCCGGGCTCGGGCTCGAACGTGCGCCGGTCCGGGTCGGTCACCGGCCCCACGCCGTGGAAGCCGACCTTGACGCCCTCCCCCGGCACCGCGAGCCCGTACGTCCCGCTCGGCCACGGGTGCGGCTCGCGGGGCTGGTGGGTGAACACGGGCCAGTCGTCCGCCGAGGCGGCGGTCGGCCGGAACGCGAAGTGGGCGGGCTGCTCCTGGGTCACAACGAGCGGCGGAGCCTGCTCGCCCAGCAGTCCCGCTGTCCAGGCACCCGCCGCGAGCACCACGGAGCGGGCCTCGATCGGCCCGTCGTCGGTGTCGACCACCACGCGGTCGCCGAGCTGCTGCACCGCGCGCACGGCGGTGTGGTGCCGCACGTCGGCGCCGTGCAGCGCCGCGCCGGACTGGAAGGCGGCCACGGCGCGGTCCGCGTGCACCCGGCCCGCCGTCGAGCGCTCGAAGAGCACCGGGCCCTCGAACCGCAGACCGGGCCAACGCTCGTCGGCCTCCTGCGGGTCGAGCCAGGAGAACGGCACGCCGCGGGCCGTGAAGGCCGCGGCGATGTCGCCCACGTCCGAGCGGCCGAGCCCGTGGCTCACGCCGCCCGTCAGGCGCAGGAGGTCCGCGCCCGACTCCGCCTCGAGCTCGCGCCAGAGGCCGAGGGCCTCCTGTGTGAGGTCGAGGTAGTCGTCGGACGCGTACGTCGTGCGGTAGATCCGGGAGGAGCCGTGCGACGCGCCCTGCGCGTGCCCCGGCCCGAACCGCTCGAGCAGCACGACCTCACGGCCACGGCGCGCGAGCTGCCACGCGGCGGCCGCACCCATCACGCCGCCACCGACGACCACGTGGTCGACTGCCATCGAACTCCTCCCGGGAAGGGTGTGCTGCGCCGCGCCGGGTCAGCGTCCCCCGACTCCTCCCAGCGCGGCGCAGCAGCTTGTCAGGACTCCTTGGGGAGCCCAGCAGGGTTGGTCTCGGACGTGGGGATCCCCTCGGCGGTCAGACCCCAGCGCTCGAGGACCTTGGCGTAGGAGCCGTCCTTGATCGCGTGGTTGATCGCGGCCGTGATGGCGGGCGCGAGGTCGTTGCCCTTCTTGGTGCCGACGGCGATCTGCGCCGTGGCGGGCCAGCCGCCGTTGAGCGTGCCGATGACCTTGAACTCGTCCGGCGAGACGACGGCCTTGTAGGCGGCGGTCGCGTTCGGGCCGAACGACGTGTCGATGCGGCCCGACTGCAGCGCGAGGATCGTGTCGCCGTCGTTCTCGAAGTACTCGATGTTGACCTTCTTCAGGCCTGCGGCGACGTTCTCCTTGTCCCACTCGAGCAGGATCTTCTCCTGGTTGGTGCCCGAGCCGACCGCGACCGTCAGGCCCGCGATGTCCGCCGGCTTGGTGATCGCCGCGGGGACGTTCTTGTTGCTGGTCGTGACCAGCCAGCCGAGCTCGTCGTTGCGGTAGGAGGAGAAGTCGATCGTCTCCTTGCGCTCCTCGGTGACCGTGACGTTGGAGACGATCGCGTCGACCTTGCCCGACGAGAGCGCGAGCGGCCAGTCGGCCCAGGCGGTGACCTGCCACTCGACCTTCTTGCCCAGCGCGTCGCCGACGAGCTGCGCGATGTCGGTCTCGTTGCCGATCGGGGTCTTCTCGTCGTCCGCGAGGAACGCGAGCGGCGCGACGTAGGCGCTGACCGCGACCTTGAGGGTGTCCGTGTCCTTGTACGCGGCGGGCAGCAGCGCGATGGCCGCGTCGTCCTTCGTCGTGTGGATGCGGTCCTGGTTCGGGGTCGTGTTGACCTCGAGGCCGGCCTTCTCGGCGGCGGCCTGCTGGTCGCTGTCACCCTCGCCCTCGGCCGAGGCCGAGGAGCAGGCCGCGAGCCCCGCGATGAGCGGGAGGACGACGGCAGCGGCGAGCAGCCTGCTGCGACGGGAGTCGGTCGTGCGGGTCATGGTGTGCCTTTCAGGGGGTGATGGTTTTCAGGGTGGTGGCCGGCGGGCTCGCCGGGGGTCAGAGGACCTTGTCGAGGAAGGCCTTGGTGCGCTCGTGCGCGGGGTGGTCGAGCACCTGGGCCGGCGGCCCCTGCTCGACGATGCGACCGGCGTCGATGAAGACGACCGTGTCGGCGAGCTCGCGGGCGAACCCGATCTCGTGGGTGACGACGATCATCGTGGTGCCGGTGCGGGCGAGGTCCTTGATGACGTCGAGCACCTCGCCGACGAGCTCGGGGTCCAGCGCGGACGTCGGCTCGTCGAACAGCAGCACCTTGGGCCGGGTGGCGAGCGCGCGGGCGATCGCCACGCGCTGCTGCTGCCCGCCGGACAGCTGGCGCGGCCGGGCGTCGGCCTTGTCCGCGAGCCCGACACGGGCGAGCAGCGCGCGGGCCTCGGGCTCGACCTCAGAACGAGGCCGGCCCTGCGCGGAGACCGGTGCCTCGACGACGTTCTCGAGCGCGGTCAGGTGCGGGAAGAGGTTGAAGCTCTGGAAGACGAACCCGATCCGGGTCCGCTGGCGCAGGATGTCCTTCTCCTTGAGCTCGCGCAGCGTGTCGCCCTTGCGGGCGTAGCCGATGAGGTCGCCGTCGATCGCGACGAACCCGCGGTCGACCTTCTCCAGGTGGTTGATGACCCGCAGCAGGGTCGACTTGCCCGAGCCCGACGGACCGATGACCACCGTCACCTCGCCGGGCTTGACCACGAGGTCGACCCCGGAGAGCACCTCCAGGGTGCCGAAGCTCTTGTGCACGCCGTGGACCTCGACGAGGCCCTCGCTCTGGGTGGTGCTCATGCCAGGCCTCCCTCGTCGCGGCGCTGCGGGGAGCTGCCCCGGCGCAGCAGGTGTCCGGTCGTCCGGTTCGCCGACGCCCAGCCGGCCGGGACGCTCGCCGGCACGGGCTCGCGGCGCAGGCGGGCCCAGCCGACGAGCAGGCTCCAGCGCGCCTTCTGCAGCGGCGTGGGCGGCAGCGTCCGCAGGGCGCCGCGGGCGTAGTGCCGCTCGAGGTAGAACTGCGCGATGGTCAGCACGGTGGTCAGCACGAGGTACCAGACGGCCGCGACGAGCAGCAGCGGGACGACCCGCAGGTTGCGGCCGTAGATCACGCCGACGGTGTAGAACAGCTCGCCGTACGCGAGCACGTACACGACCGAGGTGCCCTTGAGCAGCCCGATGATCTCGTTCACCGACGTCGGCACGATCGTCCGCATGGCCTGCGGCAGCACGATGCGCAGCTGCTGACGCGCCCGCGGGATGCCGAGCGCGGCGGCCGCCTCGTGCTGCCCCTGGTCGACGCCGATGATCCCGGCGCGCACGATCTCGGCCGAGTACGCGGCCTGCGACAGCCCGAGCCCGAGGATCGCGGCGCCGAACTTGCCGATGAGGTTCTGGGTCTCGAAGTCGTGGAACCCGGGCCCGAACGGGATGCCGAGGCTCAGGGTCGGGTACAGGTAGGCGAGGTTGTACCAGAGCAGCAGCTGCAGGATCAGCGGCACGGACCGGAACACCCAGATGTAGAGCCACGCCACGGACTGCAGCAGCGGCGAGCGCGACAGGCGCATGAGCGCCAGGATCGTGCCGAGGCCGAAGCCGATGACCGCTGCGGCCAGCGTGAGCCGGATCGTCCCCCACACGCCGGACAGGATCGACGGCCAGGTCAGGTACTTGCCGACCGTGGTCCAGTCCCAGCTGGTGTTGGTGACGAGCGAGCTCGCGACCATCGCGAGCAGCACGGCGACGACCGCCGTCGCGATCCAGCGGCCCGGGTGGCGTGCGGGGAGCACGCGCAGGCGCTCGAGCGTCGCGCGGTCGGTGCCGGCAACCGTGTCCGGCGCGCGCACGAGGGTCGTCATCGGACCGGCCGCCGCTCGCCCGCGATGACGGCGAACGGCACGTGGTTGCCTTCGACGGGCGCGGGGCACGTGCCGAACTCGCTGAACGCGTACGGCAGGTTGACCGCACGGTTGAGGTCCAGGCGGAGGGTCGCGTCGCCGGGCGCGGCCTCGGCGAACGCGATGCGCCACTGCGCCACGTCGGTCGACTCGTCGGAGAAGAGCAGGCCGACCTCGCCGTCGCGGTGCCCCGCGGTCAGCTGGAGCGTGACGGACTCGCCGTCGCGCTCGAGGTCCACGGCGCCGACGAGGCTCACGTGGTGCACGAGGCCGTGCTGCGCCGCGCCGACGACGGCCGCGCGCGGCTCGGGGTACCAGCGCACCGGCACCTCGAGGACCCAGGTCGGGTCGTACGCCGCGATCGGCACGCCCGAGAACCCGGTGCGGGCCGCGGCCCGCGGGTCCCGGACGCGTACGGCGGTCCGGCCCGTGCGGCGGATGACCTCGACGACGACCTCGGTGTGCCCGTCCTGCGTGTCGCGGAAGCTGAGCTCGGCCGACGAGCGCCCCTCGGCGACGGCCACGGACGCGTCGCCGTCGACGGCCACGCCGCCCTGGAGGACCTCGTCGGCCGGGGTCGCCCGGACGTGCGCGACGCCCTCACGGTCGGCCCACCACAGGCCGGGGACGCCGGGCAGCGGGGCCGGGCGGGCCGCGAGCCAGTGCAGCGCCGTGAGGGTGAGCCAGCCGTGCGGCTCGAGCAGGGCCTGCTCGCGGGCCTCGTGCCAGGTCGCGCGCTCGGTCGCGGCGTCCGTCTCGGTCAGGGTCGTCATGGCGGTCATTCCTCTCGGGGTCAGACGAACATGGGTCAGCCGGCGAGCGCCGCGGGGCGGCGCACGGCGTCGGGGTGGGCGAGACCGAGGTGGTCGCGCAGCGTCGGGCCGCTGTACTCGGCGCGGAACGACCCGCGCTCGACGAGCAGCGGGACGACCCGGTCGAGCACGTCGTCCAGGCCCCCGGGGGTCAGGTGCGGCACGAGGATGAAGCCGTCGGAGGCGTCCTCCTGCACGTGCCGGTCGATCTCGTCGGCGACGTGGTTCGGCGTGCCGACGAACCCGCCGCGCGAGGTGACGGCGATGACCAGGTCGCGGATCGACCAGCCGTTGGCCGCCGCCTGCTCGCGCCATGCGGCAACCACGGGACGCGGGTCCTTGAAGTGCCGGGCGCGGCCGCGCGTGATGTCGGCACCGTCGAAGTCGGGCTCCACGTCGGGCAGCGGGCCCTCGGGGTCGTACGACGTGAGGTCGCGGCCCCAGACCTGCTCGAGGAACGCGATCGCCGTCGCGCCGGGCACCTGCTGGCTGCGGATGTGCCGCGCGAGCTCGGCGGCCTCTGCCTCGGTGTCGCCGATCACCACGGTCGTGGCGGGCAGGATCTTGAGCGAGCCGGGCTCGCGGCCCGCCGCGGCGAGCCGCGCCTGCACGTCGTCGTAGAAGGTGCGGCCGTCGTCGAAGGACGAGTGCAGCGAGAAGATCACGTCGGCGGTGGCGGCTGCGAAGTCGCGACCGTCGGGCGAGTCTCCGGCCTGGAACAGCACCGGGTGCCCCTGCGGGCCGCGCGGCGTGGGGAACTCGCCCCGCACCTGGAAGTGCTTGCCGACGTGGTCGATGCGGCGCACCGAGCCGGGCCGCAGGTAGGCGCCCGCGACCGGGTCGGGGCTCACGGCGTCGTCGTCCCACGAGTCCCACAGCTCGCGGGCCACGGCGACGAGCTCGGCGGCACGCTCGTACCGCTCGGCGTAGGGCAGGAAGCCCCCGCGGCGGAAGTTCTCGCCCGTGAACGCGTCCGAGGAGGTCACCAGGTTCCACGCCGCCCGGCCGCCCGAGAGCACGTCGAGCGACGCGAACTGGCGGGCGATCTCCCACGGCTCGTTGAACGTCGTGTTGATCGTGCCGGCCAGGCCCAGGTGCTGCGTGACGGCGGCAACCGCGGCCAGGACGGGCAGCGTGTCGGGCCGCCCGACGACGTCGAGGTCGTGGATGAGCCCCTTGTGCTCACGCAGGCGCAGGCCCTCAGCGAGGAAGAAGAAGTCGAGCTTGGACTCCTCGGCGCGGCGGGCCAGGTGCTCGAACGAGTCGAAGTCGATCTGGCTGCCGGAGCGCGGGTCGGTCCACACGGTCGTGTTGTTCACGCCCGGGAAGTGGACGCCCAGGTGGATCTGCTTGCGGGGCTTCGTCGTCATGGGTCCGTGTCCTTGGTGGTGGGAGGTCAGACGGCGGCGGTCAGACGGCGGCGTAGCGGCTGGCGGGGCGCGGCAGGCCCAGCGAGTCGCGCAGCGTCGAGCCGGTCCTGACGGGGTACGCGTCGGCCGCGAGCCCGACGGCGCGCAGCGCGGGCAGCACCTGGTCGGCGAGCAGCGGGAGGTCGGCGCGCAGGCTCGCGGGCCGGACGGTGAAGCCGTCGACGACCGGCGCCCAGCGCGCGACGAGCTCGACGAGGCTCGCGGCGTCGCCGACGTGCAGCAGCGTGGCCGGCGCGAACGCCGAGCCCGCGAGCCCGTCGAGCAGGCCGCGCCGGGCCCGCGCCGCACCGTCGTCGGCGCCGAGGACGACGACCAGGTCGACGAGCACGCGCACGTCCTGCGGGTCGCGCCCGGCCTCGGCAGCGGCCGTCCGCACGCGGGCGACGAGCTCGGCCGCACGGTCGACGCCGCGTGCCTCGATCCGGACGACGTCCGCGACGCGACCGGCGAGACCGACCGACTCGGGCGACCCGACGCGCACGACGACGGGCAGCTGCCCCTGCGGCGAGCGCGGCGTGATCGAGGGTCCCTTGACCGTGAACCGCTCCCCCACGTGGTCGACGTAGTGCAGCTTGTCGCGATCGACGAACCGGCTGGTGGCGGCGTCGCGGATCTCCGCGTCGTCCTCCCACGAGTCCCAGAGGTCACGGACCACGCCGACCACCTCGCGCGCCTCGTCGACCGCGTCGGCCTCGTCCTGCACGTCCTTGCGGCCGAAGGCGGCGGCGCCGGCGGGCGTCGTGGACCACGCGACCTGCCATCCCCCGCGCCCGCTGCTCACGTGGTCAAGCGTCTGCAGGGCCTTGGCGACGTGGAACGGCTCGGTGTGCGTGGTGTCGACGGTCGCGACCAGGCCGATGCCCGACGAGACCGGCGCGAGGCGGGACGCGACCAGGACGGCGTCGAGCGAGCCGCGCACCGTGTGGTCGGCCGCCGGAGCCAGCGTGAGCGAGTCGTCGAGGAGCGCCAGGTCGAACCCGGCGCGGACCGACGTGTCGAGGTGCGCGGCCAGGGTGGCGACGGCGGACCGGAGCTGCTCGGGGTCGAGCGTGCGCCACGCGGCGGGGTGTGCGCCGGACCCGGTCAGGTCGACGGCGAGGTGCAGGTGTGTCACGAGATTCCTTCAGGGGGACGGGCGCCACCGACCCCTCATCGGGGGGCGTGGCGGGGGGACGGCGCGGGGCCAGGTCCGGGGCGGCGCGTCGAGCGACGCTGCCGCGGGGCGTCAACAGGCCTGACAGGCCTGTCGAGCCGTGCGACCGGCGGCACACAGACACGACGAGGCGACGCGGCGTGCGCGCTGCTCGTCCGTGCTGGCCTGCCGGCTCATGGGCGTCCCTCTCGAATATCCGACCGGGTTGGTCGGCTTATCTGATGGCGGGAGATTAGGGAGCGCGTGGCGGATCGTCAACCAACGAGACGGACAGTCCGGATCGTGAGACGGGCGCGACCGACCCTTGACCACCCTCGCCCGGCTTCCTACCTTCGCGGCGGTCTCGAGTCCCGACGGCAAGCCCTGGCTGGTCGGGCAGCAACCCTCCTCACGTGGCGGGGTGCTCCAGGTGACGACCCGGCGCGATCCCTCGCGCAAGCACGCAGTCGAACGACGCCTCCGGGCGTGTCCCCAGACGAGGAGCACCTCCATGACCGCAGACACGCGCACCCGCAGCAGGGCGGTGACCCCATGACCCGGTACCTGGCACGCAGGCTCCTGCTCGCCCTGGGCGTCCTCTGGGCGGCCTACACGGTCACGTTCCTCATCCTGTTCGCCCTCCCGGGCGACCCCGTCTCGATCATGTACGGCGGCGACTCGAGCGACATCACGCCCGAGCAGCTCGACGCGCTGCGCGCCCAGTACGGGCTCGACCAGCCGCTGCCCGTCCAGTACGTGACCCAGCTCGGGCACGCGCTGCAGGGCGACCTCGGGAACTCGGTCGTCAACGGCCAGCCGGTGACGCGTCTGATCGCCGACGCGCTGCCGCCCACCGCGCAGATCGCCGGCTCGGCGCTCGTGCTGGCGATCCTCGTCGGCGGCGGGCTCGCCGTCGTCGCCACCGCGACCCGCAGCCGACGGCTGTCGGGCTTCCTGCTGTCGCTGCCGCCGCTGGGCGTCGCGATCCCCTCGTTCTGGTTCGGCCTCACGCTCGTGCAGTGGTTCTCGTTCGAGATCCCGCTGTTCCCGGCGCTGGGCAACCAGGGGTTCGCCTCGGTGGTCCTGCCCGCGATCACGCTCGCGCTGCCGACGTCGGCGCTCATCGCGCAGATGCTCTCGCGCAGCCTCCTGCACACGCTGCGCGAGCCGTACGTCGACACCGCGCTCGCCAAGGGCGCGGGCCGCACGCGCGTCCACCTGCGTCACGCGCTGCGCAACGCGGCCCTGCCCGCCCTGACGGTCACGGGCCTGGTGATCGGGGGCCTGCTCTCGGGCGCGGTCGTGACCGAGACCGTGTTCTCGCGCGCGGGCCTCGGCCGGCTGACCGCCACGTCCGTCGCCGCGCAGGACATCCCCGTGGTGCAGGGCGTCGTGCTCGTCGCGGCGACCGTGTACGTGCTGGTCAACCTGCTGATCGACATCATCTACCCGCTCCTCGACCCCCGGATCGTCACGGGCGCCCGGCGCCGCGTCGCACCGCCGACGACGCCGACCGCTCGCCCGGCATCCGTCCCCGCACCCGACCGCGTCGCCGTCCCCGCCGGAGGTTCCCGATGAGCAGCATCGACGCCCTGACCGCCGGCGAGCGCGGCCCGCAGCCGCCCTCCGAGGCGTTCGTGCCCACCGCGCTCGACCCGAACACACGCGCGGACAAGTTCACGGCGACCTCGAGCGACCGCTTCGCGGACGCCGTCCTCGAGCGCGAGGACTCCCTGACCCACCGCAGCGCGTGGCGCACGCGCCTCGAGGACCTCGTCCGCAAGCCCGGGCTGATCCTCGCGCTCGTGTGGGCGGTGACGATCGTCGTCGCCGCGTTCGCGCCGTCGCTGCTCGCCTCGGGCGACCCGCTCACCGGGGTCCCGGCGGACAAGCTCCAGCCGCCCTCGTCGGCGCACTGGTTCGGCACCGACCAGCTGGGCCGCGACCTGTACACCCGCGTGGTGCACGGCACGCACCTGACGCTGCAGGCCGCGCTGACGGCCGTGCTCGTCGGGCTGCTCGTCGGCGTGCTGATCGGGCTGGTCGCGGGATTCGTCGGCGGCGTCGTCGACGACATCGCGATGCGCGTGGTCGACGTGCTGCTCTCGATCCCCGCGCTGCTGCTGTCCCTCGCGCTCATCACCGTGCTGGGCTTCGGCACGATCAACGTGGCGATCGCCGTCGGGCTCGCCAACGTCGCGTCGGTGTCCCGGATCATGCGGTCCGAGGTGCTGCGTGTGCGGACGTCGGTGTTCGTCGAGGCGTCGCACGCCGGCGGCAGCCGCTGGTGGACGACGCTGGGCCGGCACGTGCTGCCCAACGCGATCGGCCCGGTCGTCGTGCTCGCCGCGCTCGAGCTGGGCGCGGCCGTGCTGGCCGTCTCGTCGCTGTCTTTCCTCGGGTACGGCGAGCCGCCGCCCGCACCGGAGTGGGGAGCGCTCGTCGCCGGCGGGCGTGACTACCTGCGCACCTCGTGGTGGCTGACCACCCTGCCCGGCCTGACCATCGTCGCGACCGTGCTGGCCGCCGGCCGCATCTCGCGCGCACTCGACGGCGACCCGGGGAGAAACCGATGACCGCGAACGAACGCCTCCTGACCGTCACCGACCTGGCCGTCTCCTACCGGACCCGTCGCGGCGACGTGCACGCGGTGCGCGACGTCTCGTTGCACGTCGACGAGGGCGAGACCGTGGCCGTCGTCGGCGAGTCCGGCTCGGGCAAGTCGACCACCGCCGCGGCCGTCGTCCGCCTGCTCGCTCCGGCCGCCCGCATCGAGCGCGGCACGATCGACCTGCTGGGCCGCGACGTCGCGGGCGCCTCGCCGCGTGAGCTGCAGGCGGTGCGCGGGCTGCTCGTCGGCCTCGTCCCGCAGGACCCGACGGTCTCGCTCAACCCGGTCAAGCGCATCGGCGACCAGGTGGCCGAGGTGCTGCGCATCCACGGCCTCGCCGACCGCCGCATCGCGGGCATCGAGGCGATCGAGGCGCTGCGGCGGGCCGGCCTGCCCGAGCCCGAGGTGCGTGCGCGGCAGTACCCGCACGAGCTGTCCGGCGGTATGCGCCAACGCGTCCTCATCGCGATCGCGCTGGTCGCCAAGCCACGCCTGCTCGTGGCCGACGAGCCGACGAGCGCGCTCGACGTCACCGTCCAGCGCCAGATCCTCGACCACCTCGACACCCTGACCAACGAGACCGGCACGGGCGTCCTGCTCATCACGCACGACCTGGGCGTCGCGGCCGACCGCGCGGACCGGATCGTCGTGATGTCCCAGGGGCGCGTGGTGGAGGCCGGCACGCCCGACGAGGTCCTCGGCTCCCCTCGCGAGGCGTACACCAAGGCGCTGCTCGCGGCCGCTCCGTCCCTGCGGGGGGCCCGTCGCGCGCCCACGCCCGTCGCGATCGACGCCCCGGCGGCGCTCGAGGTGCGCGGGCTGGTCAAGGACTTCCCCCTGCCGCGCTCGAGCGGCGGTGGCACCCTGCGCGCGGTCGACGACGTGTCGTTCCGCGTGCCGCGCGGACGCACGCTCGCGATCGTCGGCGAGTCCGGTTCGGGCAAGTCCACGACCGCCCGGCTCGCGCTGCGGCTCGCCGAGCCGACGGCGGGCCAGGTGCTCGTCGGCGGCGACGACGTGAGCCACACCCGCGGATCCGCGCTACGGGCGCTGCGTCGCCAGATGCAGGTCGTCTACCAGAACCCGTACTCCTCGCTCGACCCGCGCTGGTCCGTCGGGCAGATCATCAGCGAGCCGCTGCGCGCCTTCCGCGTGGGCGACCGCGCCTCGCGCGCCGCGCGCACGGCCGAGCTCCTCGACCTCGTCGCGCTGCCTGCCTCGGTGGTCCACCGCCGGCCCGCCGAGCTCTCCGGCGGGCAGCGGCAGCGGGTCGCGATCGCGCGGGCGCTGTCGGTGCGGCCGGACCTCGTCGTGCTCGACGAGCCCGTCTCCGCGCTCGACGTCTCGGTGCAGGCGCAGATCCTCGACCTGCTCGCGGACCTGCAGAGCGAGCTCGGCGTGACCTACCTGTTCATCTCGCACGACCTCGCGGTCGTGCGGCAGGTCGCGCACGAGGTCGTCGTCCTGCAGAACGGGCGGGTCGTGGAGTCCGGGGACGTCGAGGAGGTCTTCGCCCGGCCGCAGCACGCGTACACCGCGGAGCTGCTGGCCGCGATCCCCGGGACGGCCGCGCACCGGCCGCTCGTGTCCGCCTCGGCCGGCTCGTCGGGCACTTCTCGAGGAGGTGAGCGATGACCTCCTGTTGTCCGGGCCGTCGCCGCCCCCGGTCCTGATCCCACCCCCTTTCCTTGGAGACCTTCATGTCTGTGCGACCCCTGTCCTCCCGCGCGTTGCGCGTTGCCATCGGCCTCACCGCCCTCGGTCTGGCGCTGTCCGCGTGCAGCTCGAGCGAGACCCCGGCCGCTGACCCGTCCTCGTCGACCTCGTCGTCCGCCGACGCGGGCACGCCCGTCGACGGCGGCGACCTCACGTTCGCGATCGGCAACGACCCGATCTCCGTCAACCCGGCCGGCATCGGCTCGGGCAACGACACCCTGTACGTCACCCGCCAGATCGTCGACTCGCTCACCTGGCAGGACCCGTCCGACGGCTCGCTCAAGCCGTGGCTCGCCACCACGTGGGAGGCCAACGCGGACCAGACCGAGTTCACCTTCACGCTGCGGGACGGCGTGACGTTCTCGGACGGCACCCCGTTCACCGCCGCGTCCGTCAAGGCCAACTTCGACGACGCGGTCGCCGCGGGTGCCAAGAGCTCGGCCGCCGCGAGCTTCATCGGCTACAAGGAGACGACCGTCGTCGACGACCACACCGTCAAGGTCACGTTCTCGACGCCCAACGCCGCGTTCCCGCAGGCCACGAGCTCGGTCGCGCTCGGCTTCCTCGCGGACTCGACGCTGAAGCTCCCGTTCGACGACCGCGCCTCGGGCACGGGCGTCATCGGCACGGGCCCCTTCGTGCTGGACCACTACACGAAAGACACCGAGACGGTCCTGACCGCGAGCGACGGCTACGCGTGGGGCCCGGCCGACCGCAAGGGCGCCGGCGCGCCGCACCTCGCCAAGGTGACGTTCCAGGTCGCCCCCGAGGCGAGCGTCCGCACCGGCTCGCTGACCTCCGGTCAGGTCCAGGCGATCGGCGGCGTGCAGCCGACCGACATCGAGACCCTGCAGGGTGCGGGCCTCGAGCTCGTGTCCCGCGCGAACCCGGGCATCCCGTTCGGGCTGACGTTCAACGAGTCCTCGGACATCGGCAAGGACCCGGCCGTGCGCGAAGCCATCTCCCTGGCGGTCAACCCGACCGAGATCCGCGACACCGCCCTCAGCGAGGGCTTCAAGGTCGCCGTCGGCCCGCTCGCGAGCACGACTCCCGGCGTGGCCGACGAGTCCTCGCACCTGGTCACCGACCCGGCGAAGGCCGCCAACGTCCTCGAGGCCGACGGCTGGGCCAAGGGCTCGGACGGCATCTACGCCAAGGGCGGCAAGAAGCTGGCCCCGACCCTGGCGTGGATCACCAACTTCTCGCCGAACCAGACGTCCGTCGAGCTGATCCAGTCCGAGCTCAAGGCGGTCGGCATCGACGTGCAGCTCTGGTCTGGCGCCGTCCCGGACTTCCAGGCCAAGCTGGCCGACGGTTCGTTCGACCTGGTGTGGGGCAACCTGTCCCGCGCCGACGGTGACGTCCTGCGCACGCAGTACTCCACGACGGCGACGAACTTCTACCGGATCGACGACCCGACGCTCGAGGACCTGCTGACCAAGCAGCTTGCGACGGGCGACGTCACCGAGCGGAACGCACTGCTCGCGCAGGCGCAGGAGCGACTCGTCACGCAGCACCACGTCATCCCGGTGCACGAGCTGACGACGTACCTGGGCCTGTCGAAGAAGGCGCACGGCATCGAGCTGGGCGCGGACTCGCGCCTCGACCAGCTCACCACCGCCTGGGTCGACTGACCCGACCGGCCGGGGCCACCGAGCCGCACCACGCACGCCGAAGGGGCGGGTCCGCATCACGCGGACCCGCCCCTTCGTGCTGCCGCGAGCAGCCCAGTGGGAGGTCTGCCCCGACCGCCGCGGATCCGCCCCGGGAGGCCGGTGGCTGCACGGAACGTTGCACCGAACGCTTCGAACTGCAGCGCGCGCGATGCAACGTCGCATGCAGCGATCCCTGTGCCCTACCGCGAGGTCGTCTCACCCCCGTCATCCACCCCCAGAGCCGCCCCGGTGTGCGCGCGGGTGTGCGACACGCCGCGAACCACGCGGCGCGCCGCACACCCAGCCGGACTCCAGCGGGACACGGAGGCTGACCGCAGCGCGGTGGCTGGTGGTTGCACGGAACGGTGCAGCGAACGCAACGCACCGCAGCCCGCGCGATGCAACGTTGCATGCAGCGCTCCCCGTGCCCCACCGCGAGGTCGACGCACCCTCGTCATCCACCCCCGGAGCCGCCCCGCAGTGCGCGTGGGTGTGCGACACGCCGCGAACCACGCGGCGCGCCGCACACCCAGCCGCACCGCAGCGGGACACGGAGGCTGACCGCGGGTGCGGAAGGTGGCTGCACGGAACGTTGCAGCGAACGCATCGCACTGCAGCGCGAGCGATGCAACGTTCCATGCAGCGATCCCCCTGCCCCGCAGCGATCTGGCCGGGCACGCGAAAGGGCCCGCGCGACGGGTGTCGCGCGGCCCCTTCGCTCCAGCTCAGCGGTCGGTCACTTGCCGATCCAGGCGTCGTAGAACACCAGCTTGGTCTCGCCGTCCAGGCGCAGGCCGTGCGAGGTCGGGCCGGTGCCGTAGGTCCACGCACGGTCGACGATCGGGATGAGCCAGGCGCGCTCGACGATGTACTTCTGCACCTCGGCGGCGGCCGCGGCGCGCTCGTCGGGGTCGACCGTCGACTCCTGCGTGGCGAGCAGGTCGTCGAGCTCGGACGGGTTCGCCTTGGCGTACCCGAGCGAGGTCCAGTCCGACGAGAACAGCGCGTTGAGCACGGTCGGGTCGGCGCGGGTCATCGTCCACGCGTAGATGTCGTAGTCGCCGGCGATGGTCGCCTTCGACGCCGCCGCAGGGTCGAGCTGGCGGATCTTGTACTCGATGCCGACCGCCTTGAGCTGCTGCTGGATCAGCTCGAGGTCGGTGTAGCTCGCGATGACGTTGAGGCTCAGGCGCTTGCCGTCCTTGACCCGGATGCCGTCGGCGCCGAGCTTCCACCCGTCGTCCTCGAGCAGCTTCGCGGCCTTGGCCTGGTCGTACGGCAGCTCGGAGCTGAGGTCGACGTAGCCCGGCGTGGTGCTGTTCAGCGGTGCGGTGCGGCTGCGGTAGGTCGGGCCGTAGACGGTGTCGACGATCTCCTGGCTGTTGATCGCGTACCGGATGGCCTGCCGCACGGGCTCGTCGTCGGCCAGCCACGACTGCTGGTTGGGGATCCACGACTCGGTCAGGCCGGGCTGGCGCGCGGTGAGCAGCGTGTCACCAGCGGCCTTGAGCGGCTCCTCGTCCTGCCACGTGACCAGCGAGATCGACTGGACCTGGCCTGACGTCAGCGTGCCGGAGCGGACGCTGGCCTCGGGGACGAACGTGAACTGCAGCTTGTCGAGGTACGCCTCGCCCTTGTGGGCCGCGAGGCTCGACGGCCAGTCGTAGCCCGTGCGCTTGAGCAGCACGGCGTCCTGGTCCTTGGTGTAGCTCTCGAGCGTGAACGGGCCCGAGCCCGCATAGGTGCCCTTGCACAGCTCCTCGGGCGACTTGCCGGTGTCGGCGGGCGAGATGAGCCCGAACCACGAGCCGGACAGCGCCTGCAGGAACTGCACGTTGGGCCGGTCGAACGTCACGACGGCGGTCGACGGGTCGACCGCCTCGGTGCTCTGGTAGCCCTGGATCCACGGGCCGGCGCCGATGGCCTTCGCGCCGAGGGCGACGATCCGGTCGAGGTTCGCCTTGACCGCGGCGGCGTCGACGGGCTTGCCGTCGCTGAACGTCGCGCCGTCGACCAGGTGGAACGTGAACGTCTTGGCGTCGTCGCTGATCTCCCAGCTCTTGGCGAGCCACGGCACGATCTTGCCGGTCTCCGGGTCCTGGTCGACGAGCGAGTCGGCGAGCTGGCGCGTGATGTTCAGCGCGACGTGGAAGCGCTGCTGGGGCGCGTCGAGGCAGCCCAGCGGGTCGGCCTCGAGCGCGTGCACGTAGGTGCCGCCCGCGACGGGTGCATCCGACGACGACGCCGACGAGGACGCCTCGTCGCCGGACCCGCCGGAGCTGGAGCAGGCAGCGAGCAGCGCGACGAGGACGGCGGCGGCGAGCGCGCGCAACGGTGGTCGGCCCGCACGGAGGCGCGCGGGCAGGGGGACATGGCGTGACATGGGTGGGCTCCTCAGCACGAAGGGACACCCCGCGCGGCGCAGGGTGGGCGGCGCGCACGGCGCGCCTGCAGATCACGGGATCGCGAGTCAGCGGCGACAGAGCGCGCGACCGACAGGAGCGGGCACGGGAATGGGGATGGACATCCGGACCTCACCTCCTCGCGCTGTCGCCGACCGTCGTGGTCGGCTGCTGACGGGACGGAACCTAGGTAGCCCGACCACCCCGGTCAATGGTTGGACAGGGCGTCCCACCATCTGGACGGCTCAGCGTCGGCGGCGCACCAGGACGAGGTCGTCGCGGTGCACGAGGGCGCGGTCGTAGCCTGCGCCGAGCTCGACCCGCAGGTCCGACGTCGAGCGGCCGAGCAGCCGCGGCACCTCGTCGGACCCGTACGCGACGAGGCCTCGTCCGGCCACGACGCCGTCGGGGCCGACGATCTCGACCGGGTCGCCGGCCTCGAACTCGCCCTCGAACCCGGTCACCCCGGCGGGCAGGAGCGAGGTGCGCCGATCGACGACGGCGCGGACCGCGCCCTCGTCGAGCACGAGCCGCCCGTGGGCCTTGGCCGCGTGCGCGAGCCAGAGCAGGCGGATGGACGTGCGGCGGCCGGTCGCGGCGAACCACGTGCCGACGTCGTCACCGGCGAGCGCCGCGGCGGCCTGCCCGGCCGACGTCAGGACGACGGGGATGCCGGACTGCGTCGCGATCGCGACCGACTCGAGCTTGGTGATCATGCCGCCCGTGCCGACCGCGCTCCCCCGCGACGCCACGTCGATGCCGTCGAGGTCCGCGGGCCCGTCGACCCGCGCGATGCGGCGCGAGCCCGGGCGCGAGGGCGGACCCGTGTACAGCGCGTCGACGTCGGTGAGCAGCACGAGCGCGTCGGCGTGCACGAGGTGCGAGACGAGCGCCGCGAGCCGGTCGTTGTCGCCGAACCGGATCTCGTCGGTCGCGACCGCGTCGTTCTCGTTGATGACCGGCACCACGCCGAGGTCGAGCAGTCGGGTCAGCGCCCGGTGCGCGTTGCGGTAGTGGCCGCGCCGGACGGTGTCGTCGGCGGTCAGCAGCACCTGCCCGACGCGCAGCCCGTGCTCGGCGAACGCGCGCGTGTAGTGCGCGACGAGCAGTCCCTGCCCCACCGACGCCGCGGCCTGCTGCGTGGCGAGGTCACGGGGGCGGGCTGCCAGCCCGAGCGGGCCGATGGCGGCGGCGATGGCCCCCGAGGAGACGAGGACGACCTGCCCGCCGGCCTCTCGTCGGGCCGCGAGGACCTCGACGAGCGCGCGCAGGCGCTCCGGGTCGAGCCGACCGTCAGGGCTGGTGAGCGAGCTCGAACCCACCTTGACGACGACCCGGGCCGCCGCAGGCAGCTGCTGGCGCTCGAGCAGGGCGGCGGCGGTCACGTGGGCATTGTGCCGCGTGCCGCCGCCGAACCGTGCGTCCATTCACCGACCGGACAGGCCGGCCGCGTGCTGTCGAGCGCTCAGCGCTCGTCGGCCGGGTCCGCCCAGTGGCCCTGCTCGCGCTCGGTCCACAGCTCCTCGCGGGCGAGGGCCTTGGCGTCCATGCGGTCCTTGTACTCGACGCGCTTCTCGCCACGCGTCGGGCGCGACCGCTCCTCGATGCGCTGGTCGGTGCCGCGGGGGCCGCCGAGCAGCTCGGAACCGGTGAGCAGCGTGGGCTCCCAGTCGAAGACCACCGAGTTGTGGTCGGGGCCGATCCGCACCTCGTCGCCTGCGACCGCGCCCGTGGCGAAGAGCCGCTCCTCGACGCCGAGCCGGGCGAGCCGGTCGGCCAGGTAGCCGACGGCCTCGTCGTTGGCGAAGTCCGTCTGGCGCACCCAGCGCTCGGGCTTCTCGCCGCGCAGCGAGAACCAGACCGCGCCGCCGCTCTCACGCCGCGTGACCGTGAAGCCCGCGTCGTCGACGGCCTTGGGCCGCAGGACGACCCGGGTCGCCTCGGGGGCGGGTGCCTCACGACGAGCCTTCTCGACGAGCTCGGCCAGCCCGAACGTCAGCTGGCGCAGGCCCTCGTGAGACGCCGTCGAGATCTCGAACACGCGCATCCCGCGCGCCTCGAGCTCGGGCTTGACCATCTCGGCCAGCTCGCGGGCCTCGGGCACGTCGATCTTGTTGAGCGCGACGATGCGCGGGCGTTCGGTCAGCGGCACGCGGCCACCCTCGATGCCCAGGTCGCCCGCGTAGAGCGCGAGCTCGGCCTCGATGATGTCCAGGTCGGAGATCGGGTCGCGGTCCGGCTCGAGCGTCGCGCAGTCGAGCACGTGCACCAGGACGGCGCAGCGCTCGATGTGGCGCAGGAACTCCAGGCCGAGGCCCTTGCCCTTCGACGCGCCCGGGATGAGCCCGGGGACGTCGGCGACGGTGTAGCGGGCCGATCCGGCCTGCACCACACCGAGGTTCGGGATGAGGGTGGTGAACGGGTAGTCGGCGATCTTGGGCCGCGCGGCCGAGATCGACGCGACGAGGCTCGACTTGCCGGCGCTCGGGTAGCCGACGAGGGCCACGTCCGCGATCGACTTGAGCTCGAGAACCACGTCGAGCGCGTTGCCGGGCTCGCCGAGCAGCGCGAAGCCGGGCGCCTTGCGGCGCGGCGAGGACAGGGCTGCGTTGCCCAGCCCGCCACGGCCGCCCTCGGCGACCACGAACCGCGCGCCGACGCCGATGAGGTCGGCGAGGACCTCGCCGTCCTGCGACTTCACGACGGTCCCGTCGGGGA
>NZ_QWKP01000171.1 GCF_003470205.1 Cellulomonas rhizosphaerae
GGCGGCCTCGAGCTGGTCGAGCGCCTCGCCGAGCTCGGCGTCCGCGCGGCCGACCAGCCGGTGGAACGCGTAGAGCATGCCGCGCGCGTGCTCGATCACCTCGAACGCCGCCGTGACACCGCCGACGGCCTCGACGACGTCGTCGGGGACGCCCTCCGGTGCGCGGTGCCGTTCGGCTGGTCCGTCCTGGGAGCTCATCGCCTCATCGTGACCCCGCACGGCCGCGCGCGCCCGCTCAGCCGTGTTCGGTGTGCGACCGTGTGCCATGCCTCGGACCCGCGCCCTCGTCCGGGCGCTCGTGCTCGCGAGCCACCCGGGACCGACCGCGGCCGTCAGCATGTTCGCGTTCGCCTATGCGCTCGGTGCGGGCGCGGGCGTCCCGCTCGCGGCACTGGTCCTCGTCGCGGTGATGGCCGGGCAGCTCTCGGTCGGGTGGTCGAACGACTGGATCGACGCCGGCCGCGACCTCGCCGTGGGGCGCGCGGACAAGCCCGTCGTCACCGGCGCGGTCTCCCCGCCCGCGCTGCGGGCCGCTGCACTTCTGGCCGCGGGCGCCTGCATCGCCCTCTCGCTCGCTCTCGGGCCGGCCGCCGCGGTGGTGCACCTGGTCGCGGTCGCTTCCGCGTGGGCCTACAACGCACGGCTCAAGTCGACCGTCTGGTCCTGGGCTCCCTATGCGCTCTCGTTCGGGCTGCTGCCCTCGGTCGCGACGCTCGCCCTGCCGGACCCCGTGCCCGCGCCCGCGTGGACGACGGCGGCCGCGGCGCTGCTCGGCGTCGGCGCGCACCTCGCGAACGTGCTGCCGGACCTGGCCGACGACGCCGCCACGGGCGTGGTCGGGCTCCCGCACCGGCTCGGGCGGCGGGCGACGTCGCTGCTGTCGGTCGCGCTGCTGCTGGTGGCGACGACGATCGTCGCCGTCGCGTCGTCGGTGCCCGTCGTGCTCGCCGTCGTGGCGGTGCTCGCGGCCGTCGTGCTCGCCCTCAGCGGGGCCTTGGCCGCGCTGACCCGGCCCGCGAGCCGGTGGCCGTTCCTGGCCGCGATCCTGGTCGCGGCGCTCACCGTGGTGCTGCTGGTCGTCGGCTGACCGGCGGCGGCGAAGGCCGCGACGTACCGTCGAGGCGTGACTCGACCCCGCCCCGTCCCTCCCGCTCCGGGCCAGGAGTCCGTGTGGGACTACCCCCGCCCGCCGCGGGTCGAGCAGTCTGCGGCGTCGATCACCGTCGAGCTCGGCGGCGTCGTCGTCGCGCGGACCACCACGTCGTGGCGCGTGCTCGAGACGAGCCACCCGCCGACGTACTACCTGCCACGCTCCGCGTTCGCGCCCGGCGCGCTGCGTGAGGCCGACGGCGCGTCCTGGTGCGAGTGGAAGGGCCAGGCGGCCTACCTCGACGTCGTCGGCGGGGAGGGCGTCGTTGCTCCCGGTGCGGCGTGGACCTACCCGGCACCGAGCCGCGGCTACGACGTCCTCGCCGGCGCGATCGCCGTGATGCCTGCCGCGATGGACCGGTGCACGGTCGACGGCGAGGTCGTCGTACCGCAGGCCGGCGGGTTCTACGGCGGCTGGATCACCTCACGAGTCGTCGGCCCGTTCAAGGGCGAGCGAGGCACCCACGGCTGGTGACCCTGCCCGGACGAACTGCCCGTCCGCGGCAGCGGATTGATCGGTAGCGTTCGCGCATGATCGCGCTGCCCGTCGTCGACGCCCGCGGCCAGTCGCTCGTCGCGCTCACGCACGAACCCGAGTCGAGCACCGACCTGCACGCGGCCCCGTGCCCGCTGGCGCTCGTCGTCGTGGTGCGTGACGACGGGGCGGTGCTCTGGGGCTGCAACGCGTGGCGCGGCGAGTGGGAGCTGCCCGGCGGGATGCGTGAGCCCGGGGAGTCACCGCGCGACGCCGCCCGACGCGAGCTGGGCGAGGAGACCGGGCTCGTCGCGGACGACCTGGACTGGCGCGGCCTCGCCCGGTTCGACCTGCGCGACCCCGTCCGCGCCGAGCTGGCCGCCGTCTACGTGGCGCGCGCGTCGGCCGGCGCCGAGGTGGCACCGGCCGACGGGGAGCTGCTCGAGCTGCGCTGGGTGCCGGACGGCGATGCACCGCCCGTCCCTGCGTCAGCGCTCGATGCCGCGATCGCTGCGTGGGCGGTCAGACGACCTCGGTGAGCAGCCCGGTCGCGACGTCGAACACGAAGCCGCGGACCGAGTCCGTGTGCGGGATGAACGGGCTGGCCTTGATGCGGGCGATCGACTGGCGGACGTCGACGTCGAGGTCGTCGAACGCCTCGGCGGCCCACTCGGGCTTGATCCCCGTCTCGTCCTGGATCGACCTCTTGAAGTCGTCGTCCGTGAACGTGAGCATCCCGCAGTCCGTGTGGTGGATGAGGATGATCTCGGTGGTGCCGAGCAGCCGCTGGCTGATGGCGAGCGACCGGATCTCGTCGTCGGTCACCACGCCGCCGGCGTTGCGGATGACGTGCGACTCCCCCGCGCCGAGGCCGAGGATCGCGTAGACGTCGAGCCGCGCGTCCATGCAGGCGACGACCGCGACGTGCTGGGACGGCGGCAGCGGGAGGGGGCCGGAGAAGCTCTCGGCGTAGGCGCGGTTGTTGCTCAGGTACTCGTCGGTGACCGTCATCGGTTCCTCCTGGTGGTGATTCCCCCGCGGAGGTCGACGCTAGTCAATATCCGACGGGATCGCTCGGCTTTCACGCCTGGTGCGCGAAGACCACGGTGTTGTCGACGTAGTGGCCCGTCGTGCGGTCGAACTCGCCGCCGCACGTGATGAGCCGCAGCTGCGGGTCCTTGGTGTTGGCGTAGACCTTCGTCACCGGGAAGTCGTCCTTGGGGTAGGACGCGACGCCGTCGACGACGAAGTGCACCTTCGACCCGTCCTCGCGCGTGACCGTGATCTTCGCGCCCTTGGTGATCTTGCCGAGGTCGTGGAACACCGACGGCCCGTTGTCGCCGTCGACGTGCCCCTCGATCACGGCGGGACCGTTCGCGCCAGGGCGCGGCGAGCCGTCGAACCAGGCCGCCCGGTCGTAGTCCTTGCCCTTGGCCGGGACGGCGATCGTGCCGTCGTCGGCCAGCCCGAGGGTGAGCAGCTTCGAGGTCACGTCGAGCGACGGGATGCTGATCGTCGTCGGCAGCGGGACCTTCTTCGCCACTTCGGTGGCCGTCTCCGTCGGCGCCGGCACGGGGGCGCTGGTGGCCGTGCTCGTCGAGGTCGCAGTGGGCGTGTCGACGGGATCGGCTGGGGCCTCCGCCGCCGGCGGTACCGGCGGGGCCGGCTGCTGGTCGTTGATGCCGATCACCACGGCCGTCGCACCGCCGAGCAGCAGGGCGACCCCGGCCACCGTGGCGACGGCGCGACGGCGCCCGGGCCGGGGTGCGGGGGCCGAACCGTGCCGGCCGCCCTTCTCCCGGGCCCGGGCGTCGTCGGTGGCCATCAGTCGTTGACGGTCACGTCGGCCGTGCGGCGACGACGGGCGACCAGCAGGCCACCCGCGACGAACGCGGCGCTGCCGGCTGCGAGCAGACCGACGTCCTGGACACCGGCGGTCGAGCCGCTGCCGGTCTGGGCGCCACCGGACGGCGTGGCAGACATCTGCGAGACCTCGAGGACGCCGCACAGCGCGGGGTCGGTGGCCTCGGTGGGCAGCGACGGGTCGAGGTCCGACTTGGTGTCGCCGTCGTACTTGCCGTCGTGGTTGTGGTCGACGCCGTGGATCACGACGGCCGACTGGCCCGCGACGATCGCCTTGGCGACGTCGTCCGAGATCTTGATCGAGCCGCGCTGGTAGTTGATCTTGCCGCCCTTGGCGGTGTCGAACCGGTCGACGGCCAGGCCCGACTTCGGCGAGGTGTCACCCGTCTTGGTCAGCGACACGACGATGTCGCCGTACGCCGGTCCACCCTCGGTGGTGTTGAGGGTTCCATCGCCGCTCTTGTCGTCGGCGGCGGCCGGGCACTCGTGACGCGCCTCGGCACCGAAGTGGATGTGCGCGGCGTGCGGGTTGTCGGCGAGCAGGCCGTCGGCGGTGAACGTCACCGTCAGGACGTCGTCCTTGATCGTCGTCATCGCCATGCCCGAGCCGTCGACGCCGTTGAGCGCGACCGGCTTGAGCGTGGCCTCGTTCGATCCGTCGCTCGACGCGGCGGATGCCGGCATCGCCATGGCGAGCAGGGCCGCCAGGGACAGCGCGGGGGCAGCGAGTGCGATGCGCTTCGTGGTCTTCATGGGTAGATCCCCTCGGTTCGTCCTGGCGGGGGGCCACCAGGAGTCATGCCGAACGCCGCAGGTCTGCGGCCTTGTGAGGGGAGTTCGGTGCCGAGCGGCGTCCGGATGGGTGCGATCCGGACGAATCGCCGGGTGAGGTTCGCTCAGCGGTAGTCGGGCCCGCCGTCCACGTCGAAGACCTCCTCCAGCGTGGACACCCCCAGCTCGGCCATCTGCGCGGTGAGCGAACGCCCGACCCAGCGCAGGTGCCACGCCTCGGGCGAGTACCCGGTGACGTCCTCGTTGGCCTTCATGTACCGGACCAGGAACCCGTACTCCCCCACGTGCTTGGCGATCCAGCGACCCTCGGGGGTCGTCGCGAAGCACGGGTCGAAGTCGCACGCCGGCTTGCTCGCGCCGCCCAGGTCGACCGCGAGCCCGGTCTGGTGCTCGCTGTAGCCCGGGCGCGCGGAGAGGCGTTCGGCGTACTCGCGGCCGTAGACGCCGAGCATGTTGCCGAAGATCTGCTGCTGGTACGCGTACGACCGGTAGCCGCTCTGCATCGTGAGCGTCACGCCGTCGTCGGCCGCGGCGTCGATCATGTCGCGCAGGTCGTCGGCGACCTCGGACCGGACCTGCTCGCCCGTTGCGACCGTCACGAGGTCGTCGGGCAAGTAGTCCACGGGGTCGAGCGGGTGGTGCTTGTTGACGACGACCCACGGGCTCGCGGGGTTCGTCGTCGAGTGCGCGGCCAGGTCGAACGTGGGCGTGGGGGTCGGCGTCGGCGTGGGGGTCGGCGTCGGCGTGCGCGTCGGGGGTGGCGTGAACGACGGCGCCGCGGCGGCGGGCACGTCGTGCGCGGGCGCGGGGGCCGACGACGGGCGGGCCACGGCCCAGGCCACGGCGCCGCCGACGAGGAGCGCGAGGACCACGGTCGCGGCGCCCACGGCGCGTGACGGTCCTCGATGCACGCCGTCACGGTATCCCGACGTGCTCACGCGGGCCGCGTGCCAGACTCGCGCGATGAGCACTCCCGACCCCACCGCCTTCGCCGCCGCCTGGGTGGACGCGTGGAACGCGCACGACGTCGAGGCGGTCCTCGCCCACTTCGCCGACGACGTCGTGTTCACCTCCCCCGTCGCGGCCCGCGTGCTGCCCGAGACCGGCGGCGTTCTGCGCGGCAAGGACGCCCTGCGCACGTACTGGACGCTGGGGCTGACGCTGATCCCCGACCTGCGGTTCTCGGTCGAGCGGGTCTTCGTGGGGATCGACGTGCTGGTCATCGCCTACCGCAACCAGCGGGGCAACGCGGTCGACGAGGTGCTGCGGTTCGCGGGCGGCCTCGTCGTCGAGGGCCACGGGACCTACCTGCAGGACGACGAGAACCCCGCCGGGACCGTCGGCTGACGATCCCGGCGAGGTCCTTGTGAGGCCCGGGTCAGACCCGCTCGGCCCGGTCGCCGCGGCGCAGCACGAGCGCGACACCGGCCGCGAGCAGCGCAGCCAGGGCGCACATCGCGAACAGCTCGCGGTACGCGCCGAGCGACGGCAACGTGAACGCCCCGAGGGCCACGGTGCTCGACGCGAGGACGGCGCCGCCGAGCGCGCTGGCGAGCGAGCTGCCCACCGAGCGGATCAGGGTGTTGAGGCCGTTGGCCGCGGCGATCTCGTCGGCCGGGGTGTTCGCGTTGACGAGCGACGGCATGGCCGCGTACCCGATGGCGGTGCCCACGCCGACGACGGTCGCGCCGACCACGACCTCGACGAGCGAGCCGGTCAGCACGATGCGCATCGCCCAGCCGATCGCGACGACCGAGGCGCCCAGGGCGAGCGTGAACGGCGCGCCCTTGCGGACGATGAGCCGGGCCGAGACGGGCGCGAACGCGAGCATCGCGAGGCCGCTCGGGAGCATGACCAGGCCCGAGACCATCATCGAGCTGCCGAACCCGTAGCCGCTGGACTCCGGCGCCTGCACGTACGCGGCGGTGCCGATGAGCGAGGCGAACAGCGCGAAGCCGAACAGCAGCGACGCGACGTTGGTCAGCACGATCGGCCGACGACGCAGCGCGGTGAGGTCGATCAGCGGGTGCGACGTGCGGTGCTGCCACCAGCCGAGGACCGCGAAGAAGACCGCCGAGAGCACGAGCAGGCCGACGACCTTCGCCGAGCCCCAGCCCCAGTCGGACGACTCGGCGAGCGGGAGGAGCAGCGAGACCAGCGCGCCCGCGAGGAGCACGGCACCGAGGACATCGACCCGGCCACCGCTGCGGCCGGCCCGCTCGGGCACGACGAGCGCCACACCGGCGAAGGCGATCAGCGCCCCGACGGCCGTGACCCAGAACAGCACGTGGAAGTCGGCGTGCTCGGCCACGAACCCGGCCAGCGGCAGGCCGAGCGCACCGCCCACGCCGAGCATCGCGCTCACCGCGGCGATCGCGGCACCGGACCGGGCGCGCGGCAGGATGCCCGCGAGCAGGCTGATGCCGAGCGGGATCGCGCCCGCGGCGACGCCCTGGATCGAGCGGCCGACGATGAGCACGACGAGGTCGTCGGACAGCGCGCACACGAGCGAGCCGAGCAGCATCGCCCCGAGCGCGACGAGCAGCATGCGGCGCGTGCCGAACATGTCGCCGAGGCGGCCGAGCAGCGGGATCGAGATGGCCGAGACCAGCAGCGTGGCGGTCAGCAGCCACTGGACCTGGTCGGACGAGGAGTCGAGCAGGCCGGGCAGCGCGGGCAGCACGGGGATGAGCAGCGACTGGGCGAGCGACACCACGAGGGCGCCGAAGCCGACGAACACGATCCACAGGCCGGGGCGCTGCTTCGTGGCAGCGGAGTCGGTGGTGGTGCCGGACGAGGCGGCATCGACAGACATGGGGTTCCCTCCGAGGGGCGGGGCGGACAGGCGACCCGACAGCACCGGCGGGACGAGCGACGACAGTCAACACCGTTGACTCAGGAGTGTCAACACTGTTGACACCCGGAGGTGATGGGCGATGATCGTCGGGTGGAGACCACCGAGACGGCCCCGCCCACCGGCCGCGAGGCCGTCGAGCGCGCGGCGCTGGGGATGTTCGAGGAGCAGGGCTACGCCGGCACGTCGGTCCGCGCGATCGCGGGCGCGGCGGGAGTCGACCCCGCTCTCGTCATCCGCTGGTTCGGCTCCAAGGAGGACCTGTTCCTCCGGGTCCTGAGCCTCACCGAGAAGCCGGTCCCCGACCTGACCGGCCCGCTCGACACCCTGGGCGAGCGCCTGGTCGCCTTCGCCCTGGCGCCCGGCCAGCGCGACGTGCGGCGCGACCTGACCGCGCTCGTGCGCGCATCCGACTCGAGCAGCGTGCGCTCCCGCCTGCGCCAGATCACGCGGACGCTGTTCGTCGAGCGGCTCGTCGAGCGGCTCGACGGACCCAACGCCGAGCTGCGGTCACACCTGATCGCCTCGCAGCTGGGCGGGCTGCTGCAGTCGTGGGACGTCGCCGAGGACCAGAACGTCGCGGCGGCCTCGCGGGACCGGATCATCACCCTCTACGGCGCGGCGCTGCAGGCGCTGATCGACCCGCCCGTCGAATAGCAACCAAAAGGTTGCGCTTTGTCGTCACTCATGCAACCTTTGAGTTGCACAGATCGGCGACGAACGGAGCGACCCATGAGCGACGACCGCATCGAGCGCGACATCGTGATCGACGCCTCCCCCGAGCACGTCTGGTCCCTGGTGACCCAGCCGGGCTTCTGGGTCGCGGAGGAGGAGAGCCTGCCGGGCACGGTGGCCCGGGAGGGCGAGACCACGCTCGCCCGCAACGCCTCCTACGGCGACTACCCGGTCCGCGTCGAGCGGCTCGCGCCTCCGTCGGGCGTCGCCTACCGCTGGGCACCGGCGTTCCCCGGAGCGGACCTCACGGACGGCAACAGCACCCTCGTCGAGGTCACGCTCACCCGCGAGGGGGACAAGACCCGCGTGACCGTCGTCGAGAGCGGTTTCACCGCGCTGCCCGACGACGTCCGGGCGCGTACCCGGGAGGCGAACACCGAGGGGTGGCCGCAGGTCCTGCAGGGCCTGGGCGAGCGCGCGGAGCGCCCCCCTGAGGAAGACTTCAGCACGGCCTTCGTCGTGGAGGAGGGCCCCGACGCGGCGTTCGCCGCGGTGCTCGACGTGCGCGGCTGGTGGACCGACGACATCGAGGGAGCGACCGAGCAGGTCGGCGACGTGTTCGTGTTCCGGCACACCGACGTCCACTACTCGAAGATCCTCGTCACCGAGGTCGTCCCCGAGCGGCGCGTCACGTGGCTGGTGCTCGACACCGAGCTCTCGTTCGTCGAGGACACGACCGAGTGGATCGGCACGTCGATCAGGTTCGAGGTCACGCCCACCGCGGCGGGGACCGAGGTGCGGTTCACCCACCACGGCCTCGTGCCGGCGTACGAGTGCTACGACGCGTGCTCGAACGCGTGGGGCTTCTACCTGACGTACAGCATGCGGTCGCTCATCGTCACGGGGGCCGGGATGCCCGCGCTCAAGGCGCTGCCTCGTCCCTTCTGAGGGCGACCGGACTACGGTCGGGCGGGTGCCGACCCTCCGCTACGGCGACCTGCCCGACCAGGTCCTCGACCTGACGCTCCCCGACGCCGGGCCGGCGACCCTCGTCTGCCTCGTCCACGGCGGGTTCTGGCGGTCCGCGTACGACCGCACGCACCTGCGGCCGATGGCGGCGGCGCTGACGGCGCACGGGTACGCCGTGGCGAACGTCGAGTACCGCAGGGTGGGCGCGGGCGGCGGGTGGCCGACGACGTTCGACGACGTGGCCGCGGCGCTCGACGCGATCGGGCCCGCGCTCGCGACCGAGCACCCCGGTCGGGTCGACCCGAGCGCGACCGTCTACGTGGGCCACTCCGCGGGCGGCCACCTGGCGCTGTGGGCCGCGCACCGCTCCCCAACCCCGCGCGGCGTCGTCGCGCTGGCACCGGTCGCCGACCTGGTCGAGGCCTCGCGCCTCAACCTGAGCCGCGGCGCCGTCCGGGAGCTGCTCGGCGGCTGGCCCGACGAGGTGCCGGAGCGCTACGCCGCCGCGGACCCGATGACGCTGGGCCCGACGACGGCGCGCACGGTGCTCGTGCACGGCGACCTCGACGACCTCGTCCCGCCGGACTTCTCGCGCCGGTATGCCGAGCGGTCCGGCGCTCGGCTCGTCGCGCTCGCCGGGGTCGAGCACTTCGCCGTCATCGAGCCGGGATCCGCCGCCTGGCCGGCCGTGCTCGCGGCGATCGGCGAGGCAGCGTCGACACCGGACGGAGAACGTCCGGAATAGGTCCGACGGTCGCGCCATGACGACGATCGCACCCTGGGAACCACCGCTCGCGGGCGACGAGGTCGAGCACCTCGTCGCGTCGCTCGGCCTCGTGTGCACGACGTTCCGGTGGAAGGAGCCGCGCCCGGCACCCCCGCCGTCGGCGCAACGACCTCGTCGACCCCGGGCCGTCGTCACGGCCAACCACCTCGACCGCAGTTCCTCGTGGTCGATCGTTTGCGACCATGGCCCCGTGCCAGCCATGAGTCCCGCCCGCAGCAAGCTCGTCTTCCTCGACATCGACGGCACCTACGCGGAGCACGGCGTGGTGCCGCCGGCGCACGAGGCCGCCGTGCGCCGGGTTCGCGCCGCGGGCCACCGGGTCTTCCTGTGCACGGGTCGCTCCAAGGCACTGCTGCCGCCGGGGATCCTCGACGTCGGCTTCGACGGGCTGGTCGCGTCGGCCGGGTGCTGGGTCGAGGTGGACGGCACCCTGCTCGCCGATACCCGCTTCCCGCCTGACCTCGCTCAGGAGGTGGTCGCGGTCCTGCTCGGGCACGACGCCGCGTTCGTCCTCGAGGCGCCCGACGGGCTGTACGGGCCGCTCGGCGTCGACGACCGGCTGCGGGCGCTGCTCGGCACGGACGCTGACGACGAGCGGCACGGTTCCGACGACTTCCTGCGAGCGCTGCAGATGCTCGACGACCTGTCGGGCACCTCGTTCGCCAAGGTCACCTACCTCGCGGCGACGGCACCGTGGACCGAGCTGCTGCGCCTGCTCGGGCCGCGCGTGGGGTTCGTGCCCAGCTCGATCGTCGAGGCGCACGACTTCGCGGGTGAGCTGTACCTGGTCGACGTGCACAAGGCGCGCGGCATCGAGGCGGTCCAGCGCCACCTCGCGGCCGAGCGTGAGGACGTCATCGCCATCGGGGACGGCATCAACGACCTCGAGATGCTCGAGTACGCGGGGGTCGGCGTGGCTATCGAGGGCTCGGACGACCGCGTGCTCGCGGCAGCGGACACGGTGGCACGCGGGCCGCACGTCGACGGGCTCGTCGCGGCATTCGAGGAGCTGGGCCTCTACCGCACGGCCTGAGGCTCGGCCGGCGTCTCCACCGGGAACTGCGCCGCGAGCGCGGCCTGGATCACGACGTGCCGCTCGAGGAACGCGCGCTCGTCGAGCTTCTTGCGCCGCAGCCAGCCGGTGACCTCGTCGTTGCACTTGCTCGCGTTGCACGAGCGGCACGCGGGCGCGATGTTCGCGAGCGTGTACCGCCCGCCGCGGGAGATCGGCAGCACGCAGTCGCGCTGCATCGGCACGCCGGTCGCTCCGCAGTACGCACAGCCGCCCCACGCGGCGGTCAGCGCGGCCCACTGCTCGGGGAGCAGGTCGTGCTCGACCGCGTCCATCCGCCGCTTGCGTCGTCGGGCGTACCGCGCCTGACGCGTGCGAGGGGGTGCCATGGGGCCGAGGGTAGCCATGCGACCTGGCCGGCGACGGGCGGCGCGCGCGGTCCGTCGCCCCGGGTCGTTCGAGGGCGCCGGACTCGTGGTCGGGTACCGGTGTCAGAGCGGTCTGCTAGAACTTCAGGTGGTCACGAGGACCAGCGCCAAGCCCTCCGGCTCGCTGGCCGGCAACCGCGTCACACACGGTGCCCCCGGAGGAAGACCCGCTCGCGCCGCCGGCGCGAGAAGCGTGCATCGACGCTGGACCGTGTCTCGGCGCGGTCCGGGCGAAGGAGTTCCACCATGCCTGAGTTCCCCCTGCCCGCCTCCGGCGGCATCCCCGCCGGCGCCTCGTGCACCCGGATGCTGACGTTCCCCTCCGGCTCGCTGACCTGCGCAGACCACGGCTCGTCGGCTCCGTGGCACATCCCGCCCGGGTGCTCCCTGCGGGCCGCGACCTTGTGCCAGGTCTGCCTGCGCGCGGTCGTCCCGGTGCGCGGCCGGTTCAGCTGGACGTTCCTGTGCGAGACGTGCACGCGGATCGAGGCCGTGCTCGCCGAACCCTTTGCCGCCGTCGCGCTGACGCCGCACGTGGGGCAGTCCGGCGCGCAGCGCTCGACGCTGTTCGGGCGCCTGCACCAGGACGACGTCTACCAGCTCGAGGTCCGGCAGGTCGCGGTCGAGGGCAGGGGTCCGGGCTCTCGGACCAGCGACGTGCTGCGGGTCCCGACCCGCTGCTGAGGCTCTTCGCGCACGCGACCTCCGAGCTCGAGCGCCTGGGCGCAGGTGAACCGTTCGAGGACATGCCCGCCGAGACGTTCCTCGGGCGCTTCCCCACATCACCGCGGGCCAGTGCTGCGGCCTACCTGCGGTACGCGGAGGGGCAGCACCCGTGGCTCCTCGTGCTCATCCCTGACCTCGGGGACCTCGAGCGGCTGACCGCGGTGGCCGACGGCACCGCCGAGTGACAAGATCGGGCCGGGGCTCGCACCCCCGGCCCGATTCACAGCGTCGTCCCAGTTCAGCGGCATAGCGTCGCTCGTGGCAGCCCCACGACCCCGGGAGAGACCATGGACGCCGCGACGACCACCGCCACCGCCGAGCCGGTCGGCGGCCCGCCCCCGGTCGGGCCGACGCCGATCGTCGCGCCCGGGCCAGCTCGCCCCGCGGCCGACCCCGTGCCGCTCGGCTGGGTCATCGCCGCCATGATCCTGTTCTGGCCGACCGCGATCCCGGCGCTGCTCTCGTCGCACCGCGCGGCTCGTGCGGCCGGCAGCGGAGATGTGACGACGGCCGCCCGCGAGGGTGGGAACGCGAAGCGGTGGAGCGTGATCAGCGTGTGCGTCGGCGCTGCCCTCGCCGTGCTGTCCGTCCTGGTGTCCGTCGTGTGGGTCGCCGTCGCCGCGGTCGCGTGGCACCACGACGGCGGACCGTTCACGCTCGAGGGCGGCCGCACGCACGAGCAGCCGTTCGACCACCGGGGCGGGGACGGCCAGACCCTCCCGGGCGACCCCGGCCCGCGCGACGGCACCGACCCCCGCGGCAATCAGGGCTCGGACGACTAGCCTCCCGACCGCCGAGGGCTGGCGTGGGGCGGCGGTCAGACGCCCACGGGGACCGTCGGGCGGAGCGCCGCGGGAGCCGGGAGGCCCAGGTTGTCGCGCAGCGTCGTGCCCGCGTAGTTGCCCGCGCCGCCGGTCGCCTTGGCCGTCGCGGTCCACAGCGCGGTGTCGAACTTCTCGCCCTGCGCCGCGATCTCGAGCAGCCGCTGCGAGCCCGCGTTCTGCGGTGCGCCCATCGTCCACCGCGCCAGCGCCGGGCCGGCCGCGGCCTTGCGCGCCTCGATGCGGTCGAGGATGCGGTGCGCCTTCTCCCAGGCGAGCTCCTCGGTCGGCGCGATGATGGGCCGGAACGCGGCGTGGATCCGCGGCGGCGTGGTGCGACCGGCCGCGGCGGCCTCGGCGTGGATGCGGGCGATCTGCTCGGCGGTGCTGGCCAGGGGCTCGCCCCAGACCGCGAAGATGTCGGCCCCGGCCGCACCGACCTTGTACGCGGCCTCGGACGAGCCGCCGAACGAGATCGTCGGGCTGCGTCCCTCGTAGGCCTTCGCGTCGAGGACGAAGTCGTCGAAGTCGTAGAACTCACCGTGGTGGTCGAACGGCTCCGCGGAGGTCCAGGCCTGCTTGACGATCTGGATGTACTCGCGGGTCCGCGCGTACCGCTGGTCCTTGGTCAACCGGTCGCCCTCGCGCGCCTGCTCGTGGTCGCTGCCGCCAGTGATGAAGTGCACCGAGAGCCGGCCCTGCGAGACCTGGTCGAGCGTCGCGAACGTCTTCGCGGCAAAGGTCGGGTAGGAGACGTTCGGCCGGTGCGCGAGCAACAGCTCGACCGAGTCGAGGCGCCCCGCGATGTACCCCGCGAGCGCCGACGGCTCCAGGCCGCTCGAGCCGTACGCGAACAGCACCCGGGTCCAGCCGTTGTCCTCGTGGGCGCGCACGATGCGCTCGAGGTAACCGAGGTCGACGGGCTTCGTCGTGGGGGCGGTGGTCTCGGACGCGTCGCTCGTGGTGGCGATGCCGAGGAACTCGACGGGCATGGTGCGGGCCTTCCGGTCGGTGGTCAGCCGCCGTACAGGCACGCGCACGGTGGCGAGCGGAACGTAGGAACCTGCCGGGCGCCGGTCAATGGCTCGCGGGGAGTGCTCACGATGCGGACTTCCACGGCAACGCCCGCCTCGCGCAGCGCCGCCCGTGGCCGGACCGTGCCGACGTCGCGCTGCTCGACGCCTTCGCCGATCGACGCGGCCGCCGCCGTGCCGGCATCACCGCGCCGCGACAGCGACCTTCCTCGACGCCGCTGAGGCCTTGCTGTCCGAGCGCACGTAGACGCGGAGAACCTGGCGGTGCGCCGTGCGTTGCACGTCGAAGTGGGTCGTCCCGGCGGCTGACGACCCCGCGGCCCTCGGCGACGCCGTGCGGATCGTGTGCCACGCACCGTTGCGCTGGACCTGCAGGTAGACGCGGTCGGTCGGCGTGACGCGGACGGAGATCCTCGTCACGCCGTGCTGGCGCGCGCTGGTGGAGGTGGAGAGCGCGCGCGTGACGTGGACCGCCTTCGGCGCACTCGCGGCGACGGCCTGCAGTGATGCCGTCCCGCTGGAGACGACCCGGAAGCGCGCGCTCCTGGGGACCGCGAGCTGCACGGCGGCCAGGCCCGAGGAGTCCGAGGTCGCGTGGGCGACGGTCGTCCACCGGGTCGACCCCGGGAGCTGACGCTGGAACGCGACCGGTACCCCCTGCACGGGGATCGGGGCCAGCGACATGAGCCTCGCGGCCACGACCACTCGCCCACCGGCGTGGACGGTCGAGCGGGAGACACTCACCGACTGCCACATCAGCGACGCCCGCGGCACGACGACGACCGTGCTCGTCGTCGACGGCTTCGCCGACGCGCTGCCCGAGAACGCCACCGTCAGCGTGTGCCGGCCCCCGCTCAGGCCGGGCAGCGTCACGGTCGTCGGCTCACCCGGCGTGATGGTGGCGTCCCGCACGGCGTGCGCGCTCGCGGTGAACCCCAGCCGGAAGGAGAAGTCTGCGGCGTCGGGATACGCGGTGGGATCGATCGGCAGGTGCGCGGCGAGTCGGCCGTCGACGCTGACGTCGAGCCTCCCACCCTCGAGGATCCGGGCACCGCCCGACGTCCAGCCCTCGTCCGTGATGGTGGTCGCGACCCAGGCGAAGAGCTGCGACGCGTCGCCGTCGACTTCGCCGATCGCGCTGCCAGCCGCCCCGCGCGGGTCCACGACCGGGACCGTGACGGCAGACGGGGCGAAGTTCTCGTCGCCCGAGTAGCTGAACGTCATCGGCGTCGAACCCGCACCCGGGACGGTGCCGCGGGCCGGCTCGAGCTCACCCGGAACCACGAGCGGCTGCACGCGGGTCGGGTTCGTCTCGAGCGCGTACCCGCCGACGTCGAAGGTCGACAGCACGACACCGTTCTGCGTAACCGTCACCGTTCCGTGCGCGAGCGGGATGTTCCACAGGCCCGCGGTGGGCTGGCCCGACGCCATGTCCGGGAACGTCAGCCGCGCGCCGTAGCCGGTGTCGGCGGCCAGCCCCGTCAGCGCGGTCCCCCGCCAGTCGAGGAACGCGTTCGCCTGCACCGTGGGCTCGGGACGAGCGGCGCTCGTCAGCTGCGTCGACCACTCGACCTCGGCGCCACCGTCGACCGGTGCGAAGCGCAGGACCGCAGGAACCGTGGTGTCGAACTCCGCCAGCTCGGACCACACGCCTCCGAGCCCGTCGATCGTGACGGCGTTCACGTCGTCCGCGATGTCTGCCGACGCCGTCGCGGGTACCAGGGACACCCGCGCCTCGGGAATGGTGCCCCCGGCTTCGTCACAGCGAGAGAAAGTCACGTCGTGCAGGAGCCACCGGCCGTACGTCCGAAGCGGGGTGAGCATCGCGTCGTACCCGCCGACGCAACCCAGATCCGTGGTCGCCGCAGTGGCAGGTATGGCGGTCTCCGCGGTTGCGGGACCTGCCAGGGCGACGACAAGGGCGAGCGCCCCGACGATGGACGAGACCCGCATCACACGCACTCCTTGGTTGCCGCCAGCACATGTGTGCCGCGCGTGATCCTAGGGCCCCGGACTGGGCGTGATCGAGCGCCGGACCGGTGATGCGGCGCGCCCGCTTGCACCCGGGCAAAGCGAAAGGCCCCCGATCCACGTTTCCGCAGATCAGGGGCCCTTCTTTTGTAGCGGGGGCAGGATTTGAACCTGCGACCTCTGGGTTATGAGCCCAGCGAGCTACCGAGCTGCTCCACCCCGCGTCGGCTCCGTAACCATACGTCAGTCACGGAGCGAGGCCAAATCGGCCGCCCTGCGAGGGCTACTGACCCAGCTGACCCTCCGCGTCCAGCGCCGCCTGGATGGCTGCATCCAGGCGGTCCTGAGCCTCGCCGTAGGCGGCGAAGTCGCCGTCGGCCAGGGCCTTCTGCCCGTCGAGCACGGCCTGGTTGGCGGCCGTGAGGGCCTTCTCCAGGTCGGCGCGCGCGGTCTGCGGCGTCGTGGTCGACGTCGGGTTCGGCGTCGGGGACGTCGTCGCGCCCGGGGTCGGGGTGGGCGACGGCGTGGCGCCGGGGTCCGGCGTCGGCACCGGGGTGCCGGGCGACGTGCCCTTGTCCCCCGCGTCCGCGCCCGAGTCGCCGCCGAACACGTCGTCGAGGGCCTCGTCGAGCGTGGCCGCGAAGCCGACCTTCTCGCCGAAGCCGACGATCACGCGCTGCAGCAGCGGGTAGGACGTGCCCGCACCCGCGGCCTGGACGTAGACGGGCTGCACGTAGAGCAGACCGCCACCGACCGGGAGCGTGAGCAGGTTGCCCTTGACCACGCTCGAGCCGCCGCGCGCCAGGATGTTGAGCTCGTTGGCGACGTCCGGGTTGGTGCTGAAGATGTTGCTCATCTGGCCCGGGCCGGGGATGGTCGTCTCGCTCGGCAGCTCGAGCAGCCGGAGCTTGCCGTAGTCCGCGGACGGCTTGCCCGCCTCGTCACCCGCCTCGGCGTCGACCGCCAGGTAGCCCGTGAGCACGTTGCGCGCGCCCTCACCGGCCGGGATGAACGTGGACATGAGCGAGAACTTCGCCGCGTCCTGGTCGGGCATCTTCATCGTCAGGTAGTAGGGCGGCTGCGGGATGTTCGCGTGGTTCGGGTCGTCCGGGGTGGCCCAGAAGTCCGTGCCGGAGAAGAACTGCGCCGGGTTGGTCACGTGGTAGCGACCGAGCAGCGTGCGCTGCACCTTGAACAGGTCCTCGGGGTAGCGGATGTGGCTCATCAGGTCGCCGTCGATCTTCGAGACGGGCTCGAGCGACGTCGGGAAGACCTTCGACCAGGCCTTGAGCACCGGGTCCTGCGCGTCCCACGCGTACAGCGTGACCTTGCCCGAGTACGCGTCGACCGTGGCCTTGACCGAGTTGCGGATGTAGTTGACGGTCTTGGGCTGCAGCGCCTGGATCGTGTTCGTCGTCTCCGTCAGGGAGTCGACCGTGGCGTTCTCGAGCGAGCGCGACGCCGCGTACGGGTACTGGTCGCTCGTCGTGTAGCCGTCGATGATCCAGACGACCTTGCCGTTGACGACCGCCGGGTAGGTCCGGCCGTCCAGGGTCAGGTACGGCGCGACCTTCTGGACGCGCTCGCGCGGGTCACGGTCGTAGAGCACCTGCGAGTCCGCGGTGACGCGGTCGGAGAACAGGATCTGCTCGGAGCCGAACTTGATCGCGTAGAGCAGCTTGTTGATCGGGTTGCCGATGCTCGGGCCGGCCGAGACGGTCTGGGTCGGGAACGTGGTGTTCACCGAGCCGGTCGTGCCCGACGACGGGTAGTCGAGCTCCCAGGGCTCGCGCCCCTCGGGCGCCCCGACGATCGAGTACGTGGGCGAGGTGGGGCCGAAGTAGATGCGCGGCTCGTAGTCGCCCATGTCGCCGTTGGACGGGATGCCGCCCTCCCAGAACTTGGGCGCCCCGCCCGTGGCCGTCGTGTTGCCGTAGGCGGCAACGACGCCGAAGCCGTGGGTGTAGACCGTCGTGTCGTTGGTCCAGTTGCGCTGCTGCGCGCCCAGGCCCGCGAGGTTGAGGTCACGCACGGCGATGACCGTGTCGCGGTTCTCGCCGTCGATCGTGTAGCGGTCCACCGAGAGCGAGTCGGGGAACTGGTAGAAGTTGCGCACCGCCTGCAGCTGCTTGAACGACGGGCTGACGATCTGCGGGTCGAGCAGGCGGATCGACGCCGTGGTGTCGGCGTCCTCGCGCAGCGCGCCCGCCTCCGCCGTGACCTTGGCGTCGTACGGGCTGACCTCGACGTCGTTGAGGTCGTACGCGTCCTTCGTCGCCTCGATGTTGCGCTCGATGTACTCCGCCTCGGCGTCCTGCTGGTTCGGCTGCACCTGGAAGCGCTGCACGACGGCCGGGTAGATGCCGCCGACCGCGATCGCCGCGACGACCATGAGGCCCACGCCGATCAGCGGCAGGCGCCAGTTCCCGCGGATCGCGGTCACGATGAACATCACCGCGACGAAGATCGCGATGCCCGCGAGGATCGCCTTGGACGGGATGACGGCGTGCACGTCGGTGTAGGCCGCGCCCTCGAACTTCTCGCGCGTCTTGGTCAGGATCGAGTAGCGGTCCAGCCAGTAGTTCGCGGCGATGAGCAGCATCAGCACGGCGCCGACGATCGACAGGTGCACCCGCGCGGCCCTCGTCGTGCGCGGCGTGTCCGTGCGGGGACCGCCGATGCGCAGGCCGCCGTACAGGTACTGCGTGGCCAGGCCGGCGATGCCGGCGAGCACGGTGACCGCGAGCAGGAACGAGACGATGAACCGCAGGCCGGGCAGCGTGAAGAGGTAGAAACCCAGGTCGATGCCGTACTGCGGGTCGGCCGTGCCGACCTTGCCGCCGTGCATCCAGAGCTGGATCGTCGCCCACTGCTGCGACGCGGCCCCGCCGGCGAAGAGCCCGACGACGACCGGAGCGACGATCAGGACCAGGCGACGCAGGGGCTCGACGGCCTCGCGGTACTGGTCGAGGTTCGCCTGCTCCTGCGTGCTCGGCGCGTACACCGGCCGCGAGCGGTAGCCGTAGGACAGGCTCCACCACACGGCGCCGCCCATCACCAGGAAGCCCGCGAGGAACAGCAGCGCGCGCGTGCCCCACTCGGTCCGGATGACCTCGACGAAGCCGAGCTGCTGGTACCAGAGCACCTCCGTCCACACCTGGGCGAGGATCAGCACGATCACGACGATCGCGCCGAGGACGATCAGGGTCGGGATCAGTGGCCCTCGGCGCCTGCGAGGGCCGGCGGGGCGAGGACGGGACGAGCTGGCGAAGGTCACGGAACTCCCAACGGGTCGGTCTGAGCACAGGTTCCCACAAGGTTGAGGTGGAGGCGCCCCTGGTCCCCACGATGACCAGCGCACGGACCAGGTGCGACCATGTGCGGGTGACCGACGCCGTGCCCACGAAGCCCCTGCACCCCGCCACCACCGACCTCGCCGCCGCCGTGCGCGAGGTCGAGCACCACGTCGCCGCCGCCGGCTGGGACGCCCCGGTCCGCGTGTTCGCGCTCGTCCGGACCCAGGCGGCGCTCGCCACGGAGCCCGGCCTGGCCGACCAGCTGGCCGACGAGGTCCTCGCCGCCGCCCAGGCCGCGCCGTGGCACCTGACCTCGATCGAGCAGGAGGGCCTGCCGTCGGCGCCCGACCTCGAGTCGCTGCTCGCCGAGCTGTCCTGGCCCGACGCGGTCGACGGCGTGGCCGTCACGGTCGAGCGCGTGGTCCTGCCACCCGAGGCCGAGGCCCAGATGCCGCAGGGCAAGGCTGCGGCGCTGGCCTACCTGCTCGCGCACCCGGAGCGCCAGGACGTGCGGCTCGCCGTCGGGGTGCTGCGCGACGGTCCCTCGTGGTGTGCCGTGCGGACGCGCGCGAACGACGCCGACGACCAGGTCGGCCAGGGGCCGGACCTCGTGCCAGGGCTCGTCGCCGCGCTGCGGTCGACGCTGCACTGATCCCGACCGGCGGGTCAGCCCGCCGAGCAGGTCGCCAGCGTCGAGCCCTTGCCCGCGCCGATCGCCGTCATCGCCTCGCGCGCCTCGTGCAGCGTCGCGATGCTCGCGACGTGCAGCCCGTCGGGGATGTGCCCGACGACCTCGTCGCAGTTGCTCTCCGGCGCGAGGAACCAGGTCGCGCCGTCTCGTCGGGCGCCCTCCAGCTTCTGCCGGATCCCGCCGATCGCGCCGACGTCGCCGCTGACGTCCATCGTCCCGGTGCCCGCGATGACGACGCCGTTGGCCTCGTCATCCTTCGTCATCTTGTCGATGATCCCGAGCGCGAACATCGTGCCGGCACTCGGTCCGCCGATGCCGTCGATGCTGATGGTGATGTCGACCGGCATGTCGAACGTCGGGTCGATGTAGACGCCGATCATCGCGCTGCCGTCGTCCTTGGTGCCCGTGACGATCGTCAGGTCCTTCTCGGCGTTGTTGCGGCGGACGGTCAGCGTGATCGTGTCCCCCGCCTTGATCTC
>NZ_QWKP01000172.1 GCF_003470205.1 Cellulomonas rhizosphaerae
AGGCCGCCGAGCCGATCATCCCGCTGCACCTGTTCAAGAACCGCACGTTGGTCCTCGCGGTGATCGGGAGCGTCGCCGTCGGCATCGCGATGTTCGGCACGTCGGTCTTCATCGGCCAGTACATGCAGCTCGCGCGCGGCAAGACGCCGACGCAGTCCGGCCTCCTGACGATCCCGATGATCCTCGGCCTCATGGTCTCCTCGACCCTGAGCGGCCGCGTCATCGCCCGCACCGGCCACTACAAGCGGTTCATGATCGCCGGTGCCGTCATGCTCACGGTGGGCCTCGCGCTGATGGGCACGATCCACTACGACACGAACTTCATCCTCGTGGCGATCTACATGGCAGTCCTCGGCGCGGGCGTGGGCATGCTCATGCAGAACCTCGTCCTGGCCGTCCAGAACACCCTCGACGTCCGCGAGATCGGCTCGGGCACCTCCTCGGTCGCGTTCTTCCGGACCCTCGGCGGCGCGATCGGCGTCTCGGCGCTGGGCGCGGTGCTCGCGAGCCGCTCGACGGACCTGATCGCGAGCGGCCTGGCCAAGCTCGGCATCGACCCGTCGGCGATGGGCACCTCGGGCGCACTGCCCGACCTGAGCACGCTGCCCGGCCCCGTGCGCGAGGTCGTCGAGCGCGCGATGGGCGACTCGATCGCGGACCTGTTCCTCATCGCGACGCCCGTCGCACTCGTCTCGCTGATCGCCGTGCTGTTCCTCAAGGAGGTGCCGCTCGGCAACCGCTCGGGCATCGAGCAGCGCATCGAGGTCGACGGCCACTCGATCGACGAGCAGCCGGTCCTCGGCCAGCCGCTCGTGGGCGAGCCGGTCGTCACCTCGACGTCGGACGACGAGATCGAGGTCGACGACCCGCGCGGCGCGCGCGTCTAGCCGGCCGGCGCACAAGACCCCCGGACCGTCGGCGGTCCGGGGGTCTCGTGCGTCAGGGTCAGACTGCGCGCGGCACCGGTGCGCCGGCCGCCGACTGCTGGCGGGCCTGGGTCAGCGCACCGTTGAGCCGGGCGAGCTGGCGCGACAGGTCGACGATCTCCTCCGGGCTCCAGTCCGCGAGCGCGGTGTGCAGGTAGCCGCGGCGCGAGGCCTGCGCGGACTCGAGCCGCTCACGGCCGACGTCGGTCAGGCTCAGCAGCTGGCCGCGGAAGTCCTCCGGGTCCGGGCGGCGCGCGACGAAGCCGAGCTCCGCGAGACGGCTCAGCTGGCGCGACATCGTGCCGCGCCCCACGCCGATGTGCGCAGCGAGGTCGCTGGCTCGCACGACCGGCGTCGCGGCGATCAGCGCGAGCAGCTCGTAGGCCGCCGGCTCCAGGTCCGGGTGCACGCCGCGCGCGACGGCAGCCGAGGCCGCATGGGCTCGGCGCAGGAAGAGGCCGAGCTCGCGCTCCAGCTCACGGAAGTTCTCGTCGACCACGGCACACATCCTGGCCCAACCGCCGCACCGCCAGAACCAGCAAACGGACACGTCTGGGTGACAGCACCTAGGCCGAGCGGGTGGATTCAGCGCGCCCAGGTGAGGCGCTGGCGTGCGACCGTGGCCAGAGCGGCCACGCGGTCGGGCTCCAGGGCCACCGGCATCGCCCGGAAGACGGCGGGGACGACGTGCCGCGGGACGACCAGCGTGGGCGCCAGCGGGTCCTGCCGGCCCAGCACCTCGAGCTCGCCCTGCACGACGACGATGCTGCGCACCGTGATGGACGCGCACCCCGCCGCGACGAGCAGCGCGTGCGTGCGCTGGGCCTCGAGCCGGGCGTCGCGCAGGTAGCGCACGGACTGGCCGTCGACCTCGAGGACGCGTCCGTCGAGCCGGACGCGGTGGCCCGTGAGCCTGTGCTCGGCGATGGTGAAGATGCCGCCGGGGCCGAGCAGCAGGTGCGCGACGAGCGAGCCCTGGCGGCCGAGCGGGACGTCGTGCACGACCTGCCAGCCCTCGGCGGCCAGCCGCTCGAGCCGTGCGCGCAGCGGTGAGCCGCGCTCGACCCGGGCCTGGTCGGCGTCGACGACGTCGCGGTCGTTGCCCAGCCACGCCTCGAGGGCGGCCTGGTCGGCCGAGCCGAGGTCGTCGCCCGGCGTCGCCGGCACCGGCAGGACCAGCTCGGCCACGTCGGCGCGCAGGTACTCCTGGGCGGCGCGGCGCAGCCGGTCCTCGAGGATCGGGTCGTCCACGACGACCTCGCCGGACTGCAGGTCGACCGAGCCGACCGGCGCTCCGGTCTCCTGGGTCACGAACAGGCGGTCGGCGCCGTAGCGCCTCCACCGTCGGACCGTCAGGAGCTGTTCCACGTGAGCATTATCGGCAGGAACAGCTCCCGACTACAGCCGCGTCCAGCACGTGTCGACCAGATGGCCGAACACTTTCGGGGTCAGGCGCCGGCCTCGAAGGTCAGGCTGACCGAGTTCATGCAGAAGCGGTCACCCGTCGGGGTCTGCGGGGCGTCCGCGAACACGTGCCCCAGGTGCGAGCCGCAACGCGCGCAACGCACCTCGGTGCGCACCATCCCGTGCGAGCGGTCCTCGATGAGCTCGACCGAGTCGCCGGCCAGCGGGGTGTAGAAGCTGGGCCAGCCGCAGTGCGAGTCGAACTTCGCGTCGGAGCGGAACAGCTCCGCGCTGCACGCCCGACAGCGGTAGACACCGGCGCGCTTCTCGTCGAGCAGCTCCCCGGTCCACGCCCGCTCGGTGCCAGCCTGTCGCAGCACCGCGAACTCCTGCGGGTTCAGCTCGAGCGCCCACTCCTGGTCGGTCTTGGTCACGTCGTACGTCACGTCGGCCTCCTTCGTCGTCCTGCCGTCTGCGGGGGGCCGGGCCTGCCGGTTCCCCCGACCAGCCCAACACCGTGCCACGCTCGGACGTTCCCGGCGCGCCGCCCGGTACCCTCGCCTCACGCACGCCGCCTCCGGTGTGCCGCGGAAGGTCATGAGGTCCTGCGTGCGCTCTTCCTCCACCCGTCGACGGCGCTGGTCGCTGACGCGGTACTTCGCGTTCGTCAGCGTGCTGGCGATGGCGGCGCTGGGGTGCGCGCTCGTGTGGGTCACCGCGACGGTGATGCGCGAGCAGGCGATCAACGACGGCACGGCTGCGGCAGAGTCCGTCATGGCGTACGCCGTGGCGCCACTGCCGGCCTCGGCGTTCGTCGACGGCCAGCTGACCGACGCCGAGGAGGCGGCGGTACGCGCCTCGACCGCCGGGTTCGGCGACCGGATCGTCGACCTGCGGCTCTGGAGCACGGTCGGCGTGCTGCTCTACAGCAAGTCCGAGGCCGAGACGGGCTTTCCTGACACCGCCCGCAACAACCAGGTCCTGGCTTCCGGTGTCTCGGACGCGCAGGTCATCACCGACGTGCGGGAGTCGCAGGAGGTCGGTTCGCCGAGCAGGCAGCAGCAGGTTCTCGACGTCTACGTGCCCGTGCGCGCGAGCAACGCGCACGGGGGTGCGTCGGGCGGGGCGCCGGTCGACCCCGCGAAGACCATCGGGACCGCCGAGATCATGCTCAACCACGACGACGCCACGGCAGCGCTGCGGTCGGCGGTCGGTACCGTCGCGCTCGTCGTCGCCGGCGGCCTCGTCGCCCTGTGGCTGCTGCTGTTCCGCACGGTGTTCACGACGTCGAAGCGCCTCCAGGCGACCGCGCTGGAGAACGCCCGCCTCGCGCTGCTCGACTCCCTCACGGGCCTGCCCAACCGGCGGCTGCTCACCGAGCGGATGACCAAGACGGTCGCCGACGCCCAGCGCAACGGCGCGCGGCTCGGCATGGTGCTGCTCGACATCGACCGGTTCAAGGACATCAACGACTCGCTCGGCCACGACCACGGCGACGAGCTCCTCGAGCAGGTCGCGGACCGGCTGCGCAAGGCGCTGCGCGACGAGGACGTGGTGGCCCGGCTCGGCGGTGACGAGTTCGCGATCCTGCTGACGGACGTCCGCTCGGTCGAGGACGCCGAGCAGCTCGCGCGCCGCGTCCGCGAGCTCTTCGGTCCGCCGTTCAAGCTCGGCGAGATGTCGCTGCACGTCGAGACGTCCATCGGGGTCTCGTGCCTGCCCGACCACGCCGGCGACGCGTCGTCCCTCATGCGCACCGCGGACGTCGCGATGTACGCCGCGAAGCACCACCGCACCGGCGTCGCCACCTACTCGCCCGAGGAGGACCACTCCTCCCCCGCACGGCTCGTCCTGCTCGGCGACCTGCACCGCGCGCTCGACCCCGCGCCGGGTGAGCCGCGCGAGCTCGAGCTGCACTACCAGCCGAAGGTCGACCTCGACACGGGCCGGATCCTGGGCCTCGAGGCGCTCATGCGCTGGCGGCACCCCGAGCGCGGGCTCCTGCTGCCCACGGTGTTCATCCCGCTCGCGGAGCAGTCCGGCATCATCCACCGCCTCACCCGCTACGCCCTGACGAACGCCGTCGAACAGCTCGCCGCCTGGAGCGCCGAGGGGCGCTCGACGCCCATCGCGGTCAACCTCTCGGCGCACGACGTGACGTCGCACAACGTCGTCGTCGTGATCGAGGACCTGCTCGCCGAGCACGACGTCCCGGCGTCGCTGCTCGAGGTCGAGATCACCGAGACCGCGCTGGTCGCGGACCCCTCCCGTGTGGTCCCGGTGCTCGAGCGCCTCGCCGCGCTCGGGGTCAAGGTCGCGATCGACGACTTCGGCATCGGCAACACCTCGATCGCCCAGCTCCGCGACCTGCCCGTGCAGGAGCTCAAGATCGACCGCCTGTTCGTCAGCGACCTGGGCGACGGCGGCCGGGAGAGCGCGCACGTGGTCGTCCAGGCGATGGTCGACCTCGCGCACTCGTTCGGCCTGCGCGTCGTCGCCGAGGGGGTCGAGGACCAGATCACGGCCGCGACCCTGCGCCGGCTCGGGGTCGACCAGGCCCAGGGGTTCCTCTACTCGCGGGCTGTCCCCGCCGACGAGGTCACCGCGCTCGCGATGCTCCCGCAGCCCCGTCGCACCACGACACGCACCCCACGGAAGCAGAAGAGCGGGTGAACTGAGGCAGACTCCTCAAGACTCGCGGATTGCTGCCGATGTACGAAGCGGGGAACCTCTACCCCCCACCCGGACCCGAGGAGTGCCCGCTCGTGATGGACGACCTGCTGCAGGAGATGATCAACCCCGCGCCGGCGCAGCACGACCGCCCGCGTCGCCGCCGCCTCTGGACGACCGTGGTCGTCGTCGGGCTGGCAGCCGTGGGTGTGACGTCCCTGACGACGTCGGCCCTGTTCTCGGACCAGGAGAAGTCGGGCTCGACGATCACGACCGGCTCGCTCGACCTCAAGGCTGACGACAGCCTCACCTTCTCCGTGCCGTTCGACAACATGCTCCCGGGCGCGCAGGTCGTCGCGCCGGTCACGCTGAAGAACGACGGCAGCCTCGCGTTCGAGTACGCGGTCAGCGTGGCAGCGACATCCACGCCGAGCGGGAACACCGACCCCAGCCTCGGCAACGGGGACGACGCCGGGACCGGAGACCTGCCGGACCAGCTCCACCTCGACCTGTTCACCGTGACCAGCACCAGCGCGTGCACCCTCAACGGCGTCGCCGCCAAGACGGCGATCGGCAGCTCGAGCGGCGCGTGGGGCATCACGGCCGAGCGGATCGTCGGTGGCGCGACCGCCGGCGCGACCGGCAACCGCACGCTCGACTCCGACGAGGACGAGGTCCTCTGCGCACGAGTCTCGTTCTCCTCCGCAGCGGGCAACGCGTACCAGAACACCGCGGCGAAGGTCACCCTGACGTTCGACGCGTTGCAGCTGCCGTTCAACCCGAGCCAGCCCGACACGTCCCAGCGGTAGCCCATGCCCCGGGCGGAGCTGCACCCGGTCGTCGCGACAGTCGAACGCCGACAGCCGCGCCCGACACCGGCGACCGTTCCCGCGCCACCCCGGCCTCGCCGCAGGAAGCGACGCCGGCTGGTCTCGGTCTCGTTGTGGACGGTCATCGTGGCGTGCGCCCTCGCCTATGCCACGTCGCTCGCTGTCCCGCTCTGGTACCAGCTGAACGACCAGCGGCTCCTCATCGTCACCTCGGGATCGATGGCGCCGTACTTCGACGCCGGCGATGCGGTGGTGATGCAGAACGTCACCAACCCGTCACAGCTCAAGCCTGGTCTGGTCGTCTCGTTCTGGCCGCTCAACTCCGAGCAGCTCGTCACGCACCGGATCGTTGCGCTGAAGAACATCGTGACCACCCGGGTGATCCCGGGCACGGAGCAGATGACGCCCGTGCTGCGCCCGGACGGCAGCGAGCAGACGTCCCCGCACATCATCACGAAGGGTGACGCGAACGAGGAGAACGACCCGGACGCGACGCCCTACACCCGCGTCCGCGGCATCGTCCTGTCCGTCCACCCCAAGTGGGGCTGGATCATGCAGTGGGCCAGCTCGCCGGCCGGACGCGCGGTCATGCTCGTCCCGCCGCTGGTCGCACTCGCTACGCTCGAGCTGCTCGCGGTGGCCGACGGCCGCCGACGGGTCAAGCCGAAGCCACGCTCGACCGCAGAGGAGAGGCACGTCGATGCCGTTCTCCGCGGGTGAGACGACCGAGGGCCGCCGGCTGATCGGGGCCGACCGCGCGACGTGGGTCCGCCTGCTCGCCGCGCTCGGCCTCGCCGCGGCGGCGGCCACGTTCCCGCACGTCGGCTGGACGTCCGCGGAGTTCACGGACTCGCACGGGACGTCCGGCGTCGTCCAGACCGCGCCGGACTTCGACCCCGACGCGCCGCCCCCCGCCGACGACGAGCCGGCTGCTCCGACCGACGAGCCGCCCGCACCCGAGGATCCCCCGGGCACGGACGGCTGACGGGACTCAGTCCCGCACGCCGCGACCCGCCAGCAGCACGCCGGCCGGGTCGAAACGGCGCGACAGCGTCCCGAGCCGAGCAGCCACGGCGGGGCTGTAGACCCGCCGCGCCCACCCGACGCCGGCCGTGTCGGTGAAGTTCGGCAGCCCGCCGTCCCTCGCCCACGGCGCGAGCGCCCCGACGATCCGCCGGGAGTCGGCCACGACGACCTGGGCGATCTCGGGGATCATCAGGCCGATCGCGAACACCTGGTACGCCGCCTCGCGGTGCGCGAACGCGCTGTCCGGGCCACGGCGCACGGCCCCGCCGAGCTGGCGGACCTCGACCATCGCCTGCGCCGTCTGCGCGTCGGGGCCGACCAGGTCGACGAGGACGTCGGCCGTGTCGGGCCCGAACTCGTCGAGCAGCAGCGACGACTCGTGCAGCGGCATCGGGTCGTCCGGGTCGGAGTGCACCGCGCCGATCGCGGAGTAGGGCATGACGCCGACGGCGTCGATCAGCGGGGTCGCGACCGCGCGCATCGCGCGGATCATCTCCTCGCCGACGGCCGGGTCCCCGGTCCAGACGAACCGCAGCGCGATCGTCGTGCGGCCGCGCAGCGGCTCGGGGAACGGGTCCATGTCCGGCAGCCGCATGACGGCGATCGACGTGGTCCCCTCCTCCGGCAGCAGGTCGGTCCACACGCTCCACGTGCGGAGCACGGCCGTGGCATCCGCGCCGTCGAACCAGATCGCGCCGCCGTAGACCTCGGGCAGCTCGACGAGGTCGATCTCGACGGCCGTGACGATGCCGAGCGAGCCCTTCCCGCCGCGCAGGCCCCAGAACAGCTCGGGGTTCTCCGTGGCCGAGGCCCGGCGGATCTCGCCGTCGCCCGTCACCACGTCGAAGGCGCGGACGGTGTCGGACGACAGCCCGTGCGAACGCGCCAGCGGGCCGACGCCGCCACCGGTGAGGAAACCGACGACGCCGACGTCGGTCGACGAGCCGCACAGCCCGGCGAGCCCGTGCGGAGCCGCCGCCTCGAGCACCGCGGCCCAGCGGACGCCGGCGCCGACGCGCGCCCACCGCTGCGCGGCGTGGATCTCGAGCTCGTCGAGCGCGGCCGTGTGCACGAGGATCGCGTCGGCCATCGTCTCGGTCGCGCCGTGGCCCGTGCTCGCGACCGCGACCGGGACGCCGGAGGCCGTCGCGATCCGGAGGGTCGCGCTGACCTCGTCGGGGCTCGTGACCTCGACGACCGCGAGCGGACGGACGGCCTTGGTGATGTTGCTCGTGACGGTCAGCTCGGCGTAGCGGGCGTCGCCGGGCAGGTGCAGGCGCGCGACGGCGCCGGCCAGCGCACCGACCGCGGCGGCGGAGGCGGGACGGAATGCCGTGCCGACAGTGGCGCGGGTGGCAGGGGTGTGTGTGCTCATCGTTCGTCCTTCGGGGGCTCGACGCGGGTGTGCCCGCGTCGGGTTCTCTCGGCGCCGTGTTCGACGCACCGGGCAGGAAGGGGCCGCCACCCCTGCGCCTGATACGTCCAGTTCGGTCAGGCCCCCGGAAGGGTGAACGTGAAGGTCGTGCCCTCGCCCACGCGGCTGGCGATCGTGAGCTCGCCGCCGTGAGCCTCGACGATCGCCTTCGCGATCGACAGCCCGAGCCCGATCCCGGGGATCGCACGCTGCGTCGCGGTGGAGGCGCGGAAGAACCGGGTGGCCAGCCGATCGAGCTCGTCGGGCGCGATACCGATGCCGGTGTCGGCGACCGAGACGACGGCACCGCCTGCGGGAGCCGCGGCGACCCGCACGTCGATCCGTCCCCCGCGCGGCGTGAACTTCACCGCGTTCGAGACGAGGTTGGCCACGACCTGCTCGAGCCGCATGGCGTCGCCCGGGACGTGCACGGGCTCGGCCTCCAGGTGCAGGGTGACCCCAGCGCCCTCGGCACCGGGCGCTGCCTCGGCCAGCGTGGCCCGCGCGACGTCGGCGAGGTCGACGTCCTGGTGCGCGATCGTGAAGCGGCCCGCGTCGAGCTGGGCGGTGAGCAGGAGGTCGCTCACGAGCCGCAGCTGCCGCCGGGCGTTGCGCTCGACGACGAGGAGGAACTCGCGCTGCTCGTCGGTGAGCGGGTCGGGGCCGTCGAGGATGAGGTCGACGTAGCTGAGCACCGAGGACAGGGGGGTGCGCAGCTCGTGGCTGACCAACGAGACGAACTGGTCCTTGAGACGAGCCGCCTCGCGCTCGAGGGTCACGTCGGCGGCCACGACGACGTAGCCGATCGTCGACCCCTTGCCGTCGATGCGGCGGGTCACCGCGAGCTGGAGGGTCCCGCAGCTGCCGTCGTGGCGGCGGAAGGTCCAGTCGCGGACCAGCACGCCCGAGGTGATCGTCGGCGCCGCCACCGCGGCGAACAGTGCTTCCTCATCCGCCTCGGCGGCCGCGGTCGCGTCGACCTCGAAGACCTCGCGGTAGCGCGCCTCGAGCTGACCGTGGTCGAACAGGCTGACGAGGCTGCGTCGGCCGACGACCTCGTCCCTGGTGTAGCCGAACATCCGCTCGGCGCCCGGGTTGAAGACCTCGACGAGCCCGTCGGCATCGGTCGCGACGATCGCCTGCTCGGTGACCGCGTCCATCACCGACCCCAGGTGGGCACGCGACGCCTCGGTCTCGCGCACCAGGCTCGCGAGCGCCTCCGCGTCCGCCGTGAGCTGCTCGTTGAGGCGCAGCTGCTCGACCTGCAGGGCCGCGAGTGCCGCGTTGCGAGCGCGCAGCCGCGACGTCGCCTCGTGGACGATGACACCGACCGTCCCCGCCACGACCGCGACGAACAGGCTGCGCAGGAAGAGCTGGGTCGTGACCTCCGCCTCGGCGTCGAGGATCACGGGGACCTCGACGACCGCCGCCACGCCGAGCGTCCCGACGACCACCCCGGCGCGCCCCGGCCGGCCTGCGAGCATCACGGCGGGCAGGAACAGGATCGAGCCGAACGGCGAGGCGATGCCGCCCGTGCCGGTGCGCAGCATCGCGATGGCGACGAACTGCAGGACGGGCAGGGCGATCTGCGCGGACTCCGGCCAGCGGTGCCACGGAAGCGCCCACGCGAGCACGATGACGAGCGCCGCGACCGCCGAGCCGAGCCAGAGCGAGGACGCGTCGACGAGGATCGTCGGGATGACCGTGAGCGCGACGAGCGCGAGCGCGTAGACGAGGACGAACGGGAGCTGGCGCTCGAAGACGCCGGCCTCGGGCCCGATGACCCGGCCGAGCACGCGCAACCAGCGCGCGCCGCGCGAGCGCAGGTCGTCGTCGGTCTCGACCAGCGGGGGCGCGTGCGTGGTCACGCGATCATCGCCCGCACGACGATGGCGACCCCGGTGAGCGCGGCCGCGATCAGCCCGATCCAGATGAGCCCTCGCTCGGAGCGCTGGTCCGCGCGGATCTCGCGGCGCATCGCCGCGGGATCCCAGGGTGCGCGAGTCTCGTCGTCGGCCGTCATCAGCCCACCACCCTGCCAGTCTTCTCGGTCTTGTCCCAGGCGGTGCTCGCCCCGCGCCACTGCTTGGCGTAGGCGTCGAGCGTGATCGCGCACAGCACGGGGCCGAAGCCGACGACGTACAGCAGGAAGCGCGACGGCCACCTGCCGCCGGGCAGCGACTCGAGCCAGCGGACCAGCCACGCGCTCAGCATGGCGATCACCGTCCAGGCGTAGAAGACCAGCGTGAGGACCTCGATCGCGGTCGCGGACATCTCCACACCGAGCCACTGCGGGATCCGCACCTCCCAGAGGCCGGGGATCCACGCCGCGAGCATCACGATGATCGCCCCGATGCCCGGGAAGAGCAGCCCCTGCACCCACGACCGGCGCGACGTCTCGCGGTCGAGCATGAGCGTCGTCGCGGTGATGAAGACGTACGCCACCACCGCGACCCACCACAGCGACTGGAACGTGGTCCGCGCGATGTCCGGGGCCACGAAGTACAGCCCGACGAGGCCGAGCGCCGCCGCCGTCATCGCGACCGGCAGGAGGTAGATCGAGAACCAGATGGCACCGAAGGTCAGCGACGAGAGCCGGTGCCCGGCACCGCGCGACGAGAAGGGCCGGCGGAACCAGACCTTCTTGAACCGCCGCGTGATCTGCACGTTCCCGCGCGCCCAGCGCACCCGCTGCTTCCACAGCGCGACGACCGAGTCGGGCTCCTCGGCGAGCACCACGGCAGCCGGCTCGAAGACGACGTGGCGCCCGTCGAGCTGCGTGAGGAACGTGGTGAAGGTGTCCTCGGCGAGCGTCGTGGTGTCGATGCGACCGCCCACGGCCTCGAGGTTGGCGCGCGCGTGCAGCTGCGCCCCGCCGGCCAGGCAGGCCATCGCGCCCATGACGTTCTGCGCGCGCCGGGCGGCCGCCTGCGCGGTCACGTACTCGTAGCCGATGAACTTGGAGACCGTGCCCGGCTTGCCCGAGCCCTCGCGGATGAACGCGGTCACGGCACCCACCGTCGGGTCGGCGAGGTGGCGGGTCATCTTGCGCAGCGAGTCCGGCCGGTAGATGACGTCCGCGTCCATGATGAGCAGCGCCTCCATCCAGTCGTCGGCCAGCGCCTGCTCGATGCCGTGGTTGAGGGTGTGCGCCTTGCCCTGGCCGCCCTGGGCGCGCCGCAGGTGGACGATCCGGCCGGGGTGCTCGGCGGCCTTGGCGAGCACCACGTCCGGGGTGTCGTCGGTGCTCGCGTCGTCGACGACGTAGACGCGCAGCCGGTCCGGCGGGTACTCCAGGCCCATGAGGCGCTCGAGCGAGCCTCTGAGCACCGCACCCTCGTTCCACGCGGGCACCACCACGACGACCCGCGGCAGGTAGGGGCCGGCGTCGCCGAGGTGGTTCTTCACCGCGTGCACGGGGACCAGCAGGTACTGCACCACGCCGGCGATGACCGGGATGATGCCCGCGGCCACGGCCATGAGCAGGACGACGACGAGCACGTCGTGCCAGGTCATGAGCGCCCGACCGACCTCAGCCACGGGTAGGCGCCGACGTCGGACTCGTGGTGGGCGTCGGACGCGGCGACGAGCTCGACGCCCGCGGCGGCCCAGCGGCCGCGGACGCGCTCCCCGGGGCACGTCCACTTCTCGTTGACCTCGACGGTCGTGCCGGTCTCGATCGCCGCGGCCCCGAGCGCGTCGAGCAGCTCGTCGCTCACGTCGTCCTCGGTCAGGCCGATCTTCGGCAGCAGCGAGAACGGGTGGGCGACCTGCGCGCGCGCGACGGACCGCATCGCGCGGATCGTCGCCAGGACGAGCATCTCGACCGCGTCACCCGGGGCGAGGCCCGCGGCGATCCGCTCGGTCGTCACGCGTGGGCTCCACGGGCCGTCCGGGCCGGGGAACTGGTGGTCGGCGAGCAGCACCCGGTCCACGCCCGCGGGCGTCCCGACGGCCGCGAGGACCTCGGGGGGCGCGTCGATCGCGCCGGCCGCGTCGAGGATCTTGGCCTCGACGCCGGTCAGCACCGTGAGGCCGTCGTGCGCCGGAAGCGCCCGGACGACGGCGAGGAAGTCCGGCACGTACGTCGTCGTGGTCCGCACGTGGTCGACCATGCGGATCGTGGCCAGGCCCGCGCGCACGGCGGCGTCGAGGTTCTCCTGGGGCGAGCTGACCGCGTCGTCGGAGAACGTCGAGTGGACGTGGTGGTCGCCATCGAGGACCGGGCCGCGCCCCCGTCCGCCGCTCATCGCGGGGGCAGGACCTGGTCGACCGGCAGGAAGACGTCCTCGAGGTAGCGGACGTTGGCGATCTCGACGAAGTCCATCGAGGTCGGGACGTTGCGCGAGAGCACGGCGTCGAGCGTGATCGAGGGCATGTCGACGCCGGCCGCGATGGTCAGGGGCATCGCGCCCGGGAACCGCGGGTTGACCTCGAGCAGCGCGGGGACGCCGTCCTTGCCGCGCTTGAGCTGCACGTTGGCGACGGTCGTCAGGCCGATCGCCTTCGCCACCGCGGTCGCGGTGGCCTCGAGCTCGGCGTCGTGCACGGTCACGCCGGCCACCGCCACGCCCGAGTCGACCCGCAGCCGCGCGCGGGGCACGGCCGCGATGACCCGTCCGTCGAGCCCGGCCAGGACGTCGACCGAGTACTCGTCGCCCGGGAGGTGCTCCTGCACGAGCAGATCCTCCTCCGCGTGCACGGCGTCGAGCTCGGCCTGCGAGGACACGAGGCGCACGCCGCGCGAGCCGGCCCCGCGCCGCGGCTTGACGATCACCGGGAAGTCCCAGCCGGAGACGGCCTGCGGCGTGCCGAGCAGCTCGGTGCGCGGCACGCGGCACGTCCGCTCGGTCGCGCGGGCCAGCGCGAGCTTGTCGAGGCAGGTCTCGAGCGTGCGCAGCGACGGCGAGGCGAGCAGCGTGCCGCCCTCGTGCAGCCGGTCGCGCTCGGCGGCCAGGCGCGGCAGCTCGACGTCGACCGTCGGGAACAGCACGTCGATGCGGTCGTCGCGGCACGTGGCCAGGACCACGTCGACGAAGTCGTCGGCCAGCCCCGCAGGGACGAGCCGGCGGTGCTCGCCGTCGACCAGGTACAGGCCGCTGGCCCAGCGGTCCATGTCCGCGGCCACCACCTCGACGTCGCCACGGCGCAGCAGGGAGCGGATGACCGCGACCCCCGCCGGCCCACCGGCTCCGGTCACGAGAACTCTCATCGGTGCCCTCCGTGCTGGTCCTCGGCACGCTCGGGTGCGGCGGCCCGGAGGCCGGCCCCGCCCGAGCGCGTGATCATGGCGGCGGCGCGGATCATCTCGAGCGGCTCGACCCACCCGCCGGTGCCGAACCGCCCCCAGTACCGGGCCGTGCTGCGCACGAGGTCCGGGTCCATGTAGTCGCGATGCTGCTGGGAGGTGAAGGCCGCGAGCATCTCGAGCTTCTTCTCGACGAAGCCGTCGATGGGCACGAAGCGCGTGGGCCGGTAGTCGATCGTCGCGGACGGGCTCTGGAACGAGCCCACGTACGGGATCTTGCGCGCCGCGACCTGCACGGACTCGTGCACGGCACGGTGGTCCTGGTGCCGGTCGTGCGACGAGTGCGTGTAGACGATCGTGGGGCTGACCAGCGCGATCGTCTCCTCGATGGCCGTGATGATGCCGGCCGCCGGGTCGAGGCGCGTGTCGGGGAAGTCGTGCAGGAACAGCCGCGCGCCGATCACGCCCGCCGCGGCGAGGGCCTCGTGGCGTCGCTCGTCGGCCGCACCACCGATCGCGCCGCCCGAGAGCGTGAGGATGACGACGGTGTCGCCGTTGGCCTGGTGGGAGGCGAGCGTGCCGCCGATCCCGATCTCGACGTCGTCCGGGTGCGCGCCGACCGCGAGCACGACCTCGCCGTGCGAGGCCGCCGCGCGGCGCTGACGGCCCTGCAGGCCGAGGGTCGAGACCCGGTCGACGAGGACCGCCGCGGGGACGGGCTTGACCAGGAACTCGTCGGCGTCGCGGCGCAAGGCCTCGACCGCGTAGTCGACGCTCGCGAACGCGGTCGTCACGACGACAGGCACGCCGGGAGCCCGCGAGCGCAGCTCGACCAGGAGGTCCAGCCCGGACATGCCGGGCATCTGGATGTCGGTGACCACGGCGTCGAACGACTCGGCGGCGACCGCGGCCAGCGCCGACATCGCCTCGTGCACGACGGACACGGACATGCCGCCGCGACGCTCGAGCACCGTCCGCACGAACTGCGCGGTGTCGACGTCGTCCTCGACCACCAGGACCTTGAGTGGTTCCTCCGTCACAGCCACCATCCTTCCGGGCCCCACGCTAACGGGATCGGCTGTGGTCCGCCCACACGCGGCGGGGTGATGACGGCAGGTCAGAGGGTGAGGTGATCGGCGAAGCAGAGTGATCCACCACACAGCGCGCGAGCCGGAATACCCAAGGCACTCACCCGGTTGTGCGCATCAGTACATGCAAACGCATGGACTTTCGAGACTGGACCTGTGAGGCGCGAGATGCAGTTCGGGATCTTCACCGTCGGAGACGTCACCACCGACCCGACGACGGGCCGCACGCCGGACGACACCGAGCGCGTGCGCAACATGCTCACGATCGCCAAGCACGCCGACGAGGCGGGGCTGGACGTCTTCGCGACGGGCGAGCACCACAACCCACCGTTCGTGCCCTCGTCGCCCACCACGATGCTCGGCTACCTCGCGGGCGTCACCAAGAACATCACGCTGTCCACCTCGACGACCCTGATCACGACGAACGACCCGGTGCGCCTGGCCGAGGAGTACGCGATGCTCCAGGTCATCGCCGACGGCCGGATGGACCTCATGATGGGCCGCGGCAACACCGGCCCCGTCTACCCGTGGTTCGGGCAGGACATCCGCCAGGGCATCCCGCTGGCCATCGAGAACTACGCGCTGCTGCGCCGGCTCTGGACCGAGGACGTCGTCGACTGGTCCGGCAAGTTCCGCACCCCGCTCCAGGGCTTCACCTCGACGCCCCGCCCGCTCGACGGCGTCCCGCCGTTCGTCTGGCACGGCTCGATCCGGTCCCCCGAGATCGCCGAGCAGGCCGCGTTCTACGGCGACGGGTTCTTCCACAACGCGATTTTCTGGCCCATGGAGCACACCGCGCAGATGGTGCAGTTCTACCGCCAGCGCTTCGAGCACTACGGGCACGGCCAGGCCGACCAGGCGATCGTCGGGCTCGGCGGCCAGGTCTTCATGAACAAGGACTCGCAGCGCGCGGTCTCCGAGTTCCGGCCGTACTTCGACAACGCGCCGGTCTACGGACACGGGCCGTCGCTCGAGGACTTCTCGCGCGACACCCCGCTGACCGTCGGCTCGCCGCAGCAGGTCATCGACCGGTACTCGAAGCACCGCGAGCAGGTCGGCGACTACCAGCGCCAGCTGTTCCTCATGGACCACGCGGGCCTGCCGCTGAAGACCGTGCTCGAGCAGATCGACCTGCTGGCCGGAGAGGTCGTGCCCGTGCTTCGTCGTGAGGCCGAGGCCGCCCGCCCCGCGCACGTGCCGGCCAACCCGCCGACCCACGCCGAGCGCGTCGCCCTCGCCCGCGCCGCAGGTGAGGTCCACTCGCAGTCCGTCGCTGCCGCCGACCACTGGACCGGCCGCACCGCCGAGGACGACGTGGAAGCAGCAGACGCCGTCTCGCGTTGAGACACTTCGAACCTCTTGTGCTGAAGGAAGAAGGAACGATGAGCGAGCGCTCGATCGTCGTCATCTCGGCAGGCCTGTCCCAGCCGTCGTCCACGAGGCTCCTCGCGGACCGGCTCGCGGACGCCACGGTCACCGAGCTGGCAGCCCGCGGCATCACCGCGCGGGTGCACCACGTGGAGCTGCGTGACCTCGCGCACGAGGTCGTCAACACCATGCTGACCGGCTTCGCCACGGGCGAGCTGGCCACGGCCCTCGAGGCCGTCAAGGGCGCCGACGGCGTCATCGCGGTCACGCCGATCTTCTCGGCGTCGTACGCGGGGCTGTTCAAGTCGTTCGTCGACATCCTCGAGCCGGACGCACTCTCCGGCATGCCGGTGCTGCTCGGCGCGACGGGCGGCTCGGCCCGCCACTCGCTGGCCATCGACTACGCGCTGCGACCCCTGTTCGGCTACCTGCACGCGGACGTCCAGCCGACGTCCGTCTTCGCGGCCACCGACGACTGGGCCACCGCCGGCGGCGACGAGAGCCACCCGCTCCCGTCGCGCATCCGCCGCGCGGGCCGCGAGCTCGCGGAGACGGCCGCCGACCGCGAGCCGTCCGCCCCCGCGGGCCTGTACGACGCGGTCCCGAGCTTCTCGGACCTCCTCGGCGGCGCCTGACCGCCGTCCCGCCACCTCCGTCATCTCGCCGATTCCGCATCAAGTCGCCGGTCTGTTCCGGCGAGACGATGCGGAATCGGCGAGATGTTCGGTGTTCGGGCCCGAGGGCGCGGGCCGCGGCCGGCCGGTGGGCGCTCGGCGGCAGGCGCTCAGGGCGTGCGGCGCCTAGCGTCGGGGGATGACCGCGCCGTACTGGGTGACCCGGGTGAACCTGGTGTTCACCAACAAGATCATGGGGACGTTCTCCGACGACGTCCCGCCGCTCGCCACGCTCCACCATGTGGGCCGGACCTCGGGGCGGCGCTACCGGACGCCGATCATGGCGTTCCCCACGCGGCGCGGGTTCGTCATCGCGCTCACCTACGGGCCGGGCGTGCAGTGGCTGCGCAACCTCGAGGCCGGCGAGGGCCGGCTCGTGCGGGCGCGGCGGGTGCACGTGCTCACCGACCCGGTGATGCTCTCGCCCGACGAGGGAGCCGCGCTGGTCCCCCGCTGGACGCGCACCGCCCTGCGCCTGCTGCACGTCGACGACTTCGTCGAGCTCGCCGCCGCTCCGGCCTGACACGACCCTGCCTGACACGCACCGGCCTACGATCGGCAGGACGCCCGACGAGGAGGCGCACGTGACCCTGGCCGCCCGCCTGCGCCGCGCCGCGCGGGCCATGACCGCGCCGCCCCCCATGCCCGAGCTCGAGGAGCCCGCCGCCCCGCCCGACGTCCCCGCCGACCTGACCCCGCTGCTGCGCGAGCTGGGTGCCGCGCTGCTCTCGTCGGGCCAGTCCGTGGTCGACACGGAGAACCAGCTGGCGGCGGTCGCGCAGGCGCACGGCGCCGACCAGGTGCGCGTCCTGGTGCTGCCGACCGGCGTGTTCCTCCAGGTGGAGACCGCGCACGGGCCGCAGAGCGACTTCACCGGCCCCGGCACGTCCGGGACGCTCCCCCTGCACCAGATCGGGCGCATCGACTCGCTCGTGCGGCGGCTGACGAACGGGGAGGTCGAGCTCGCGGCGGCGCGGCTCGAGGTGCGGGAGGTCCTCGCGTCGCCGCCCCGGTTCGGCCCGCTGCTCGTCGTGCTCGGCCACGCGCTGCTGACGCTCGGGTTCGGCCTGATCCTCTACCCGACCGTCGACGCGCTGCCGATCTACCTCGGCCTGGGGGCCGCCGTCGGGGCGCTGCGTCTGGTCGCCGCTCGCTGGCCGACGCTCGAGGCCGTCCTTCCCGTGTTCGCCGCGTTCCTCGTGGCCATCGTGACGATCCAGTGGATCGCGCCCTGGGTGGGCGCCGACCCGCTGCGTCTGCTGACCCCCGCGCTCGTGAGCTTCCTGCCCGGCGCCGTGCTGACGGTCGCGGCGATCGAGCTCACCAGCAACCAGGTCGTCGCCGGCGCGAGCCGGATGGTCTACGGCGTGGCCCAGCTGCTGCTCCTCGCGTTCGGGGTGGTCGCCGCGGTGACGCTCACCGGGCCGTGGGACACGTCGACGCAGCCCGACGCGCTGAGCCGGTGGATCGGCCTCGTCGGTGTTCTCGTCGTGGCCGTCGGCTACCGGTTCTTCTCGTCGACCCCGCGCGGCTCGTTCTGGTGGCTGCTCCTCGCGCTCTACTCCGCCTACCTCGCGCAGCGGCTCGGCACCGAGCTGCTGACGCCCGAGCTGGGTGGCTTCATCGGTGGGCTCGTCGTCGCGCCCGTCGCCCAGGCCATCGCGCGCGTGCGCACGGGGCCACCCGCAGTCGTCGTGACGCTCCCCGCGTTCTGGCTGCTCGTGCCCGGCGCGCTCGGCTTCCGCAGCATCTCCGAGCTGGCGACCGGCCAGTCGCTGGGCCTCGCCGACCTCGTCGACACCGTGATCGCGCTGTTCTCGATCGCGCTCGGGGTGCTCGTCGGCAGTGCACTGACCCGCGACGCCCGGCAGGTGACGCACGTGGTCCGCGCTGCGATCCCGTCGCGTCGCGACGACGCCTGATCCGCCTGACTGGCGCATCCCAAGATCTGAGAGAGCGGTCCCTCGCCGATTTTCTCCGTCTTGACAGGACGTTTGCCCGGGTTCATGGTGATCTCCGAGAGAGCGCTCCCTGGCTCTCGCCGCCACATCCCACCCTGTCAATGACGACCCCTGGGGGAAGCATGGCTCCCGTACTCCGTCCTGGCTCGGCCGCGTCTGCACGCGGCGGGGCACCCACGCACCCGGTCGGCGACCAGCGGGCCGCGCACGCCGGCCGGCCCGCCGCGCGCATCGCCGTCGCCGCGCTGGCAGCGCTCGCCGTGCTGCTCTCGCTTGCGGCCGTCCGGGCCGACCAGGCGCACGCCCTGGCCCCCGGCATCGTCGTGCTGTCGCAGGGCAAGCCCACGACGGCCTCGTCCGCCGAGTCCGCCGCGACCCCCGCGAGCGCGGCGACCGACGGCGACACGGGCACGCGATGGTCGAGCGCCTTCTCCGACAACCAGTGGATCCAGGTGGACCTCGGCGCGACGAAGGCGTTCGTCGGGTTCGACCTCACGTGGGAGTCCGCCTACGCCTCGCGGTACACGATCGCGACGTCGACCGACGGCACCACGTGGACCACCGTCGTCAACGGCACGGCGACCTCGGCGGCCAAGCAGTCGCTGACCGCGAGCGGCAGCGCCCGCTACGTGCGGCTCACGGGCACGCAGCGCGCGACCGGCTACGGCATCTCGCTGTTCGAGCTCCAGGTGCTCGGCACCACGGACACGTCCGCCGCCACGCTGCTGTCGAAGGGCCGGCCGACGACGGCCTCGTCGAGCGAGTCGGCCGCGACGCCCGCGTCCTCCGCGACCGACGGCGACCTCGGCACCCGCTGGTCGAGCGCGTTCTCCGTGCCGCAGTGGATCCAGGTGGACCTGGGCTCGTCGCGCGCCCTCACGCGCGTCGACCTGACCTGGGAGGCCGCCTACGCCACCGCGTTCACGATCCAGTCCTCGCAGGACGGCACCACGTGGACGACGCAGGCCACGCAGACCGCGGCCACCGGCGGGAAGCAGTCGATCGCGCTCGGCGGCACGGGCCGGTACGTGCGCCTCAACGCGACCGCGAAGGCCACCGGATACGGCATCTCCCTGTGGGAGCTCGAGGTCTTCGGCAGCGGCGACAGCAGCACGCCCACGCCGACCCCGACGCCGACAACCACCCCGAACCCCGGCGGTGCGGTGCTGCTCAGCTACAAGAAGCCCGGCACCGCGTCCTCGAGCCAGGACGACGGCACGTGCTACCAGTGCACCCCGGACAAGGCGCTCGACGCCGACGCCGCCTCGCGCTGGGCCACCGCCAACCCCGGCGGCTGGACCGACGCGGGCTGGCTCCAGGTGGACCTCGGCGCGACCGCGCACGTCTCCCGCGTCGTGCTGCAGTGGGACCCGGCGTACGCGACCGGCTACCAGATCCAGGTCTCCGCGAACGGCACGACGTGGACGACGATCTACTCGACGACCACGGGCAAGGGCCTCAAGGAGACGCTCGACGTCTCGGGCGACGGCCGCTACGTGCGGCTCAACCTCACCAAGCGCAGCGGGCCGTACGGCTACTCGCTGTACGGGTTCGACGTGTACGGCACCGGCGGCAACCCGGTCCAGCCGCCCACCGTGAACCTCCCGGCGCCCAGCTTCACGCGCCTGGCGTGGAGCGACGAGTTCAACGGCGCCGCGGGCTCGGGCCCGGACGCGTCCAAGTGGACGGTCGACGCGGGCACCGGGCAGAACGGCGAGCAGCAGTACTACACGCCCACCGGGAACCTGAACATGGACGGGCAGGGTCACCTCGTGATCGAGGCCCGCAAGGAGAGCGCCGGCGGGCGTGACTACACCTCGGGCCGCATGAACACGTCCAACAAGTTCATGTTCACCTACGGCCGGGTCGAGGCGCGGGTCAAGGTGCCGACGGGCCAGGGCTACTGGCCGGCGTTCTGGATGATGGGCGCCGACTTCCTCACCGGCCGGCCGTGGCCGTACAACGGCGAGGTCGACATCATGGAGGTGCTCGGCAAGGACACCACCACGTCGTACTCGACGCTGCACGCCCCGGCGTACAACGGCGCGGGCGGCTACGGCGGCTCCTACAAGCTGCCCGACGGCGCACCCCTGTCGAACGACTTCCACACGTGGGCCGCCGAGTGGGACGCCACCGGGATCCGGTACTACCTGGACAACCGCCTGGTGTTCACCGCCGACAAGGCGACCGTGGAGTCGACGCGCGGGCCGTGGATCTACGACCACGACTTCTACGTGATCCTCAACCTCGCGGTGGGCGGCGACTGGCCCGGCCCGGTCGACGCCAGCACGCCGTTCCCGGCGAAGATGCTGGTCGACTACGTGCGCGTCTACCGCTGAGCTGGGACGGCGGCGCCGGGGCTCCCCCGG
>NZ_QWKP01000173.1 GCF_003470205.1 Cellulomonas rhizosphaerae
ACCGGCAGCGTGGCCTCCCAGCCCTCGGGCAGCTCGTGCGCGACGAGGCGGTCGAGCAGCTCGCCCTTGTCCGGGTTCGCGGCGCGCCAGGCGTCGAACTTCTCCTGCCACGCGAGGCGGTCTGCTGCCGCGCGGGACGCGAGCGAGCGGGTGTGCGCCAGGACGTCGGGGCCGACCTCGAACGTCTGGTCCGGGTCGAAGCCGAGCAGCTCCTTGAGGCCGGTGATGGCCGCGGTGCCGAGCTTGGAGCCGTGCGCCGAGTGCTCGTTGGTCTTGGTCGGGGTCGGCCAGGCGATGAGCGTGCGGATGCCGATGAACGACGGCTTGTCCGTGACGGCCTTGGCGGCCTCGATCGCGGCATTCAGGGCGTCGACGTCCTCGCGGTACTCGCCACCGGCGGTCCAGTCGACGAACTGCACGTGCCAGCCGTACGCCTCGTAGCGCGCGAGCACGTCCTCGGTGAACGCGATCTCGGTGTCGCCCTCGATCGAGATGTGGTTGTCGTCCCACAGCACGATGAGGTCGCCGAGCTCCTGCGTGCCGGCCACCGAGGAGGCCTCGCTGGTGACGCCCTCCTGCAGGTCGCCGTCGGAGCAGATCACGAACGTGTGGTGGTCGAACGGGCTCGTGCCGGGCGCCGCGTCGGGGTCGAGCAGGCTGCGCTCGCGTCGCTGCGCCATCGCGAAGCCGACGGCCGAGGCCAAGCCCTGGCCGAGCGGGCCGGTCGTGATCTCCACGCCCTCGGTGTGCTTGTACTCGGGGTGCCCGGGGGTCTTGGAGCCCCATGTGCGCAACGCCTTGAGGTCGTCGAGCTCGAGCCCGAAGCCGCCCAGGTAGAGCTGGATGTACTGCGTGAGCGCCGAGTGGCCGGCGGAGAGCACGAAGCGGTCGCGGCCGAGCCAGTGGGGGTCGGTCGGGTCGTGACGGAGCACGTTCTGGTAGAGCAGGTAGGCCACGGGAGCCAGGCTGATGGCGGTGCCGGGGTGGCCGTTGCCGACCTTCTCCACCGCATCCGCCGCCAGGATCCGGACGGTGTCGACCGCCCGGACGTCAAGGTCAGTCCAGCCGACGGTCTGCGCCAGGGGAGCCTTCGCGTTCACCGCACCTCATTCCCACCCGCACCGTCGGCCGGGTGTCGTGTCGGACGTGATCGGGCGCCCGTGAGGGGCGCCGGGCAGGTCCGGCACCTTCGCGCACCAGATGCGTGGAGGCGTCGTCGGACCGTGCTCGTCGAGCCTATAGCGCACCTGCACACCTCCGCCGGGCGTGACCACCTCCAGGGGGAGCGACCGACGTCACAGTGCCGAACCGGCCCGAGCCGGGCCACCTGCGAGCCTCCCGGCGGGTGCAGGCCGTAGCATGGCAGCGCGACATTCCCCCCACCTCTGTCATGCGCCGGACCAACCGGCCGGACGACGAACGGATCAGCTGCGCGTGCGCCTCACCAGCCCCTTGTCAGTCGACGACGCCGGAGCGTCGGCCGCGCCGACGACGGCGGCCGGACCTGCACGTCGTGGGGTGCGCTCGGTGGTCGGGCCGTACATCGCCCTGACGAAGCCCCGCGTGATCGAGCTGCTGCTCGTCACGACGGTGCCGACGATGATCCTGGCGGCCGGCGGGCTGCCGAGCCTGTGGCTCGTGCTCGCGACGCTCGTCGGCGGCGCGGCAGCGGCCGGTTCGGCCAACGTCCTGAACTGCTACATCGACCGCGACATCGACAAGATCATGAACCGCACCAAGCGGCGGCCGATCGTCACGGGTGAGGTCACCCCGCGGGCCGCGCTGGTGTTCGGTCTCGCGCTCGGCGTCGGCTCGCTCGCCTGGCTCTACCTCGTGGTCAACCCCGCGTCGGCCTGGCTGACGGCCGCGGCCATCCTCATCTACGTCGTCGGCTACACGATGATCCTCAAGCGGCGCACGCCGCAGAACATCGTCTGGGGCGGCGCGGCCGGCTGCATGCCGGTGCTGATCGGCTGGTCCGCGGTGACCGGTGGGCTCTCGTGGACCGCGGTGCTGCTGTTCGGGGTCATCTTCTTCTGGACGCCGCCGCACTACTGGCCGCTGTCGATGAAGTTCCGCAACGACTACGCCGCGGCGGGCGTGCCGATGCTGCCTGTCGTCGCGAAGGACACCAAGGTCGCGCGCGAGATGATCGCGTACACGCTCGCGATGATCGCGTGCTCGGTGCTCATCTGGCCCGTGCAGGGCATGACCTGGGTGTACGGCGTCCTGTCGATCGGCCTCGGCGGCTGGTTCCTGTGGACGTGCATCGGCCTGCTGCGCCGCGCCGAGGACCCCAGCCGCGGCAAGCTGCGCGCGATGAGCGTCTTCCACGCCTCGATCACCTACCTGACGCTGCTGTCCGTCGCGCTGTCGGTGGACGTCTTCCTGCCGCTCTGACGGAGGTCTGACCTGGGCATGTCCGTGGACCCGGCCGACGACGGCCCGCTGAGGCCGGCGCTCGACACCTACCTGGCCCACCTCACGGTCGAGCGGGGCCTGTCGCCCAACACGCTGTCCGCCTACCGCCGCGACCTCGGCCGCTACCTGGCCTTCCTCGCCAACCGCGGGGTCACCGCCGCCGACCAGGTGGGGGAGCAGGACGTCGAGGCGTTCGTCGTCGCGGTCCGCACCGGCACGGACGGCCGCACGCCGCTCTCGGCGGCGTCCGCGGCGCGGTGCGTCGTGGCCGTGCGCGGCTGGCACCGGTTCCTCGTGCTCGACGGCGCGACGACCGACGACGCGGCTCGCGCCGTCCGGCCGCCGGCCCAGCCCAAGCGGCTGCCCAAGGCGATCTCGGTCCAGGACGTGACGCGCATCCTCGACGCTGCGGGCCTCGGCGACGGTCCCGTGCCCCTGCGCGACCGCGCGCTCCTCGAGCTCGTCTACGGCACGGGTGCGCGCATCTCCGAGGCGGTCGGGCTCGCGGTCGACGACCTCGACCTCGATCCCGAGCGCGCCTCGGTGCGGCTGTTCGGCAAGGGCCGCAAGGAGCGCGTCGTGCCGGTCGGCTCCTTCGCCCGCGAGGCGGTCGAGGCGTACCTGGTGCGGGGCAGGCCCGCGCTGTCGGCGGGCGGGCGGGGGACCGCGTCGGTGTTCCTCAACACGCGCGGCGCGGTGCTGAGCAGGCAGAGCGCGTGGGCCGTGCTGCGGACCGCGGCGCTGCGCTCGGGGATCGACGGGGCCGAGCACGTCTCGCCGCACACCCTGCGGCACTCGTTCGCGACGCACCTGCTCGCGGGCGGCGCGGACGTCCGCGTGGTCCAGGAGCTGCTCGGGCACGCCTCGGTCACGACCACCCAGATCTACACGCTCGTGACCGTGGACAGCCTGCGCGAGGTCTACGCGCAGGCGCACCCGCGCGCCCTCTGATCCAGGGCTCGACACGCCGGTAAGGTGTGCGGCGTGGTGAGCCAGCTATCGACCCAGGACCTCGACGCCGTCGGACGGCCCCTGCCGGTGTTTCCCGACCCGGCTCCGCTGGCCTCGCACGGCCCCGCCCGGGTCATCGCGATGTGCAACCAGAAGGGTGGCGTCGGCAAGACGACGACCACCATCAACCTGGCCGCCGCGCTGGCCGAGTACGGCCGGCGCGTGCTCGTCGTCGACTTCGACCCCCAGGGTGCGGCGTCGGTCGGCCTGGGCATCAGCCCGCACGAGCTCGACCGCACGATCTACAACCTGCTCATGGAGCGCGACGCGTCCATCCACGAGCTCATCCGGCCGACGGCGACGCCCGGCCTGGACCTGCTGCCGGCGAACATCGACCTGTCGGCCGCGGAGGTGCAGCTCGTCGGTGAGGTTGCCCGCGAGTCCGTCCTGGCCCGCGTGCTGCGTCCGGTGCTCGACGACTACGACGTGGTCCTCGTGGACTGCCAGCCCTCGCTCGGCCTGCTCACCGTCAACGCGCTGACGGCCGCGCACGGCGTGCTCATCCCGCTCGCGTGCGAGTTCTTCGCGCTGCGCGGCGTGGCGCTGCTCGTCGAGACGATCGAGAAGGTGCGCGACCGGCTCAACCCGCGTCTCGAGGTCGACGGCATCCTCGCCACCATGTACGACCCCCGGACGCTGCACGCCCGCGAGGTCGTCGCGCGCGTGCACGAGGCGTTCGGCGACACGCTGCTGCACACCGTCATCGGGCGGACCGTGAAGTTCCCCGACGCGACGGTCGCCGCCGAGCCGATCACCACGTACGCACCCGCGCACGCCGGCGCGATCGCCTACCGGCAGCTGGCCCGTGAGCTCGTCGCCCGTGGCGACGCCGCCTGACGCTCCCGCGGCACCGGCGCCCAGCGGGTCCGCGGGCTTCGAGGTCCACCTCGACAACTTCAGCGGACCGTTCGACCTGCTGCTCGGCCTCATCGCCAAGCACAAGCTCGACATCACCGAGGTCGCGCTCGCGCGCGTGACCGACGAGTTCATCGGGTACATCCGCGAGTCGGGCAAGGACTGGGACCTGAGCCGTGCCTCGGAGTTCCTCGTCGTGGCCGCGACGTTGCTCGACCTCAAGGCCGCCCGGCTACTGCCGTCGGCCGACGTCGAGGACGCCGAGGACCTCGAGCTGCTTGAGGCGCGTGACCTGCTGTTCGCCCGGCTGCTGCAGTACCGCGCGTACAAGGAGGTGGCGGCCGACCTCGCCGAGAAGTTCGCGACCGAGGGGCGGCGATTCCCGCGCATCGTGCAGCTCGAGCCGCACCTGGCCGCGCTGCTGCCCGAGCTCGTGTTCCAGATCGGTCCCGACCAGCTCGCCGCGCTGGCCGCCAAGGCGGTCGCCCCCAAGGCCGCGCCGCCCGGCGTCGACCTCAGCCACCTGCACGCGCCGCCCGTCAGCGTCCGTGAGCAGGCGGCGGTCCTCGTCGACCGGCTCCGGCACCAGGGCGCGACGTCGTTCCGGGCGCTCGTCGCGGACGCCGGGTCGACGATCGTCGTGGTCGCGCGGTTCCTCGCGCTGCTCGAGCTGTTCCGCGAGGGCGCGGTCGCGTTCGACCAGGTTACGCCCCTGGGCGAGCTGAACGTGCGCTGGACGGGCGCCGAGGACGGCGAGGTCGAGGTGTCCGACGACTTCGACCAGCTGGACACGACTGCCGAGGACAAGGAGAGCGACGCGTGAGCGAGCAGGACGAGACCCCGATCGACGAGCCCGCAGCTCCCACGCCCGCGGACGAGCTGGCCTTCGACGTCGACGACCTCCCCGGCGGCGCACTCGCCGCGCTCGAGGCCGTCCTGATGGTCGCCGACGAGCCCATCCCCGCGATCCGCCTCGCGTCCGTGCTGGCGCTGCCGACCGACCGGGTCGCCGACCTGCTGGCCGAGCTCGCGGCCGACTACCGCGGCGAGCGCGGCGGCCGCGCGCGCGGGTTCGAGCTGCGGCAGGTCGGCGACGGCTGGCGGATCTACTCGGCGCCGGTCTACGCGGACGTCGTCGGGCGCTTCGTCCTGGACGGCCAGAGCGCGCGGCTGACGCAGGCCGCCCTGGAGACGCTGGCCGTGATCGCCTACCGTCAACCCGTGACCCGCGGGCAGGTCTCGGCGGTCCGCGGCGTCAACGTGGACGGCGTCGTGCGCACGCTCACAGCCCGCGGGTTGGTGGCCGAGACCGGCACCGACCCGACCAGTGGCGCGCTGCTGTACGAGACCACGGGATACTTTCTTGAGCGGATGGGCCTGTCCAGCCTGGACCAGCTGCCGCCGCTCGCGCCCTACCTGCCGGACATCGACGTGCTCGAGGGTATGGACCAGACGATCGAGGAGTTCAGATGAGCCCGCAGGACCGACGAAGCGGCGGGAAGCCGAGCCGCGGGGGCAAGCCGACCGGGCGCCCTGCGGGAGGCCGCTCCGGTGCCCCGCGCTCCGCGCCGAACCGGCCCGCGCGCCCGAAGCCCGCACCCGAGCCGACGATCGACGTGCACGACCCCGACGGCGTCCGCCTGCAGAAGGTTCTCGCGACCGCGGGCCTCGGCTCGCGCCGCGCGTGCGAGGACCTCATCGCCTCGGGCCGCGTGACGGTCGACGGCCAGCCGGTGCGTGAGCTCGGCATCCGCGTGGACCCGAGCAAGGCGGTCATCCACGTCGACGGCATGCGCGTGCAGCTCGACACCACGATCATCACGATCGCGCTGAACAAGCCCAAGGGCGTCGTCTCGACGATGCACGACCCGGAGGGCCGCCCGACGATCGCGCAGTTCGTCGCGAACCGCGAGGAGCGGCTGTTCCACGTCGGCCGCCTCGATGCGGAGACCGAGGGCATCATCCTGCTGACCAACGACGGCGAGCTGGCCAACCGTCTGTCGCACCCGTCGCACGGCATCACCAAGACCTACCTCGCCCACCTCGACGGCCGCGTGCCGCCGTCGCTCGGGGGTCGGCTGCTGCGCGGCATCGAGCTCGAGGACGGGCCCGTCAAGGTCGACAAGTTCAACATCGTGCAGGTGACCCCGCAGGCGAGCCTCGTCGAGGTCAGCCTGCACGAGGGCCGCAACCGCATCGTCCGGCGCCTGTTCGAGGAGGTCGGCTTCCCGGTGACCGCCCTCGTGCGCACGAGCATCGGCCCGATCCGCCTCGGCGACCTCAAGCCCGGCCGCACGCGCGTGCTCTCGAAGACGGAGGTCGGCTCGCTCATGACCCAGGCGGGGATGTGAGCGCAGGCACCACCGGCCCGGTCCGCGTCGTCGGGACCGGCCTGCTGGGCGCGTCCGTCGGGCTCGCGCTGCGCGCGCTCGGCGTCGACGTCGTGCTCGCCGACCCCTCCCGCACGGCGCTCGCGCTCGCGCGGGACGTCGGCGCCGGGCGTCCGGCCGCGCCCGACGACGAGGAGCCCGCGCTCGTCGTCGTCGCCGCACCGCCCGACGTCACGGCCGACGTGGTCGCCGCGGAGCTCGCGGCCCACCCGGGCGCCGTCGTCACCGACCTCGCGAGCGTCAAGGGCTACGTCCTCGACGAGCTGCGCGCGTCGGGCGCGGACCTGACCCGGTACGTGGGCTCGCACCCGATGGCAGGGCGCGAGCGCTCGGGCCCGTCGGCAGCGGTCCCCGACCTGTTCCTCGGCCGGCCGTGGGTGCTCGCGTCCACCGAGGTCACCCGGCCCGACGCCGTGCTCGCGGTGCGCTCGCTCGCGGTCGACCTGGGCGCCGTCCCGGTCACGCTCGACGCTGGCGCGCACGACGAGGCCGTCGCGCTGGTCTCGCACGTCCCGCAGGTGGTCGCGTCGCTCGCGGCCGCGCGGCTGGCCGGGGCCGACGACGTCGCGCTCGGGCTCGCGGGGCAGGGGCTGCGAGACGTCACGCGGATCGCCGCCTCCGACCCCGCGCTGTGGACCTCGATCCTCGCGGCCAACGCCGGCGCCGTGCGCGACGTCCTGGTCGCCGTACGGTCGGACCTCGACGGCGTCATCGACGCGCTCGCTCTCGCCGCCGCGGCCACCGGCCCGGAGACGGTCGCCCCCGGTGCGCTCGCGACGATCGCGCAGGCGGTCGCCGACGGCAACACGGGCGTCGCGCGGATCCCCGGCAAGCACGGCGGTGCGCAGCGCAGCTACGCGCTCGTGACAGTCCTCGTCCCTGACGCGCCCGGCGAACTCGCCCGCCTCCTCACGGAGGTCGGCGAGGCGGGCGTCAACCTCGAGGACCTGCACCTCGAGCACGCCGCCGGCCGCCCGGTCGGCATGGCGCAGATCTCGGTGCTGCCGGGCAGCGCCGCACACCTCGAGGCGGAGCTGACAGCCCGCGGATGGAGACTGGTGAGTTGAGCACGTCCCCCCTCGTCATCGCGATCGACGGGCCCTCGGGCTCGGGCAAGTCGAGCGTCTCCAAGGCGGTCGCCCGGTCGCTCGGCCTGTCCTACCTGGACACCGGCGCGATGTACCGCGCCGCCACCTGGTGGTGCCTGCACTCGGGCATCGAGCTCACGGACGCGACTGCCGTGGCGGACGCCGTGCGCGCGATGCCCCTGGTCATGGGCGTCGACCCGGCCGCGCCCACCGTGACCGTCGGCGGCACCGACATCGGCGAGGCGATCCGCGAGACGTCGATCTCGGCGTCGGTGAGCGCGGTCGCGACCAACCTCGACGTGCGCGCCGAGCTCGGCCGCCTGCAACGTGCCGCGATCGAGGAGGCGGGCCACGCCGACTCGTTCTCGCAGGGCCGCGGCATCGTGGCCGAGGGCCGCGACATCACGACCGTCGTCGCGCCCGACGCCGACGTCCGCGTGCTGCTCACCGCCTCGGAGGAGGCGCGCCTGGCGCGGCGCTCGCTCGAGGTGCACGGCGACGCGGACGCCGCCTCGGTCGAGGCCACGCGCGACCAGGTGCTGCGCCGTGACGCCGACGACTCGACGGTCGTGCAGTTCCACGTCGCTGCGGACGGCGTCGTCACGGTCGACTCGTCCGACCTCGACTTCGACCAGACCGTGCAGGCGGTGCTCGACGTCGTCGCTGCTCGATGAGCAGCGGGGCGGTCCCGTCGGCGTCCGGTCCGCGCTGGTCGCGCTGGATCGGGCGTTTCCTGGCGCGCGTCGTGTGGAACACGTCGGTCGTCGGCACCCACCACGTGCCGACGTCCGGTCCCGTGCTGCTCGCGGCCAACCACACCGGCATCGTCGACGGGCCGATCCTCCTGGGCGTCGCGCCGCGGCCGGCGCACGTGCTGGTCAAGGAGGAGATGTTCGTCGGGCCGATCGGCTGGGTGCTGCGGGCGGCGGGGCAGATCTCGGTCGACCGCGACGGGGGTCGCTCGGCGCTCTCGTCGGCGCTCGGGGTGCTGCGCCGCGGTGACGTGGTCGGGATCTTCCCCGAGGGCAACCGGGGTCGCGGCGACGCGACCAACGCCCGGGCGGGCATCGCCTGGCTCGCGCTCAACGGCCACGCGCCGGTCGTCCCGGTGGCCGTGCTCGGCACGCGCAGGACGGGGGAGTCGGTCAACCGGCTGCCCGGCCTGAGGCGGCGCCTGGTGGTCGAGTTCGGGGCCCCGATCGTCGTCGAGCGCACCGCGACGGTGACGGGCAGGGAGGCGCTGGTCACAGCGAACGATGCCATCCGGACCGCCCTGGCGGACCTCGTCACGCACGCATCGGCCCGCACGGGGCTCTCGCTGCCCACCGACGACCCCCTCCGGGAGCGGCGCGGCTGAGGTCCGGGTCGTCTTTCGGTGGCGTGACAGGGGACAATGACCCCATGACCGAGATCGACCCTGCCCTGACGCTGCCCGACGAGGCCAGCGACGCCGACCGCGAGCGGGCTCTGCGCGCCGGCCTGGCGGAATACGAGCTCGCCGACGACGACCTGGCGCTGCTCGACGGCGTCGACGGCGGTGCACGCCTCGAGGCCGCCGCCCGCGCCCTGCCCGTGCTGGCCGTCATCGGCCGCCCGAACGTCGGCAAGTCGACCCTCGTCAACCGCATCCTCGGCCGCCGCGAGGCCGTCGTCGAGGACAAGCCGGGCGTCACGCGCGACCGCGTGAGCTACCCCGCCGAGTGGTCGGGCACGCACTTCACGCTCGTCGACACGGGCGGCTGGGAGGTCGACGTCGCCGGCATCGAGGCGCGCGTCGCCGAGCAGGCGGAGGTGGCCATCGGCCTGGCCGACGCCGTGCTCTTCGTCGTCGACGCCACGGTCGGCACCACGAACACCGACGAGCAGGTCGTGCGCCTGCTGCGCAAGGCCGGCAAGCCGGTCGTGCTCTGCGCCAACAAGGTCGACGGGCCCGCCGGCGAGGCGGACGCCTTCGCCCTGTGGTCGCTCGGGCTCGGCGAGCCGTACCCCGTCTCCGCGCTGCACGGCCGCGGCACCGGCGACCTGCTGGACGCGGTCCTCGACGCGCTGCCGGAGATCTCCGAGCACGGCGTGCTGCGTCCCGACGGCCCGCGCCGCGTGGCCCTCGTCGGCCGCCCGAACGTCGGCAAGTCCTCGCTGCTCAACAAGGTCGTCGGCGCCGAGCGCGTCGTCGTCCACGAGGTCGCCGGCACCACGCGCGACCCGGTGGACGAGCTCGTCGAGCTCAAGGGCAAGCCCTGGATCTTCGTCGACACCGCCGGCATCCGGCGCCGCGTGCACCAGACGTCGGGCGCCGACTTCTACGCCTCGCTGCGCACGCAGGCCGCGATCGAGAAGGCCGAGGTGGCCGTCGTCCTCGTCGATGCGTCGGTGAAGATGACCGAGCAGGACACCCGCGTGATCTCCCAGGTCGTCGAGGCCGGGCGGGCCCTGGTCATCGCGTACAACAAGTGGGACCTCATGGACGAGGACCGCCGCCCGTTCCTCGAGCGCGAGATCGAGCAGGACCTCGTGCAGGTGCAGTGGGCGCCGCGCGTCAACGTCTCGGCCCGCACCGGCTGGCACACCGACCGCCTCGTGCCCGCGCTCGAGCGCTCGCTCGAGTCGTGGGACACGCGCATCTCGACGGGTCGCCTCAACGCGTTCCTCGGCGAGCTCGTCGCGGCTCACCCGCACCCCGTGCGCGGCGGCAAGCAGCCCCGCATCCTGTTCGCGACGCAGGCGTCCACGCGCCCGCCGCGCTTCGTGATCTTCACCACGGGCTTCCTCGACCCCGGCTACCGCCGGTACATCGAGCGTCGCCTGCGCGAGACCTTCGGCTTCGAGGGCACGCCCATCTCCATCTCGGTGCGGGTGCGGGAGAAGCGCCGGCGGTGAACCGCGGCCGCCGCGCGCTGCTCAGGCTCGGGCTGCCCCGCGACCCGGCGGCGTCGCGCTACCTGACCGGCTTCCTGGTCAGCGCGATCGTCACGGTCATGGCGGTGCGTGCGCTGCTTGCGGCGACCGGCTACCCGCAGGTGGGCGGCCAGCACCTGCACCTGTCGCACGTGCTGTGGGGCGGCCTGCTCATGGCGTTGGCGTTCGTGCTGGTGTTCTCGTTCCTCGGCCCCGTCACGCGTCCGTTCGCGGCCGTGGTGGGCGGCGTGGGGTTCGGTCTCTTCGTCGACGAGATCGGCAAGTTCGTCACCTCGGACTACGACTACTTCTACGCGCCTACGGCCTCGCTCGTGTACCTGGTGATCGTCGCGCTGGCGCTGGTCTCCGAGGCGCTGCACGGCCGACGGCCGCCGACCCAGCAGGAGTACCTCGCGGCCGCCGCTGACGCAGCCGTCGCGGGCGTCGCCGGGGGATTCAGCCCCCGGGCCCGCCGCCACGCCCACGCCATGCTGGAACATGCGGGCGACGCCCGCGGACGCGACGAGGTCGCGGCGCTCCTCGACGCGGTGACCGACGACCGCAGCGAGCTGCCCGACCCGACGACAGCGGTCGCCGACCTCGTCGTCCGGGTGACGCACCGGATCGTGCGCGCGCGATGGGTGCCGGCCCTCGCCGTCGTCGTGCTGCTCGCAACAACCGCCGGGGCGGTGTGGCGGGTGTTCCAGCACGAGAGCGCCTCGGGCTTCGTCCTCGGCGGGGTCCTCGTCGGCGCGGCGCTCACGGTCGCCCTGTGCATCGGCGGTCTGGTGCTCGGAGCTGGCGAGCGCGAGCGGGGGTTCCGCTGGTTCCGTCGCGCGGTGCTCGTCTCCCTGCTCGTGACCCAGGTGTTCCTGTTCCGGCTCGACGAGTGGGGTGCCGCGATCGGCCTGGTCATCGACCTCCTGGTGCTCGGTCTGCTCGCCGCCGAGCTCGACGTGCTGCGCCGCGCGCGCGAGGAGTGAGGGCGCACGAGCCACTGCCTCGGGTGAGGTAGGCTCTTCGAGGCTCCTGCGGGGGTCATTCGGGCTGTGGCGCAGCTTGGTAGCGCACTTGACTGGGGGTCAAGGGGTCGCAGGTTCAAATCCTGTCAGCCCGACCGATGTAGTTGCAGGTGAGGGGCCGTTTCTGGGGAACCAGGAGCGGCCCCTTCTCGCAGTCCGTGCACCTATGATCTGCGCATGAATTCTGACCGGCGCGCGCTACTGGCACGGCTCGGCCTCGTCGTCGGGGCGTCAGCCGCGCTCCTCGGAGCTGCCGCGTGGCTGCCGGACGGCGGGCTGCTCGGCGCTCTCGGATGGGTTCTCGGATTCGCGGGCGCGATGGCGGCATTGAGCGTGCCAGTCGCGATCTGGCGAGTTGTGTCGCCCGATGCCGCCGCCCGATGGGAGGCCGATCCGAAGGGGCAGCCGACGCCCCTCCTGTCGCCGGTCGTCTTCTGGACCGGGACGATCGTGTTCGCCTGGATCCTGACCCAGGTCGAGCCGCCCACCTCGCTCGCCGGCTATGGCTGCATGGCGTTCCTGTGGTGTGGTGCGGCTGGTGCGGCGGTGTTCGCCACGATGTTCACGCGGATGTACTGGCGCGACCGACGGCGAAGCACGGAGTGAGGGTTCCGCAGACCCGGTTCGCTCACACCTAGCCCGTCACGGCCCCGAGACGACCACCAGCTCGTTGCCCTCCGAGTCGTCGATCCGCCATCGACCCGCCGACTCGTCCACCAGCCGGCCACCCGCTGCGAGGGCCGCCGCGACGCGCCCCTGCGCCACGTCCGTCGGCACCGCGAGCTCCACGTGGGTGCGGTTGCGCTGTCGCGCCCGGTCCGTGTCCGAGACGTCGAAGTCCTGGAACATCATCACCGGGTTGAGCCGCCGCGGGTCGATGATGTCGGTGAGGTCCTCGCGCCGATCGGGCACGTAACCGAGCGCGGCGAGCCAAAACGCGCGGACAGCAGGGATGTCGGCGGCGTCGAGGACGACCTGCGTGCATCGCGGCAGCGCAGGATCCGCGACGGCCCCGAGGTCCCGGGCGGCGCCCTGGATGGCGCCAGCCAGCGCGGGGAAGTCGATCGCGAGGCCGTGGGCGTCGGCATCCGACTGGTCCTTGCCGCTGTCGAGGATCACGAGCCCCGGCCGCAGGTCGATCAGCAGCGGGAAGCCCATGGCGTCGGCGAGCGACGCGGCCGCGGCGGCCAGGTCGCGCTGCTGCGTCGTCGACGTGGTCCGGTAGCAGGCCACTGCGCTGAAGACGGCCTGCCAGTCCGCGGCGGACTCGTCGAGCACGTCGCCGGGCACGAGGTCGACCTCGTTGCCGTCGGGGTCGGCGTGGCAGACCCCGAACGGGCCGTACGGCTCGCCGAGATCCGCCTTGTCGACCTCAGCCGAGGGGCGCACCACGTCGAGGTGGAAACGGTTGCGCAGCGGTCGAGATTCGTCCGCGCGTCGGACCCGCACGGGGAAGTCCCGCCGCAGCGGATCGATCAGGCCGCCGTCATCGCCGGGTGCGTACGCGAGCGCGCGCTGCCAGAAGGGCGCCACGGCCGTCGGGTCCGGGGACTCGAGGACGATGCTGAGGTCCTGCAGTGCGGAGGGGTTCGCCGTCAGGCCGAGCTCGCGAGCGGCCGACGACGTGGCGTCGGCGAGGTCGGTCGAGGCGAGGCGCAGCCGCAGGCCGTTCGCGCGCAGGTCGACGAGGGCCTCGGGCTCGAGCTCGAGGGCCCGCCCTGCCAGCTCGCTCCCCGCGCTGAGCGAGGGAGCGTCGAACCACGCGGCCAGCGAGCCGTCGACCACGCGCCAGTCTGCTTCGAGATTCGCCATGCCTGCGAGCCTGGACGCGGCCGTCCCTGGGGTCAAGAGGCACCCGCCCCAGAGCCGCGCGCCCTAGGCTCCCGGTATGCCCACGGTCCTGCTCGTCCGCCACGGCCGCACCACCGCGAACGCCCAGGGAATCCTCGCCGGCCGCCTGCCGGGGGTCCGGCTGGACGACGTCGGCCGGCGGCAGGCGACCCAGGCCGCGGAGCGCATGGCGGGGATCCCGCTCGTCGCCGTCGTCACCAGTCCACTGGAGCGGTGCCGGCAGACTGCCCGGATCCTGGTCTCGCAGCAGGAGGGCGACCCCGGCACCAGCGTCGAACGCGGCATCACCGAGTGCGACTACGGGCAGTGGCAGGGTCTGGCCCTGCGGGACCTCGCGCGCGAGCCGCTGTGGGAGGTCGTGCAGCGGCAGCCGTCGGCGGCGGCGTTTCCGGGGGGCGAGTCGCTCGCGGCGATGCAGGCCAGGAGCGTCGAGGCGATCCGACGGCACGACACCGCGGTGCTCGAGCGGCACGGGGCGGGTGCCGTGTGGGCGGCCGTCGCGCACGGGGACATCATCAAGTCGGTGCTCGCGGACGCGCTCGGCATGCACCTGGACCTGTTCCAGCGCATCGCCGTGGGGCCGGCATCGGTCTCGATCGTCCGGTACGGCACGCATCGGCCGGAGGTCGTCGCCACCAACACGGTGTCCGGCGACCTTTCGTGGCTGCGAGCGGCCGCTCCGGTCGACGACGCGCCCGTCGGCGGGGGAGCAGGAGCGGAGCCGCACCCCTCCTGACGAGCGGCGCGAGCGCTCGTAGAGTGGAGCCATGCCCACTCTCGTCCACGAGTTCGACTGGCCGGACCGCGTCGTCGTCGGCACGGTCGGCCGCCCCGGGGCGCGCGCCTTCTACCTGCAGGCGCGCGCCGGTAGCCGCACCGCGAGCGTCGCGCTCGAGAAGGAGCAGTCGGCCGTGCTGGCCGAGACGATCGACCGGCTGCTCGACGAGCTGATGGCCGAGCCCGAGAACCGCTACAGCATCCCCGCCGAGGCACCCGCCGAGCTCGTCGACGACGAACCGCTGGATCAGCCCGTCGAGCAGGAGTTCCGGACCGGCTCGATGCGGCTGACCTGGGACCCGCGCACTGCGCAGGTCGTCGTCGAGGCGTACCCGGTCGTCGACGAGGGGCTCGAGGAGGACGACGAGGAGGCCGAGCCCGCGGAGCTGCTGCGGATCCGGATGCCCGTCGGCACCGCTCGGGCGTTCGTCGCGCGCACGCGGGCGGTCGTCCGCTCCGGAAGGCCGGCCGGCCCCCTGTGCGGCGCCCCCGTCGACGACGACCAGCACGTGTGCGCCGCGCCGGACGTTCCGTGACCGCTGCGCACGCAGACCTCGAGTCGGGGGAGCTCGAGGTCGTCGGGCGCATCCGCGTCGCGTCCAACGCGACGTTCCGCGCCACGATCGGCGCGATCGACGTCGTCTACAAGCCGGTCGCGGGGGAGAAGCCCCTCTGGGACTTCCCGGACGGGACCCTGGCCGCCCGCGAGGTGGCCGCCTACCTCGTCTCGGAGTCGACCGGCTGGGGCATCGTCCCGCGTACGTGGCTGCGTGACGGTCCGCTGGGCCTCGGCATGGTGCAGCTGTGGCAGGACGAGGACCCGAGCCAGGACCCGGTCGACGTGGTCCCGACCAGCGCGGTGCCGACCGAGGGCTGGCGCGCGGTGTTCCAGGGCGTCGACGGCGACGAGCAGCCGGTGACGCTCGGGCACGAGGACTCCGCCGCGCTGCGCCGGATCGCGGTGCTCGACGCGGTGATCAACAACGCCGACCGCAAGGGCGGCCACGTCCTGCCGCTCGCCGACGGCCGGCGGCTCGGCATCGACCACGGCGTCGCCTTCCACGTCGAGCCGAAGCTGCGCACCGTGCTGTGGGGATGGCTGGGCGAGCCGCTGGACGACGAGGAGCTGGCCGGGATCGCTCGCGTGCGCGCGGGCCTGGACCAAGACCTCGGCCGCCTCCTGGCGGACCTGCTGACCGACGACGAGGTCACGGCGCTGGCAGCGCGGTGCGCGCGACTCATCCGCACGGCCCGGTTCCCGGCGCACGAGAGCGACATGCCGGCCGTGCCCTGGCCCCTGTTCTAGCCGAAGGGGTCGTCGTCGCGACCCCAGCCGCCGAACGCCCCGTTGCGGCGCGAGTCGAGGTAGGAGCCCACGACGGCCGCGCTCAGGTCGTCGGCCTCCGGCGCCACGACCGACCCGCCGACCCGGCGGGCCATGCCGTCGACGAACCGCGCGAGGCCGGGGTCGTCGCCGAGGCGGAAGAACGTGGTCCGCGCGCCGAGGCGCGTCGAGGCGTCCAGCTCGCGCACCGCGACCGCGATCGTGGCCGGGTGCGGCGGGTAGTCGAAGAAGACCTCGCCATCGGCCTCGAGATGGGAGGTCGGCTCACCGTCGGTGACGATCAGGAGGACGGGCTGGGCGTCCGGATGCTTGCGGAAGTGCCGGTTCGCCAGGAGCAGCGCGTGGTGCAGGTTGGTGCCCTTCTCCCATCGGGCATCGAGGCCGACGAGCTCCTCGATCTGCATCACCGACGCCGTGCGCCCGAAGCCGATGAGCTGCAGGTCGTCGTCGCGGAAGCGGCTCGTGACGAGCGTGTGCAGCGCGAGCGTCGTGCGCTTCATCGGCACCCAGCGCCCCTCCATGGCCATCGAGAAGGACGTGTCGACGAGGAGCGCCACGCACGCGCGCGTGCGGGCCTCGGTCTCCTGCACCTCGACGTCACCCACCTCGATGCGGACGGGTCCGCCGCTCCCGCCGGTGCGCACGAGCGCGTTCGTGAGGGTGCGCGTGACGTCCCACGGCTCGGTGTCCCCGAACTCCCACGCCCGGGTGGCGCCCGAGAGCTCGCCGGCCGCGCCGGCTCGGCGTACCTCGTGGCCGCCCGGCCTGCCCGAGATCGTCTCCGCGACCGCGCGCAGGATCTCCTTGCCGAGCTGGCGCATCGCCTGGGGCGTCAGGGCGAGCCGGCCGTCGTCGCTGCGACGCAGCGCGCCCGAGCGCCTGAGCTCGCGCTCGAGCCGCTGCAGGGTGCGGGCGTCGACGACGGCGTCGGCGCCGAGCTGGCGCGCGAGCTTGTCGAGGTCCACGTCGTCGAGCTGCGAGCCCTGGTACGACTGCGCGAGCTGGTCGGCGAGCTCGTCGAGATCGGCCAGGTCCTGCAACACGCCGGTGCCGTCGCCGAGCCCGAGGCCGTTCTCGCCGTCCATCCGCTGCGTGCCGGACCAGTCCTCGCCCGGACGCAGCGCGCGCAGGTTCTCGTCCATCTGCGCGAGCGCGTCCATCAGGTCGGGCGACCCGAACGCCTCCTGCGCGAGCGTGTCCAGCTCGCGGCGCTGCTCCGCGGTCATCGAGTTGCGCATCCGCTGGGCCGCGGCGGCCCGCTGCGCGAGCGAGTCCAGCAGCTCCTCGACGGTGGTGGGCTGGTCCGGGAAGTAGTCGCCGTGCTGCGCCATGAAGTCGGCGAACTGCTGCGCGGTGTCCTCGCCACGTCGGTGGGCGTCGAGCAGCGCGTTGAGGTCGGCCAGCATCTCCCGGAGCGCCGCCCGGTCCTCGTCTGTCGCATCCGCCAGGGCCTGCTTCATCCCGGCGAAGTGCTGGTCGAGCATCTCGCGGCCCAGCAGGTCCTTGATCTTCTCGAACTCGCCGCGCGCCTCGGCGCTGCGCCAGGCGTAGTCGTCGAGCTCGCCGACCGCGGCGGCAGGCGACGCCGGGAGGTTGTCGAGCTGCATCTGGGCCAGGGCGCGGTCGCCCTCGTCCATGTCGACGTCGCGTGCGAGCTGCTTGCGCTCGGCGAGGACCGCGCGGTCGAGGAGCTCGCGGATCTCGCGCAGCGTGCCGTCGAGGTTGTTGCGGCTGGTGAGCTCGCGCCGACGCTCGGCCACCCGTCTCGCGAGCTCGTCGAGGCCCGGTCGGTCGGCGCCGCCTCGGCGCAGGTACTCGCGCAGCGCGGCCTCCGCGGACGAGCCGGCCATGACGTCCTCGCCGATCGCGGCCAGCGCCTCGGTGAGGTCCAGCGGCGGGGCGAGCGGGTCCGGCCCGTCGACGTACGCCGTGTACCGCGCCCGGCTGCTGAGCCGGCGGTTGGCCCTAGCCATAGATCGTCTCGCCGTCGCCGGTCTCCTTGCTCAGCCGGCGGGACAGGTAGAGGCCCTCGAGGGCGAGCTCGATCGCGCTGGCCCGCTGCCCCTCGTCGGTGGCGCCGAGCCGTGCCGCGATCTCGTCGTACAGCTCGGACTCGCCCAGCGACGGCAGGGCGGCCAGGACGTCGCACGCGGCGACCTGCTCGCCCGTGCTCACCATCGCACCGCCCTGGATCGCGTCGACGAGCAGGCCGAGGTCGAGGCCGCCCAGGTGCGCGCGCACGGTCTCGGCCGTGGCCACGCGCAGCAGGTGGTCGAGGATCTCGTTCTCGCGGCCGTCCTCGCCGGCCTCGAACTCGACCTTTCCCGCGAGCACGTCGACGGCGGCCTCGAGGTCGACCGGCCGGCCCACGGCCTGCGGCTCGCCCTGCCGCGCGGCGCGGTGCAGCGCGGCCGCGGCGACCGTCTCCGCCCCCGCGATGCTGAACCGGGCGCTGACGCCGCTGCGCTGGTCGACGGCGCTGGACTCGCGCAGCGCCCGGGTGAAGCGCGCGAGGATCTCGACGAGGTGGTCGGGCACGTCGGCGACCAGCGCCGCCTCCTGGCGGACCACGGCGACCTCGTCGGGCAGCTCGATCGGGTAGTGCGTGCGGATCTCGGCGCCGAACCGGTCCTTGAGCGGCGTGATGATCCGGCCGCGGTTGGTGTAGTCCTCCGGGTTGGCACTCGCGACGACGAGGACGTCCAGCGGCAGCCGCAGCACGTAGCCGCGGATCTGGATGTCTCGCTCCTCCATCACGTTGAGCAGCGAGACCTGGATGCGTTCGGCGAGGTCGGGCAGCTCGTTGAGCGCGACGATGCCGCGGTGGCTGCGGGGGATCAGGCCGAAGTGGATCGTCTCCGGGTCGCCGAGCGCACGGCCCTCGGCCACCTTCATCGGGTCGACGTCGCCGATGAGGTCCGCGACGCTCGTGTCCGGCGTCGCGAGCTTCTCGACGTAGCGCTCCTCGCGGTGCCGCCAGACGACGGGCAGGTCATCGCCGAGCTCGTTCGCGCGGCGGATGCTCGCGGCCGTGATCGGCTCGTAGGGGTGCTCACCGATCTCCGAGCCGTCGATCACCGGCGACCACTCGTCGAGCAGGCCGACCAGCGTGCGCAGCACGCGGGTCTTGCCCTGGCCGCGCTCGCCGAGGAGCACGATGTCGTGGCCGGCGAGGAGCGCGCGCTCGAGCTGCGGGATCACGGTCGACCCGAAGCCGTGGATCCCGGGCCAGGGATCGCGTCCTTCGCGGAGTGCGGCCAGGAGGTTGTCGCGGATCTCGGTGCGGACCGGGACCTGCTGGTGGCCGGAGGCCCGCAGCTGGCCGAGGGTTGCCACGTCAGGGTGCGTCATTCTTCGACACTAACCCCGCGCGGGCGAGGTAGCCGGGGCGCCTACTTGTCCTTCTTCGGGTGCGGCGGGTGCTTCGAGCCGGGACCCTTGCCGTTGTCGGCGCCCTTGCCCTTGTTGCCGGCCTTCGGCGCTGAGGGTGCCTTCGCGGTGGGGACCGATGTCGAGTCGGCGGACGGCGACGCCGTGGCCGTCGCCTTGACCTTTGCGGCTGCCTCCGACTTCGCCTTGGCCACGGCTGCTGCCGCGGCTCGGTCCTCCGCCGCGGCGACCTCAGCGGCCACGCGGTCGAGGGCGGCGTCGATCTCGTGGTACCTCGAGGTCGAGATCTCGCCGGCATCGAGTCCCGCGTCGAGCTGCTTGCGCGCGGCCGTGAGGGCGGACTCGACCGCGTCCCACTTCTTGGCCGCCGCCGCCGTGGAGACGGCCAGCACGTCCACCTGGAGCGTGTGCGCGCGATCCTCGGCGAGGTCGGTCTGGCTGCCGCACGCGCCGACGGCGAGCACCAGACCAATGACGCCGACGATCCTTGCTCGGCGCCTCACGGTGTCACGCTCCGCTGCAGCGTCGTCAGTGCGCTGCCCAGGTCGCCCTGGACCACCGGGTAGCTCGGGGTCGGTCGAGGCGACGGGTCGTCTCCTCCGACCTGGAGGGCCGCGACGGTCCCACCGACCAGGAGCAACGTCGCGCAACCCGCGAGCACCCAGCTGCGATGCCCGGGTCGCGGCCGTGCGGCTGATCGTCCCTCGCGGACGGCGGGCGCGACCCGGGTCTGCGGGAGCGACAAGAGCTCGGTGTCTGCGGCCGGTGGGGCGTCCGTCCCCAGTCGGTCCAGCTCGGCGGCGACATCAGCAGCCGTGGGCCGCTCCTCGGGGTCGCGAGCGGTCATCTGGGACAGCAGTCGCGCGAGGCCTGGTGCCAGGCCCTCCGGGATCGTCGGGAGCGACGTCAACCGGGCGGCGGCCGACTCCGCGAAGGTGCCCGTGAACACCGCTCGACCGGAGAGGCACTCGATCAGGACGAGACCGAGCGAGTAGATGTCCGTGGGCGGTCCGAGGGGGCCGCCGGTCACCTGCTCGGGGCTGAGGTAGTGCACGGTGCCGAGCATGGTGCCCGTCATCGTCAGACGCGTGTCGTCGGCGATCCGCGCGATCCCGAAGTCGGCGACCTTGACGACCAGCTCCGGACCATCCGCCGTCGTCAGGATGTTCCCGGGCTTGATGTCACGATGGACGATCTGCTGCTCGTGCACGTCGGCGAGGGCCTCGGCGATCTGCCGGCCGATGTCGCTCACGGCTGCGGCACTCATCGGCTCCGTGCCGCGGTGCTCCGCGAGCGTGGGGCCGTCGACCAGCTCCATCACGATGTAGACCTCTTGGCCCCCGTCGCCATCGCGGACGGAGCCCGCGTCGTAGAGGGCGACCAGGCCCGGGTGGCTCAGCGTCGCGAGCACCCGCACCTCGGCGGAGTGGCGTAGCAGCAGGTCGGCGTCGTCGGCGACCGACGGGAACAGCTTGATGGCGACGTCGCGTTCGAGCACGAGATCGTGCGCTCGATGGACGGTGGCCATCCCACCCCGCCCGAGGACTCCGTCGAGCCGATAGCGCCCAGCGAGCACGCGCGCGTCGCCTACGGGCGCGGTGCTGACGTTGATCGCTGCCGCGGACATGTCTGCCGACGTTAGGTGCTTGGCGGACGCCGTGCACGCCGACGCCGGGTGATGCCTGCCACGCGCGCGAGGCTAGGCGGCGTGGTTGCGGTACTCGAAGGGTGGGTGCTGGGCGAGGAGGCGTGCGAAGGCGAGGTCGACGACGGGGCGGTCGGGCTCGAGCTCGGTGGGTGCGGCGGGTGTTGGTGGGGC
>NZ_QWKP01000174.1 GCF_003470205.1 Cellulomonas rhizosphaerae
GCACGACGCGGTCGGCCGGCTGCGCAACGTGCGGTTCCGCAACATCCTGTGCCGCTCCGAGAACGGCGCGTACATCGGCTCCGACGCCCCCGGCCTCATCTCCGGGGTGGTCCTGGAGGGCGTGCGCATCGAGCTCGACCGCTGGTCGCGCTGGCCCGCAGGCGAGTACGACCGCCGCCCCACCTCGAACGGCCCCGAGGTCTACGCGCACCCGACGTCGGGCATCCACATCGACACCGCCACGGACGTGACCCTGCGCAACTGCGAGGTCGTGTGGGCCGGTGCCGACCCCGCGTTCGCGCACGCGGTCGAGGCGGTCGACGTCGAGGACCTGGTGATCGAGAACCTGCGCGGCACCGCGGCCCGCCCGGACCTGGAGCCGGTGCTGGTCCGCCAGCGCACCCCGGGCGAGGAGCGCTACCCGGTCGCGGTCGAGATGCCGGTCATGCGCGCCGCGGGCGACTGACCCTTCGCACCGTCGGGTCAGGTGGGCTCGGGGACGCGCGCCGTGGTCCCCCGCGGGACGAGCGCGGGGGTCGAGTCCTGGAAGCTGCCGCCCTCGGCACCGAGCATGCGGTCGAAGAGCCGACGAGCGACGTGCGCGCCGTACGCCACGACGTCGTGGTTGAGCGCGGACAGCCTGGGGTAGGCGGCGACGCACAGCGGCGAGTCGTCCCAGGCGATGATCGAGAGCTCGTCGGGCACCCGGATGCCGAGCTCGGCGGCCACGCCCAGGCCCGCGAGCGCCATCACGTCGTTGTCGTAGACGATCGCCGTGGGGCGCGGCCGGTTGGTGAGCAGGCGACGGGTCACGAGCGAGCCCGACTCGGGCATGTAGTCGGTGCGCACCGTGGTCCCCTCGATGCCGAGCGTCGCGGACTCGTCGCGGAACGCCAGGTCGCGGATGTGCGTGTGACCGAACTCCTCGACGCCGGCCACGCGGGCGATGCGGCGGTGCCCGATCGCGTGCAGGTAGCGCAGCGACTCGCGCGTCGCGGCGTCGTCGTCCGTCCACACGCTGGGCAGGCCGCCAGCGAGGGACGTGTCGCCGACGACGACCGCCGGGAGCGCGTCCGGCTCGGACAGCATCGCGATCCGCGGGTCGTCGATGCGCGGGTCGACCATCACGATGCCGTCGACCCTGCGCGTCGCGCGCCACTTCTTGTAGGTCGCCAGCTCCGTCTCCATGTCGGGGACCACCTGGAGCAGCAGCGCGTTGTCCCGCATGGACAGCTCGCTCTCGATGCCCGCGATGAACTGCATGTAGAAGGACTCGATGCCCAGCGTGCGCGACTCCCGGGCGAGGACCAGCCCGATCGTGTCCGTGCGCGCACCCATCAGCGAGCGCGCGGCGCTGCTCGGCGCCCAGCCCAGCTCGTCGGCCACCCGCAGCACGCGCTCGCGCGTCTGCGCGGACACACCCTTGCGGCCGTTGAGTGCGAACGACACCGCACTGATGGAGACGCCCGAGCGCTCGGCGATGTCGTTGATGGTCACTCGTGACCGGGCCGGCCTCGCGCTGTCCGCCACACCGGGCAGCCTACTGCGGCGCCCCGGACGGGCCGCGTCCCCTGCGGACACGGCCCGTCCGGACCTCACCGCCTCGGGTGGTCGGCGAAGAACGCCCACATCAGCCGGCTCGCGTCGATCTCGTGGGTCACCGTGCCGTTGCCGCTCTGGTCGACGGACGTGCCCGGCCAGGTGTGTCCCCCGCCCGCGACGCGGTACAGCTGGACGTCCGCGCGGCCGTCGCACCGCGCGTAGGCGTACCGCGTGACGTGCTCGCTGACCTGCTCGGTCACGGGCCCGACGCCGCATCCGTCCAGACGGGCCCACGTCTGGACCGCGACCGGGACCGTGTATCCCCACCGCAGGTCGGTGCTGCCGAGGTACGGGTTCGTGTAGTCCGCGTCTCCGTGGAACTCGAGCACCGGCACGGGCCTGGACGGGGCGCAGTCGGCCACGTCGGGCACGGACGTGTCCTGCGGGGACGGCCTGCCGGCGCGGAGCCCGGCGACCGTGGCCACGGCGGCCAGCCGGTCGGCGAGCCGGCACGCCAGCGCCGAGGCCATCCGGCCTCCGCCGGAGTAGCCCGTGGCGTAGACGCGTCGGTCGTCCGCGCACACGGCGGCCCCGACGCGGGTGATCACCGCGCGCAGGAACCCGACGTCGTCGCGGGCGTCCGCGGGCGGGAGCTGCCCCGCGGTCGTCGGCACGCCGGGGACGTTCCACGCCCAGCCACCGTTGAGCGCGATGGCGGCCGTGGGTTCGACGACGACGAAGCCGTTCTCGTCCGCCACGGCGTCCAACCCGCTGATCGCGGCCTGCGCGGCACCGTCGGCGCCCGACCCGTGCAGGTCGAGCACCAGGGGAACCCGGTGGGCACGCTGCGCGGGCACGTGCACCCGCACCTCGTACGACGCGCCGCGGAACGGCACGCTCACCTGCTGGGTCCCGGGGGCGAGCCTGGAGCAGCTCGCGGCGTGCTTGTCCTCCCTGGGGGTCGCTGCGCCGGCGCTCACGGCACCGGCGACCGCCGTCATCGCGAGCGCCGCGGCCACCACCACCGCGAGGGGACCTCTCCTGGTCATCGCTTGCCTCCGATCACGTAGAGATGCACCGTGGCGTCGGCCGGCGCATAGGTCGCGTCGCCCGCGTAGGTGACGACGTAGCGGTGGATGCCCGCCGTCGCCGGTGCGGTCAGCCGGACGGTGGCCCGGCCGTGGGTGAGCGCCCCGGAGCCGACGACGGTGCCGTCGGCCTCCGTGAGCGTGATCGTGCCCGTGGCTTGGCCGCGCGCGCCCAGGACCTGCACGAGCACGAGGGCGGTTGCGTCGGGCCGGACGAGGGGCGGGACGCCCAGGGCGAGCACGGCGGCTCGCGCGGAGCCGTGCGTCCGGAGCGTCGCGACCGGCGACGCGTTCCCGGCGACGTCGACCGCCCGGTACTCGAGCGAGGCGACGTCCGTGGGCACGCGGACGGTGCCCGACGCGGGCGTCCAGCTGCCGCCCGGGAGCCGGTACCGGATCGCGGCGACGCCCGAGGTGCCGTCCGTCGCCGTGAAGGTGACCACCCGACCCTTGAGCGCGGCCGAGACCACAGGGGCGACCGAGTCGATCCGCACCGTGCGGTCGACCACGGGCGAGACGTTCCCCGCCGCATCCGTCGCGCGAGCGTGCACCACCGTGGCGCCCTGGGCCGTCACGCGAACCTCGTCGGCCGACGTCCAGGCGCCGTCACCGACGCGCAGCTCGACGAGCGGGTGCGCGTCGACGTCGTCCTTCGCGGCGGCCGTGACCGTGACCGGACCCGTGAACCAGCCCGAGGCAGGCTCGTCCGGGGTCGTCGCGACGGTCGTCGTCGGTGGCGCGGAGTCCGTCCGGACGGCGCGCACGTCGTCGACGACGAGCGTCCCGGTGCCCGCGCCTCCCAGGTAGAAGGAGAGCTGCGTGACGCGGGTCAGGTCCAGCGGGCCGCTGTCCCCGGCCCACGACGGCGGCGCCAGGTCCGCGAAGGGCACGGTGACGATGCCGGCGGCGTTTGGTCCGGGCTCGGGCAGCGTCGCCTCCCAGTAGGAGCCGCCGGCGACCAGCTGGACCGAGAGCTTCTGGCCGGCCTTGAGCGCGCTCCGGTCCAGCCACATCGACAGGCCGTCGTAGCCCCACCAGTCCTGCGCGGTGCTGAAAGTGCGCGTCACACCCGCGTAGCCGGGACTGCCCAGGTCGAAGCCCAGGCTCATCCCCTGGCCGCTCGCACCCGGCACGAGCGTCGGCGCGATGGCGCCGCCGCCGGTGTTGCGCACGTAGGCCGCGGCGACGGCCGCGTCGGTGGCGTACGACTCGTAGTCGTCGACCACCTTCGGGGTCGTCGGCCGGGTCGCCGTGGTGAACGTGGCGACGTCGGAGGTGGTCTCGCCCGACCCGTTGAGGGCCGTGACTCGCCAGGAGTAGGTGGTCGACTCGGCGAGCGTCACGTCGGGCGACCACGACGTGCCGGCCGTCCGGGTGGTGGCCACCGGGTCGGACAGGTCGGCGTGCGTGGACAGCTCGACGCGGGAGAGCGCGGCCCGCGACGCGGTCCAGGTGAACGTCGGGACGCCGCGCACGCCGTCGGCGCCGTCGGCCGGGGCCGTCGTCGTGACGCCCGTCGGCGCGCCCGAGCTCGAGCCCGCCGCGAGGAACCGGATCTCCCCCAGCTGCTGCGCCCACTCGGGCGTGGTGCCCCGCGGCCATTCGACCCGCACGTGGCGCACGCCGGTGAGGGCGCGCGCGGAGACCACGTCCTTGCGCCATGCCCCGCCGACCACGCCGGGCGTCGTGGCGACGTCCGGGGTGAGCGTCCGCCACGTGGTGCCGTCGTCGGAGACCGAGAAGGTCAGCGTCTCGGCGCTCTGGTCGGGCCAGTAGAAGGCCGTCGCGTCGAAGCCGGTCACGCCGTCGGGTGCGACGTCGGCATCGACGGTCCACTCGATGCTCGCGGCACCGGCGGCCGTGCGCTTCGCGCGGCCCACGTCCCCGCCGAACAGCGCGGGGTTGCCGGTGTCGATCGCGACCTGCTCGGCGGCGCTCGTGCGGCCGAGGTCGTCGAGCGGGTCGATGAGCACGACCTCCTGCGGTGCCGAGCGCAGCTCGAGCCGGGTCAGCCCATCGGTCGACGTCGAGGGCCAGGTGATGCGCAGCTGCTGCGCGTCGGTGCCGGCCGGGACCGACGCGGTCACGGCCCAGCGACCGTCGCCGTCGGGTGCGACCGCGGCGTCCAGGTCGGTCCAGCGCGTGCCTGCGCCGGCGGCGAGCGCGAGCGTCGGGGCGACTGCGGCGCGCACCGTGAGGCGCACGTCGGTCAGGCCGGGGGCGGACCACGTCAACGATCCGCCGTCGGCGGCGATCGGCGCGACGAGCGTGTCCTCGCCGGCGGGACTCACGTCGACGCCGGTGTGCGCGACCGCGGGCGTCAGCGAGCCGAGCGCGTCGACAGTCACCTGCTGGCCGGCCGGGACGGTGAGCGGCTCGGACGCCGGCCCGCGACCGCCGTCGGCGGCGATCGGCACGACCCGGTAGGTGGCAGCCCCGCGGGTCACGGTGTCGAGCCAGGGTGCGTCGCCGACCGGCTCGTCGGTCAGGGTGGCCCAGCCGTCGGCGGTCGTGCGCTGCACGTCGTACCCGACGGCACCCGTGGCCCCGCGCCACGCGAGGCGGTGCAGACCGTAGTCGTCGGTCACCGAGGTGATCAGCGGCGGACGGGTCACCGCGACGTCACCCGTCGACCCCAGGGCGGCCGCGTACGCGCGCTGCGCGGCGACGTCCTCCTGCATCGACGCGTTGTCACCCGGGTAGTGGATCTGGAAGCCGTCGAGGTGCTGCACGAACCCGCTCGTGTCGTCGTGCGGGAACAGCGACCACGACAGCATCCCGGTGACGTCGGGGTTGTCCACCAGGCCGGGCAGCACGGTCGAGGCGGAGTTCGAGTCGTACTCGCCCGCGATGTAGGCCTTGCCCGCGTCGGTGACGGTCTTGGCGTCGGCCGTCACCTTCGCGACGGTGGGCGGGTAGTAGTGCACGTCGACGATGTCGACGTCGGCCGCGAGCGTGTCCGGGTCGATGTCGAACCGGCGGCCGGCGGCGACGAGCTGCTCGGGCGCTCCGTCGCGCAGCTGCGCCGAGATGGTGGCGATCCACGCGGGCGTCATGCCCTCGAGCTCGTTGCCGAGCTCCCAGGCCATGACCGTCGGGTCGTCCTTGAGCGCGAGCTCCGTGTACCGGTTGACGTGGTTCAGCATCGTGGCCACGTAGTCCTGGAAGTCGGCGATCACGCGAGGGTCGGCGTAGAACTGCGGGCAGTCGGCGCTCGCGTCCGCGCACAGGCCGTACGGACGCGCGAAGTCGCGCAGGCCTCCGTGGTAGTACGCCCAGTTGTCGGTGAGCGGCAGGATCAGGCGGATGCCCTTGCTCGCCGCGTACGCGATCGCGTAGTCCACGGTGTCGAACGCGCGCTCGGAGTAGCCGGCTTCCTTCGTCGGCAGGATCGACAGGTCGTTGCCGGTCGACGCGAGCATGTGGGAGCGGATCACGGTCGTCCCCATCGCTGCCGCGGTGTCGATCGCGTCCCGGATGCGGAAGTAGGTCGGGTAGTCGACGACGCCGGCCGGCACGTTCTCGTCGACGCCGAGCCAGTAGGCGTTGGTCCCGCCGAACCGGAAGGGCTCGCCGTCCAGCTCGAGCCGAGAGCCGTCGCGCCGGACGAAGTCGTGGTTCAGCGACGGGCCGAGGCCCGCGTCGGTCAGCGCGCTCGTGGAGGTCGGCGTCGCCGCTGAGGTCGGCGTCGCCGCTGCGGTGGGCGTCGCCGCTGTGGCGGGCGTCGAGACGCCCGTCACGACGACCGCGCCGACGACGAGCGCGGCGAGCACCCCGCCGGCGCGTCGGCGGTGGGGGCGATGGGTGGTGGGCTGCATGGTGCGCGGCGCTCCTTTGCGTCGATGACTGTCGGGTTCTGTCGTGAGCCGTGCATTGCCGGCCTCAGGCCGCCGGCGGCGTCCAGCGCTGGTTGCTCTGCCCGTTGCACGTCCAGATCTGCAGGCGGGTGCCGTCGACGCTGCTCTGACCCGTGGCGTCGAGGCACTTGCCGGACGCCGGGTTGCGGAACGTGCCCGCGGACCCGTCGTAGGTCCACTGCTGCGCGCCCGAGCCGTTGCAGGTCCAGAGCTGGACCTTCGCCCCTTCGGCCGTGCCCTGGCCGGTGACGTCGAGGCACTTGCCGGAGCTGGGGTTGACGACGGTGCCGGTCCCGGCCGGGGCGTTGACCGTCCAGGTCTGCGCGACGCCGGTCGCGCAGGTGTAGAGCTGGACCGCGGTCCCGTCCGTCGTGCCGGACGCCTGGGCGTCGACGCACTTGCCGCCGAGGCCGGTGATCGCGCCGGTCAGCGACGTCGTGCCGCCACCGCCCGGCAGGGAGATCTCGCCCTGGGAGAGCACGCGGGAGCTGAAGTACGTCGCCTGGATCTGCGCGTTCGTGTTGCTGCCCTGCAGCTGCTCGGACCAGATCATGAAATAGGACCAGCGCGGCTGACTGCTCAGCAGTGCCGCGTCGGGGACCTTGCCCATCTCCGCGATCGCGATGGGCTTCGAGCCCGCGATCGACTGGATCTGCTGGTAGTCGCCCGAGCTCGGGTAGCTCTTGTACCAGGCGTCCAGGCTGACGACGTCGACGTAGGAGCTGCCCGGGTAGTACGTGGACCAGCCGCCGGCCGGGTTGTCCTGCACGTTCCAGACCCAGATGAGGTTCGACAGTCCCTTGGCCACCAGGTAGTCGTGCGTGATCTGGTACAGCTTCGCGCTCTTGGCGCCGTAGCCGCCCCACCAGTTCCAGGTCTCGTTCATCTCGTGCAGAGGCCGGAACAGCACGGGGACGCCGGCGTCCTTGAGCTGCTGGAGGTAGGGGACGGCCTCGTCGAGCCGGCGCTTCCACGCGGTGTTCAGCGCCGTGCCGTCCGCGATGACCTGGTCGAACTGCGTGTTCGTGATGCGCGACTTCACGCCGCCGTCGAACGAGCACGACGAGCCCTGCGTGGGTGGGCACACGTGCCACGTCAGGGCGACGAGCGAGCCGTTGGCCCACTCGGTCTTGGCCTGGTCGATCACGCGCTGCCGGTTCGCGACGTCGGCCGGGTTGAACATGAGGTCACCGCCCCACAGGCCCGGCCGCTGGCCCGTGACGTTCTTGACGATCTGGCTGTACTGCGCCGGGCTCGACGCAGGCTCCTTGTTGTGCTGGCCGGCCACGATCGAGCTGCCCGTGATCGACGAGAGGTAGGTGAGCACCTGCTGCTTGCTCGAGGCGGAGAACGCCTGGGCGGATCCGGCGAGCACGGCGGTGGCGCCGAGCAGCGCAGCGGTGACGAGAGCGCCGATGCGCGCGACCTTGCTGGAGGACATCTCGAAACTCCTTTGTTCCGACGGCCCTGGACGCGGGTCAGCGCGCCGAGCGGCGCTGAGGGGGCCGCCGCTAACTAAAGCGCTTAAGGCTCCGGAGGTCAATGGATCCGGCAAAACGGACCCGTCACCGCGCGGCGCGGTCGTGCGGCCGGGATGCCGACGTACTGCAGCGCTCCAGTTCGCGCCGTGCCGCCCTCCGGGCGCCACCCCCCGCGCCTCCGCCGAGAACGACCCTCCGGCGCGAGAACGACCCTCCCGGACGGTCGTTCTCGTCCGCGGGGGTCGTTCTCGGCGACGGGGTCAGGCGGTGTAGTGGCGGCGGACGACGGCCGCGCCCTCCTTGGCGTACATGCAGTAGTCGTCGTTGGTCGCCGCGTCCGCGGGCGCGTACAGCGTGGCCGGCCAGTCCCAGAGCATGAAGCCGCCCACCCAGGGGCGCTCCGCGCAGGCCGAGAGCATCTCGTCGAGGTACTCGGCTTGCGCCCGCTCGCTCGGGGCGCCGACGAGCGCCCAGTCGTTCGGGCGCTCGGGCGACCCCTCGCGGCTCGGGCAGCCCGCCTCGATGAACAGGAACGGCTTGCCCTCGCGCTCCACGACCGCGCCGATGCGGTCGAGCTGCTCGGGCCACGACCCCGTCGGGTAGTAGCCGCTGGCCGAGATGACGTCGACCGCGTCCCACCAGGTGACGTGGTCCTCCTGGTACTTGTCGCAGTTGTAGGTGACCAGTCCGTCGTAGACCTCGCGCACGTCGGCGATCAGCTCGCGCCAGTGCGCCTCCTGGGAGTCGGCGCGGACCATCTCGCAGCCGATGCAGAACATCTCCACCTGCAGCTCGGCCGCGAGCTGGGCGTGGTGGACGATGAACTCGCGGTAGGCCGCGAACCACTGCGCCCAGCTCGGCTCACCGGGCACGTCCCAGTCGAAGAACCCGATGTACGCGCGCCAGGTGCCGTCCGCGACGTTGACCACCGGCTTGAGGCAGACCTTGAGGTCGAGGCGGCGGGCCCGCGCGACGGCTCCGCGGATCTCGTCGTCGGTCACCGTCGGCTCGTCGGCGAACGCGATCGTCGTCGACTGCGCGGTCGCCTGCAGGGCGCCGTACGCGAGGGTCACCCAGCTCACGCCGAGCCCGGCCATCTCGTCCATCGAGTGCTGCGCCTCGGGCGTCAGCCAGGTGCCGCGGACACCGGTCCAGCCCCAGGTCATGCCGCACACCGGTGCGTCCCAGCCGTCCACCTGCCTCGTCATCGAGACCTCCTTCGTCGGCGTCCACCGTAGCCGCGGCTCGGCCCGCGGCGGTCAGCCGGCCACCGCGTCGGCGGGGTCGACCCGCACCAGGTCGACGAGGCCGTCGAAGTCGCGGTCGGGGGTGACGATGGCCGAGAACCCAGCGACCGCCGCGCTTGCGGCGTGGACGGCATCGCGCCCGGCGAGCGCTCCCGAGCCCACGAGCCGCACCGCACCTGCGAGCACGTCACGGTCGAAGTCGTGCAGGACGACCAGGCTCATCACGTCCTGCGCCTGCTGCACCGCAGACTCGCGGTCGGACCGACGCATCCGGTGGAAGAGGAACTCCTGGACGGCCTCGACGCTGGCATGCAGCTCGATCTCGCCCCGTCCGGCCGCGGCCAGGATCTGGCGGCACGGTTCGCGCTGCTCGTGCGCTCCACCCACGGCGTAGGCGAGGACCGCGGTGTCGACGAAGAGTCGGGGCACCGTCACGCGCGGCCCACGCGGTCGAGCGACGACTGGAGGTCGCGCTTGGCATCGGCCCAGTCCACAGGCTCCTCAGCCACCGACGGGACGGCAAGCAGGCGGTCCGCGGCGGCCGCACGCAGCTCGATCGCTGCTGCCGCCTCGAAGTGAGCGTCCAACGCACCGCGCACGATCGCGGCCACCGACCGCCCGGTGCGACCCGCCTCGGACTCGAGCAGGCGGAACCGCTCGTGGTCGATGAGGATCTGCAGTCGACGCTCGAGCACGGACATACTGCGAACGTAGCATGCTCATACATGAGCAGGTGGGGCAAGAAGTCAGCGTGACGGGCGCCAGAGGACGACCGAGCCCGACTGGGTGATCGCCCGCGGCGCCTGCGCGGCGCGGGGCTGGCGGGCGACGCGGCGCGTGGCGACGACGTCGCCGCGCGGGTCCGCCGTGAAGACTCGTCGGCCCGCGTCGACGAAGGCACGCAGGTAGTCGATCTGGTGGCGCAACCGGTCCACCTCGGACTCGAGCTCGAGGATGCGCTTGATGCCTGCGAGGTTCACGCCGTCGTCCTGCGAGAGGCGCTGCACCTCGCGCAGCGTGGCGATGTCGCGCAGCGAGTAGCGCCGACCGCGACCGGCCGTGCGGGACGGCGACACCAGGCCCAGGCGGTCGTACTGGCGCAGGGTCTGCGGGTGCATGCCGGCCAGCTCGGCAGCCACCGAGATGACGTAGAGCGGGGTGTCGTCGGCCATTACGACCTGGCTTGGTCCATGAGCCCGGCGCGGACGTCGTCGCCCGAGGTCGCGATGCCGAAGGCCTGCACGGCCTCGCGCGCGGCACCCGTCAGGCGCTGCGGGACGACGACCTGCACGGTGACCAGCAGGTCGCCCTTGCCACCGATGCCGCGACCCTTGACGCGCAGCACCCGGCCCGAGGGGGTGCCCTCGGGGACCTTGACGCGCACGGGGGTGCCGTCGAGCGTGGGCACCTCGATCGTCGCGCCGAGCGCGGCCTCGTCGAAGGCGACCGGGACCGTGAGGCGCAGGTTGGCGCCGTCGGCGGTGAAGACGGGGTGCGGCGTGACCTTGACGGTCACGACGAGGTCGCCGGCCGGAGCACCGGGATCGCCGGGCCGGCCCTTGCCGCGCAGGCGGATCTTCTGCCCGTCGCGCACGCCCGCCGGGATCCGCGCGTTGACGGTGCGGCCGTCGACCGAGAGCGAGACGGTGGCACCCTCCGCGACCTCGCGGAACGGCAGCGTCACCGAGGCCGAGAGGTCCGCGCCAGGCTGGGGCCCGCGCTGGAAGCCGCCCGCGCCGTTGCCGAACATGCCGCTGAGGATGTCCTCGAAGCCGCCGGCGCCGCCGGCCGAGCGGGTGCGGGCACCGCCCGCGGTGCCGCCGAACATGTTGCCGAACATGTCCTCGAACCCGGCCGCACCGCCGCCGCGACCACCGGCCTGGAAGCGAGCGCCGCCGGTCATCGCGCGCAGCTGGTCGTACTGCTGGCGCTGGGTGGGGTCGGACAGCACGGCGTACGCCTCGCCGACCTCCTTGAACTCCGCCTCCGCCTTGGCGTCGCCGGGGTTGTGGTCGGGGTGCTTGGTGCGGGCGAGCTTGCGATAGGCCTTCTTGATGGTCGCCGCGTCGGCGTCCTTGGCCACGCCGAGGACGCGGTAGAAGTCCTTCTCGATCCAGTCCTGCCCGGTCACCGAGCCTCCTTGTGTCTGTGTGCGATGCGTGTCTGTGGTGCGACGCCGCGCCCGATGGTCCGGGCGCGGCGTCGCGGGGTCACGCCTCGGGGTCGACGACCGCCACGCGGGCCGCGCGGATCACGCGGTCGGCGGTGCGGTAGCCGGGCTGCAGCACGAGCTGCACGGTCGGCTCGGTGACCTCGGCGGAGTGCGAGTGCATGAGCGCCTCGTGCACCGCCGGGTCGAACGGCTCGCCGACCGCGCCGTAGCGCTGTATGCCGAACCGGCCGAGCGTTCCCTCGAGCTTCTCGGCGATCGACGCGAACGGTCCCGTCAGGTCACCGTGCTGGCGAGCCAGCTCGATGTCGTCGAGCACGGGGATCAGCGCCTCGACGACGTTCACGACGCCGCGCTCCTGCGCGGCGAGCGCGTCCGCCTTCGAGCGCTTCACGTAGGCCGAGTACTGCTGCTCGAGGTTGTAGTGCGCCGCGTTGGCGCGCTGCACCTCCTCGAGCCGCTCGGCCGCGAGCTTCTGGGCCTCGATGAGACCCTCGAGCACGATGGCCTCCTCGGCCTCGGCCGCGACCGACTCGGCCTCGGCGAGGACGTCGTCCTCGGGGGTACCGCCGTTGGACTGACGGTCGTCCGGGGTCTCGGCCGTCACTTCTTGTCGTCCTCGTCGTCCACGATCTCGGCGTCGACGACGTCCTCATCGGCATCCGCGGTCGGAGCCTCGTCGGACGGAGCCTCGTCGGCCGAACCCTGGTTGGCGTAGATCGCCTCGCCGATCTTCTGCGCGACCGTCGAGAGGTTGGCCGTCTTGGCCTTGACCTCGTCGGCGTCCGTGCCCTCGAGGGCGACCTTGAGCTCGCCGACCGCGGCCTGGACCTCGGTCTTGACCTCGTCGGGCAGCTTGTCGGCGTTGTCGACGAGGAGCTTCTCGGTCGAGTAGACGAGCTGCTCGGCGGAGTTGCGGGCGTCGGCGTCCTCGCGGCGCGCCTTGTCCTCGGCCGCGTGCTCCTCGGCCTCCTTGACCATGCGCTCGATGTCCTCCTTGGGGAGGGCCGAGCCGCCGGTGATCGTCATCGACTGCTCCTTGCCCGTGCCGCGGTCCTTGGCGGACACGTGCACGATGCCGTTCGCGTCGATGTCGAAGGTGACCTCGACCTGCGGCAGCCCGCGCGGGGCCGGCGCGATGCCGGTCAGCTCGAACGTGCCCAGCGGCTTGTTGTCCCGCGCGAACTCACGCTCGCCCTGGAACACCTGGATCAGCACCGACGGCTGGTTGTCCTCAGCCGTGGAGAAGATCTCCGAGCGCTTGGTCGGGATGGCCGTGTTGCGCTCGATGAGCTTGGTCATCACGCCGCCCTTGGTCTCGATGCCGAGCGACAGCGGGGTGACGTCGATGAGCAGGACGTCCTTGCGGTCGCCCTTCATGACGCCGGCCTGCAGCGCGGCACCGACGGCGACGACCTCGTCCGGGTTGACGCCCTTGTTGGGCTCGCGGCCACCGGTGAGCTCGGTGACGACCTCGGTCACGGCGGGCATGCGGGTGGAGCCGCCGACGAGGACGACGTGGTCGATGTCCGCGAGCTTGATGCCCGCGTCACGGATCACGGCGTTGAACGGCGCCTTGGTGCGGTCGATGAGGTCCTGCGTCAGCTGCTGGAACTGCGCACGCGTGAGCTTCGTGTCCAGGTGGACCGGGCCGTTCTCGCTCATGGACAGGTACTGCAGCGAGATGTTGGTGCTCGTCGCGGACGAGAGCTCCTTCTTGGCCTGCTCGGCCGCCTCGCGCAGACGCTGCACGGCGATCTTGTCCTTGGACAGGTCGACGCCCGTCGAGTTCTTCACCTCGGCGGTCAGGTGCTCGACGATGCGGTTGTCCCAGTCGTCGCCGCCGAGGCGGTTGTCGCCCGAGGTCGCGCGGACCTCGATCGTCGAGAAGCCGTCGTCGTCCTTGCCCACCTCGAGCAGGGAGACGTCGAACGTGCCGCCACCGAGGTCGAAGACGAGGATGAGCTCGTCCTCCTTGCCGCGCTCGAGCCCGTAGGCGAGGGCGGCCGCGGTGGGCTCGTTGATGATGCGCAGGACGTTGAGGCCCGCGATGGCGCCCGCGTCCTTGGTCGCCTGACGCTCGGCGTCGTTGAAGTAGGCCGGGACCGTGATGACGGCCTCGGTGACGGGCTCGCCCAGGTAGGCCTCGGCGTCACGCTTGAGCTTGGAGAGCACCCGCGCGCTGATCTCCTGCGCGGTGTACTTCTTGTCGTCGATCGACTGCGACCAGTCCGTGCCCATGTGGCGCTTGACGGACGCGATCGTGCGGTCGACGTTGGTGACGGCCTGGCGCTTGGCGATCTCGCCGACGAGGACCTCGCCGGTCTTGGAGAACGCGACGACCGACGGCGTCGTGCGCGATCCCTCGGCGTTGGCGATGACGGTGGGCTCGCCACCCTCGAGGACGGCGACCACGGAGTTGGTGGTGCCCAGGTCGATGCCGACTGCTCGTGCCATGTGTGTGCCTTCTTTCGATCTCTGCTGCTGGGCCTGGCCCGCTGGCGGGCCGCTCTTGAGTCCGCTGCGCTCAACCTTGCATCCGCTACGTGCTCGATGCAAGCCCTGCGTCGCAAACTTGAGTCTGACTGGCTCAACCTTCGCTGAGGGCCGAACATTCCCGCGTGGGATAGGCGCGACCGCAACGCCAGATGTGGGATCCCGTCTGAGTTGGCCATATCCCACGTAGTTGCCCACGGCGTGTCCCAATCTCACCGAGTTGTCCCAGAAAGACGGACGCTCGAACGCGTTGCGCTCCTAGGCTCGCTCGGGTGAAGACCATCTCCGCCGAGCTGCTCGGCCTCGCGAACGGATTCGTCGCCGACCGATTTCCCTCGGCCGTCGGCGCCGTTCTAGCTGGGAGCAGCGCCGCCGGCACCAGTACGTCCACGAGCGATCTCGACCTGGTGGTCCTTTGCCCGGAGGAGTCCTTCGACGGGGAGGACGCGAGCCTCGCCGCGACCTACGAGCACGCAAGCCGCCTGGTCGAGGTGTTCGCGTACACGCCGGACGCTTACCGCAGGTGGGCCGGCAGGGAGCTCGCCGCGCACCGGCCGGTCATCCTGGCCATGCTCACCGAGGGCGTGATCCTGCGTTCCGGGTCGGAGCTCGTGGAGCTCCGCGCGTGGGCGGACGGCGTGCTGGCGGCCGGGCCCACGATCGAGCCTCACGCGCTCGACCAGCGTCGCTACTCCGTCAGCGCCCTGCTCGACGACCTGACCGATGCCGAGGACCCGGGAGAGCGCGCACTGCTCCTCGCCGAGGCGTTCAGGGCGCTGTCGGAACTGCTGCTCGTGGCCCACGGTTGCTGGCTCGGGTCCGGGAAGTGGCTGCTGCGCAGGCTCCGGGCGTGGGACGGGTCGGTCGCGGATCGTCTGACCGAGGCGTTCGTGGCAGGGCACGCGGTCGCCTTCGTCCGGATGGCCGACGAGCTGCTCGCGCCCTTGGGCGGTCGGCTGCAGGCCGGCATGGTCCGCTGACTTCCTGAAGCGGACGACCGGCCTCGAGCGCCTGCCCTCGCAAGCGTTCTCGAGCGATACGAGGCTTCGGGCGGAGGAATCGGACAAGTAGGTCAGAGCCTCGGGCTCCGGAGAAGTTCGATGAGTTCCTACAAAGGGGAATGGGTGACACCTTGACCTGTCACCAGTCCGCCCACCGTCGTGGCATGTCGTCCGAGCCGGCCACATCCATATGGTTGGCCATGGAGTGCCGGGGAACGCTGCGGCTCGATGCCGGGTGCACCACCCCGCAGGGGACGATCAGCGTCAGGGCTGCGTGAGCCGAAATGACGCCCGGTAGGTGGTGGGGGTGATGCCCACCACCCGGTGGAAGTTGCGGCGCAGGGTGGTCGAGGTGCCCATGCCGCAGCTGACGGCGATCTGGTCGATCGAGGCGTCAGTGCGCTCGAGCAGCTCTTGCGCGCGGATGATGCGCTGCTGGTGCAGCCACGCGAGCGGTCCGACCTGGAGCTCGGCGAGCATCCGACGGGCGAGCTGGCGGGTGCTGAGGTTGGCGTGACCGGCGAGATCCTGCACGGTGAGCGGCTGATCGAGTCGAGCTCGCGCCCAGTCGAGCGTGACAGCCAGCCCGCCGGAGCCGCGCGGCTGGGCGGGTGGAGGGATGAACTGGGCCTGCCCGCCGGGGCGGTGGGCGGGGGCGACGAGCCGTCGCGCGATCCCACTGGCCGCGGCGGCACCGAGGTCGCGGTGCACGAGATGGATGCACAGGTCGAGCGCCGCCGTCTTGCCCGCCGAGGTGAGGACGTCGCCGTCGTCGACGTAGAGCACGTCGGCGCGAACGTGGACCTGGGGATAGCGGCGCGCCAGGTCCTCGGCGTGCATCCAGTGCGTCGTCGCGACCCGGCCGTCGAGCAACCCGGCCGCGGCGAGGACGAACGCACCGGTGCACAGGGACGCGATCCGGACGCCGCGGTCGTGCGCCCCGCGCAGTGCCGCAATCAGGACCGGGTCGGGGTCGGCGCCGACGTCGTCGGAGGACGGCACGACCACGGAGTCCGCGCGGGCCAGTTCGGCGTACGACGCCGTCGGCAGCTCCGGGAGCCACGGGTGCGGCAGGCCGTCGGCGGTGCAGACCACGAGGTCATACCACTCGCCGCCCGGAGCGAGGTCCGAGCGGTCGACACCGAAGATCTCGGCGGCGATGGCCGCTTCGTAGAGCATCGAGGACCGGTGCATGGCCAGGGCGATCCGGGGCATGTCCGAAACTGTACGCGAGGCGTCGTTCACGACACTCGTGCCGCAACCGCACGAGGTCCAGGATCGTTTGCGTGAACTCCTCTGAACGAGTCCTTGTCTATGGCGCCGCAGGTCACACCGGCCGTTTTGTCGTCGACGAGCTGGTGCGTCGCGGGCTCACGCCTGTGCTCGCAGGTCGCAGCGCTGAACGCCTCGACGCTGCCCTGCAGCCGCACGCCTCCCTGGAGCGCCGCGTCGCCAGGGTGGAGGACCCCGGCCTGCTGCAGCAGGCTGTGGCGGGAGTGGGGGCGGTGATCAACTGCGCCGGACCTTTCCTGGACACCGCCCTGCCGCTCGCCCGGGCGGCCGTCGACGCAGGCGCCCACTACCTCGACGTCACCGCCGAGCAGTCGGCCGTGCAGCTGCTGTACCGCGAGCTCGACGCTCCCGCCCGTGCAGCGGGCGTCGCCGTCGTCCCGGCGATGGCGTTCTACGGCGGCCTCGTCGACCTGCTCGTCACCGCCGCGCTGGACAACGGTCCCGCTGCGGACGAGGTCGAGGTCGCCATCGGCCTGGATCACTGGTGGCCGACGGCCGGCACCCGGATCACCGGCGCCCGCAACACCGCGACCCGGATGGTCATCCGCGACGGTGCGCTGACCCCGCTGGCCGACCCGGCTCCGACCGGCAGCTGGAACTACCCCGCTCCCCTGGGTGCCCAGGCCGTGGTCGAGCTCCCCTTCTCCGAGGTGATCACGATCAACAGCCATCTCTTGGTCGAGAACCTGCGCTCGTACCTGAACACGGCCCCGCTCGACGACCTGCACGACCACACGACTCCCCCGCCGCCCGTCACCGACGAGCACGGCCGCTCCGCGCAGCGGTTCGCCGTGGACGTCGCAGTCCGCCGCGGCCCGCACACCCGTCGCATCACCGCAGTGGGCCGTGACATCTACGCCATCACGGCCCCGATCGTCGTCGAGGGCGCGGTCCGCCTCCTCGACGGGCGCCACCACGGCTCGGGCGCCCAAGCGCCGGGCGCAGTCTTCGACGCCGCCGACGTCCTCGCCGCGTTGGAGACGCGGGTGGGCGACTTCGAGGTGTGTCGAGACCGCCCGCGCCTGCCACCCCAGGTCACAGCGCCGGTCGCCAGACAACGCGGATGAGTTCCTACTCACCGAACGCTGTCTGATCGATCTCGTCCGCGGCTGCCGCGGGTTCGGGACGCCAAATCCGCTGGTAAGGCGCCCGGGGGCCTCGAAGGGCCCGATAGTCCTCCGACGTCGGCGCGGCCCCGCCACCCCCGGAAGCTCTGATGTGCCGATGTCCTACCCGGCGGGGAGGATGGGCGCGGGAGGAGCCAGATGAGCGACATCGCGGACGTTCCACCCGCCGTTGTGGGCCGGCTCCGGGTGATCTGCGAGGAACTGCCGGAGGCGTACGAGGAGCCGGCGTGGATCGGCCTGCGGTGGCGGATTCGCCGGCGGACGTTCCTTCACGTCTACACCACCGACGAGCGGCGGTCGGCGTACCTCGATCTCGACCATCCGGCCATCCTGATGACCTTCCGGGCGCTACCCGGGGAGTTGGAAGCACTGGCGCACGCCGGCCCTCCGTTCTTCCGGGCCGACTGGGGTGTGAATGTCGTGGGAATGGTGCTGGACGACGAGACGGACTGGGTCGAGGTTGCCGAGCTGGTGACGGACAGCTATCTCGTGCAGGCGCCCCGCCGCCTCGCGCTCCGGCTGACGGCAGGTGGATGAACCGCGGGCCCGTCCCCGTGTGAACGCACCGGCGTGATCGGTCGGCCACGTGCTGCGACTCGCAGTCGCGTCAGGAGAACAGCTGGACCTGGCGCTCGACGTCGCTTGGTGGCTGGGCAGATCAGCTTGACGGTGTGGTCATCACGAGGTGCCGGGCGAAGGATTCGGACAACAAGGTGGGGCGCGCAAGCTCACCAAGGTGTCCTACGGCAGGTCAGGCAGTGAGCCGCCGGCAAGGTCGATGAGTTCCTCGAGTGGGCGCATGTCTCCCGAGCCCGCCGTCGCCCTCGTCCGGCCCCAGCAGCTGACGTCGAAGGCGCCCTACGCCTACGCCGCGGTGGCCGGTCCCGGTGCGTTCGTCTTCACCGCAGGTGCCTGCCCGCTGGACGCCGACGGTCGGACGGTTGCCGTCGGCGACGTCGCGGGCCAGGCCCGCCAGGTGGTGGCCAATCTGGTGACGGCGCTGCATGCCGCTGGCGCGCAGCTGACCGACGTCGTCAAGACGACCGTGTACGTCGCCACGTCCCGACAGTCGGATCTGGGGATCGCCTGGGACGTCATCCATGAGGCCTTCGGCGACCACGAGGTGCCCAGCACGCTGCTCGGCGTCACCGTGCTCGGCTACGACGACCAGCTGGTCGAGGTGGAGGCCATCGCGATCCTGCCGCTGGCGACGGCGACGGCGACGGACGGCGACATCGACCTATAGGCGAGGAACCTCGCGACGACACGCCCCGCGCCCCGGGTAGTGCGCGTGGTTTGGCCCCGTCGACGAGGCAAAGCGGTGCGATGCTGTCCCGTGGCCCTCGAACCCCGTGGCTCCGGACCTGCTGAGACCGGCGACCACCCCGTAGTCCGGGCGGCGGCGACCGACGAAGTCGTCGGGGCGGCCTACGCAGCCCGCGCGGAGGAGTACACGGCGGCGCTCGGCTCGGTCTCGGCGATGAATCCGCCCGACATCCAGCTCATCTCCGCCTGGGCCGCACGCTGCCGCGGCCCCGTCATCGACGCCGGCTGCGGCCCCGGTCACTGGACCCAGCTGCTCGCCGACCTCGGTGCCGACGTCGAGGGCGTGGATCTCGTCCCGGCCTTCGTCGATCTGGCCACGGCGCGCTTTCCGACTGTGCCCTACCGGGTGGCCAACCTTGACGACCTCGCCCGGCCCGACGGTTCGGTCGCCGGGATCCTCGCCTGGTACTCGTTGATCCATCTCGAGCCCGAGCGCGTTCCGCTCGTCCTGCGGGAGTTCCGCCGCTGCCTCGCCGACGACGGGACCCTCCTCGTCGGCTTCTACGAGAGCGACCGGCTCGAGCCCTTCCCGCACACGGTGACCGAGGCCTACTCGTGGCCCGTCGACGAGCTCTCCCGGCTCGTCGAGGACGCAGGGTTCGGCGTCCGGCACACTCGCACTCACCCCAACCCCAAACGCCCCGACCGCCGCCACGGCACGCTCCTGGCTGGGGCGACGTGACAGGGCGTCACCAGGGCAGGGAGCCCGACTCGTCGCGGAACGTGCCGCTCGGCCCGTCGTCGGGCAGCGTGGCGAGCTCGAGGAAGACCGCAGCGCCCTGCTCGGGCGTCCGCGTCCCGCGGTGGCCGTTGAGGTCGGTCGCCACGTACCCCGGGCACCCGGCGTTGACCAGGATGCCGGCGTCGGCGAGCTCCTTGGCGTACTGGACGGTGAGGGCGTTGAGGTAGGTCTTCGTCGGCGAGTACGCACCGGAGATCGGGCCGACGGGCTCGGCCTGCGCGGTCTGCAGGGCGAGGGACCCGACCGAGCTGGAGACGTTGACGATGCGCGGCGACGTGGCTCGGCGCAGCAGGGGCAGCATCGCGTTGGTGACCCTGATGACGCCGACGACGTTCGTGTCGACGACCGTCAGGACCTGGCCGGCACTCACCTTGCTCGGCTCCTGCGGCATGCCGCCGGTGATCCCGGCGTTGTTGACGAGCACGTCCAGGCCGCCCTGCTCCTCGAGCTGTGCGGCGGCCGCGGCGACGCTCGCGTCGTCCGTGACGTCCAGCGGCACGCCGAAGACGTCGAGTCCCTCGGCGCGGAGCTTCTGCACGGCGTCGTCGCGTCGCGCGGTGTCGCGCGCGCCGACGCCGACGCGGAACCCGCGCCGGGCGAGGCCGGCGGCGATCTCGTAGCCGATGCCCTTGTTGGCGCCCGTGACGAGTGCAGTGGGCGTGGTGGAGCGGTTCTCTGTCATGCACCGATCCTGCGACGAGAGCAATCGGACACTCCAAGACCGATCGGGTGCAGCGCGATACCGCGCCGGTATGGCGCGAGGCCAGCGGCGTACGCTCGTCGCGTGGAAACCCGCGAGCTGCGCTACTTCATCGCCGTCGCCGAGGAGTCGCACGTCGGGCGGGCCGCCGACCGGCTCGGGATGGCGCAACCTCCGCTGTCGCGGGCCATCGCCCAGCTCGAGCGGCGGATCGGAGCCGACCTGTTCGTCCGCTCCCCTCGCGGCATGAGCCTCACGTCCGCCGGCCAGACCCTCCTGCGCGAGGGCCGGGCCGCTCTGGCCGCAGTCGAGGCGGCCGAGCGGCGGACCCGCCGCATCATCGAGGCGGGGAGCCGGGCGCCCGTGGTACTCACCGCGAAGTCGGGAACGGCTAGCGAGCTGCTCGCCACGCTGCTCGATGCCTACGCCTCCGAGCCGGACGCGGTCGACGTCGAGGTGGTGCTGAGCGCGCCCGGCCACCAGGCGCCCATGCTGCGCGACGGGCGAGCCGACGTCGCGATCCTGCACCTGCCGTTCGACGACATCAGCGGCTTCGACGTGGACGTGCTGAGCGTCGAGGACCAGGTCCTGATCGTCCCCGCCGGCCATCCCGTGAGCCGCATGCCGTCGCTGACCGTCGCCGAGGCCTCGTCGATCCCCGACCTCCCCGCGCCGCGGTGGCCTCATCTCGACGGCAGCTACCCCGACGCGCCGGGTCCCGAGATGCGCGACCTGACCCAGGTGCTGCAGCTCGTGCGGCTGGGCCGCGCCTCGATCATGCTGCCCGAGTCGGCGCGCATCCACGTCGGCGAAGGGCTGTCCGTCGTGCCGGTGTCCGACGCCCCGCAGGTCACGACGGTCATCGCCTGGCCGCCGCAGAGCAAGTCGCTCGCCGTCGCCGGCCTGGTGCGCGCCGCCTCGGAGCTCCTCGACGCGG
>NZ_QWKP01000175.1 GCF_003470205.1 Cellulomonas rhizosphaerae
GCGCCGACGAGCCCGGGGGCGAACTCGCGCCAGTGCGCGCCGATGCTCGCGACCGCCTCGTCGGCTGCAGGGATGTGGATGTCGAAGGACGACGCGAGCCAGGCCGCGAGGTCGTCGTAGTACTCGGGGAGCGAGGCGATCAGCTGGACGAGCTGGTCGATGAACAGGCCCCCGAACAGGACCAGGATCGCGGCGCTGCCGATGAGCGCGGTCGCCATGACGATCCCGGTGGCGCGCGTCCGACGGATGCCGTGGCGCACGAGCCACTTGATCGACGGCTCCATGGCCAGCGCGATGAACCACGCGATGACGATGATCGTGATGACGTTGGTCAGCAGGCCGAGCGAGCGCCAGATCCAGATCCCGACGATGACGGTGACGAGTGCCATGAGGAGCGCCCGCCACAGCCAGGGCGGCGGGCGGCGCTCGTCCGTGACCTCGAACGGGTCGAACTTCGGCTCGGCCATGGCGGTCCTTCGGTCGCACGGGTCGTCTAGCGCGCAACCTATCGGCCAGCGGTGCACGCCCGCGGGGAGCACGCCGAACACATCTCGGGCAAATGGTGTCGCTCGGCGCTGTGGCCTGCGAGTATCGACGTGTTCACGCAGGTCACGAGACGCAGGAGGAAGCCGTGGCACCGCCGAGGGAACGCAAGCCGAAGGTCGAGCCGGGCGACGACGCACCGGTCGAGAAGCAGCCTGACGTGGCGGACGGTGACACGCCGGACGCGGTGGTCGTCGAGGACACGGTCGACGATCTCGCCGACGCTCATCCGACCGAGGCGGACACGATCGTCCTCGACGTGCCCGTCGAGCCGGAGGCGGTCTCGACCGCGACCGTCCCGGTCGAGGCGGTGGCGCTCGCCAGTGCGCCGGACGGCGCCGACGAGGACGTCGCGGCGAGACTCGCGCGCCTCGAGGCCGAGAACGCGGCCCTGCGCAGCAAGCTCGCCGCTCCCGCGGCGGCGCGGCCGGGGGCTGGGGTCCCGCACCGGCGTCTGCGGACCTGGGCGGCCGTCGCGCTCATCGCGATCGGTGCCCTGCTCGCGCCGCTGGGCCTCGTCGCCCACTGGGCCGAGCGAACCCTGACCGACACGGACCGCTACCTCGCCACGGTCGCACCGCTCGCCGACGACCCGCAGGTGCAGAGCGCGATCATCAACCGCACCGTCACGGCCGTCATGAGCAACATCGACGTCTCGGCCGTGACCACGGAGCTGCAGGACTTCCTCGTCCAGCAGGGCGCGCCCGACCGGCTCACGGAGCGGATCCCGCTGCTCGACGCGCCGCTCACGAGCGGCGTGCAGACCCTGGTCACCAAGGTGGTCACGCGGTTCGTCGAGTCGGACGCGTTCACCTCGCTCTGGACGCAGGTCAACCGCACGGCGCAGACGCAGATCGTCGCGGTCCTGAACGGCGACCCGAACACCGTCATCCAGCTCGACGACGACGGGTACCTCAGCCTGCAGCTCGGGCCGATCATCGACATCGTCAAGTCCCAGCTCGTCGACGCCGGGCTCGGGATCGCGTCGGCGATCCCGGACGTCAACCCGACCGTTCCCGTGGCGCAGGCCGACAGCCTCGCGCAGCTGAGGACCGCCTACAACATCCTCGACACGCTCGGGGACTGGCTGCCGTGGATCGCGCTGCTCTTCCTCGCGGCGGGTGTCCTGGTCTCGACGCGCCGGATGCGGGCGACCGTGGTCGCGGCCCTGTCCCTCGTGGCCGGCATGGCGCTGCTCGCGATCGGTCTGGCCATCGGCAAGGAGGCCATCCTCGGCTCGCTCCCGGCGACGGCGTCTGGGGGCGCGGTGACGGTCATCTTCGAGACCGTCGTGCACTTCATGAAGGTCGCCCTCCGCATGGTCGCGGTCGTCGGGCTCGTCGTGGCGTTCTTCGCCTTCATCGCCGGCGGCTCCGCGGCGGCGCTCGCGACGCGCCGCTCGGCGGGCACGGGCTTCGAGACGGTCAAGTCGTGGGGGAGGGGCAGGGGCGTCGACACCGGCGGCTTCGGCATCTGGCTCGGCTCGCAGCGCGTGCTGATCCGCTGGGTGCTCATCGCGATCGGCTTCCTCGTCATCGTCGCTGCCGACACCCCCACCGCCGGGCTGGTCATCTGGACGACGATCGGCGTGGTGGTGCTCATCGGCATCGTCGAGCTGCTCAGCGCCTCGCCCGCCGTGGTGGCCGAGAGCGAGGATCCCGAGACCCGCGCGATCTGACCCGTCTCGACACGAACGGCGCCTCCCGGGAGGGGGCGCCGTTCGTCGTCCGCGGGGCGTCGATCGCATCAGGCCAGGGCACGCGCCTTGAGCGTCTCGAACTCGGACTGGTTGATGGCGCCGGCGTCGAGCATCGCCTTCGCCGACGCGATCTGCCCAGCGGGAGACGGGATCGACGGAGGCGTGGGGACGTAGCGCTCCTCGCTCACGGCCCTGCGCCCGCCGTTCCGCCGCTCGGCCATCGCTGCGCCCCGGGCGATCACGTAGACGAGCACACCGAGGTACGGAAGCACGAGCAGGACGACGATCCACGCGGCCTTGCCCCACCCGCTGGTCTCGGAGTCGCGGAACAGGTCGACCAGGACGTTGACCAGCAACAGGATGTAGGCGAAGAACAGGAACGCCCACATCAGCAGCCAGAAGTAGTCCGAGAAGCTCATCGTGACTCCGATCGTCGATCAGGCCCGCCGTCGCCGCGCGACGTGGATGACTGCGGTGCACCGGCGGACCCAGGATGGCAGACCGGCGGGCGCGGCGGGGAAGCACGACACCCCCGCCGCCACGAGGGCGACGGGGGTGTCGGCACTGCAGGTCACCGACCCCCGGGAGCAGCCGGGGGCCGGGACGTGTCACACGTCGTAGTAGAGCTCGAACTCGTGCGGGTGCGGCCGCAGACGAATCGGGTCCACCTCGGCGTTGCGCTTGTAGTCGATCCACGTCGCGATCAGGTCGGGCGTGAAGACGTTGCCCGCGGTGAGGAAGTCGTGGTCGGCCTCGAGCGAGTCGAGGACCTCGCCGAGCGAGCCCGGCACCTGCTGGATGAGGGCGTGCTCCTCGGGGGGCAGCTCGTACAGGTCCTTGTCGACCGGCTCGGGCGGCTCGATGCGGTTCTGGATGCCGTCGATGCCGGCCATCAGCATGGCCGCGAACGCCAGGTACGGGTTCGACGACGGGTCCGGCACGCGGAACTCGATGCGCTTGGCCTTCGGGTTCGAACCGGTGACCGGGATGCGGATGCACGCCGAGCGGTTGCGGGCCGAGTAGACCAGGTTGACCGGGGCCTCGTAGCCGGGAACCAGGCGGTGGTAGGAGTTCACCGTCGGGTTCGTGAACGCGAGCAGCGAGGGCGCGTGCTTGAGCAGGCCGCCGATGTACCAGCGCGCGACGTCGGACAGGCCGCCGTAGCCCTTCTCGTCGAAGAACAGCGGCTCGCCGTCCTTCCACAGGGACTGGTGCACGTGCATGCCCGAGCCGTTGTCGCCGAACAGCGGCTTCGGCATGAACGTCGCCGACTTGCCGTTGTTGTGCGCCACGTTCTTCACGACGTACTTGAAGAGCATGACCTTGTCACCGGAGATCGACAGCTTGTCGAAGCGGTAGTTGATCTCCTGCTGGCCGGCGGTGCCGACCTCGTGGTGGGCGCGCTCGACACCGAGGCCGAGGGCGTCCAGCTGCAGGCTGATCTGGTCGCGGATGTCCGCGAAGCCGTCCACGGGGGGAACGGGGAAGTAGCCACCCTTGTAAGGGATCTTGTGGCCGAGGTTGCCACCCTCCTCCTCGCGGCCCGTGTTCCAGGCTGCCTCGAAGGAGTCGATCTTGTAGAACGACTCGTTCTGCGCGGTCTTGAAGCGCACGTCGTCGAAGATGTAGAACTCTGCCTCGGGGGCGAAGAAGGCCGTGTCGGCGATGCCCGTCGACGCCAGGTACGCCTCGGCCTTGGCGGCGACCTGACGCGGGTCGCGGCTGTAGGGCTCGTCGGTGTACGGGTCGACGATGTGCATGTTGATGTTCAGCGTCTTCTCGACGCGGAACGGGTCCACGTACGCCGAGGTGACGTCCGGGATGAGCTTCATGTCCGACTCGTGGATCGCCTGGAAGCCGCGGATCGACGAGCCGTCGAACATCTGGCCCTCGGTGAAGAACGCGGCGTCCAAGGTGGGGGCCGGGACGTTGAAGTGCTGCATCGTGCCGGGCAGGTCACAGAACCGGACGTCGACGAACTTGACGTCCTCGCTCTTGATGAACGCCAGGACTTCCTCTGGCTTGCTGAACATCCGCTGCTCCTCGGTTGGGTCGTACCCGTGGGGTCGGGCACAGTGAGGCTACGAGTGGGCCGTTTCTTTGCCGTGTACCGAATGTTTCGATGGCGTTACGACGGCGAGCCCGGTGTAACGGTTGTTGACCATAGACCCTGTGCGGGCTTGCTCGGCAGGCCGTCCGGCAGACGCCGATCGCGGCGGCGGAGCCGGTGGGGTCAACCTACGGAGACGCTGTAGCGGGGGTGTTTCCGGTGCATTGCCGTCTCGCGCGTGCTTGCTGTGCGCCTACGCTTCTCGGGTGGCAGATCGGCGTGACCTCAGCTCCTGGCTCGACGGCGGCTCCTCCGAGCCCGACCCGTCGCGCGGCCCCGACGAGGCGCGCGGCGTCCGGCTCGGGCTCCCGGCGGCCGGACCCGGCTCGATGGCGCCGCTCGGGCGCCGGTTCGCGGCGCTGGCGATCGACTGGGTCGCCTGCCTGCTGATCTCCGGCTGGTTCTTCGTCTCGAGCCCGGACGCGTTCATCCTGTCGCGCGGCAACGGCCTGGCCACGCTCGGCATCTTCGCGCTGGAGAACGTGCTGCTCGTCGGCTCGATCGGGCACACCGTGGGGCACCGGCTGCTCGGCCTGCGGGTGCGTCGCGTGATCCCGTCGGCACAGGCCAAGGACCAGGAGCTGCTCGCCGTGGGCGCACCGGGATTCCTGGCCGCGCTCGCACGCACCGTCCTGCTGTGCCTCGTGATCCCCGCCGCCGTGTGGGACGGGGACGGCCGGGGCATCCAGGACCGGTTCGCGGGGACGGCGATCGTCCGCCGCTGACCCGCCGGCGGGCGTCAGCGCCCGCGCATCCCCTTGCGGTCCGGGCGCGCGCGCAGCGGGTCGACGCCCTTCGGCACGGGCATCCGCACGCCGCCGAGGGCCGTGAGGCGCTTGCTGACCTCGGCGACCTCCTGCTTGGTCAGCTTCGGCTTGAGGCGCTGCACTGCGCGGGGCAGGCTGCGCAGCGCGACCTGGCCGTCCTCGTTGCCGCTCTGGATGATCGTGATGGGAGCACCGGAGATGACGCGCGCGGTGCGCTTGCGCTCGGCCTCGAGCAGGCGGTTGACGCGGCCCGCGGGGCCCTCGCTGACCAGGACGACACCGGCGCGGCCCAGGCCGCGGAACACCATGTCCTGCGTGCGCGGGTCCACGGCGACGGGCTCCTCGCCGAACGTCCAGCCGCGGCGGATGGTGCCGAGCGCGGCGCGCGAGGCGCCGGGCTGGCCCTCGATGTTCGCGTAGGCGGAGCTCTCCGCGCGGCGGGCGAGCAGGAACATCGCGCCGAGCACCGCGAAGGGGATGCTCAGCAGCGTCATGTAGATCGTGTGGCCGATGAGCAGGCCGACGAGCACGCCGAGCGCGATGATGCCGACGAACGTGCCGAGCACGATCCAGGTGACCGCAGGGTCGTTCTTGCGGGTCATCTGGTACGCCTGCCAGATCTGGGTGTACCAGCGAGGCTTCTTCACCTTCGCGGGCGTGGATCCGGCGGGCGCAGCAGAGGCGGATGAGTCACGGGCCATGGGTCGGGAGTCTACCGAGCGCAGGAGCGTCGGTGGACCGCGTCCGCTGAGGGCGGACTCAGCGAGCGAGCAGGCTCGCCGCCTCCTGGCGGGCGGTGGTCGGCTCGCCGAGGTGCGCGAGCGCCTCGGGGATCGGCAGGCCGCGGCGACGCATCGCCTGGCCCCACAGGCGGCCGGCACGGTACGACGAGCGCACCAGCGGACCGCTCATCACGCCGAGGAACCCCAACCGCGTGGCCTCGTCGGACAGCGCGACGAACTCCTCGGGCCGCACCCAGCGGTCCACGGGGTGGTGGCGCAGCGAGGGGCGCAGGTACTGCGTGATCGTGATGAGGTCGCAGCCCGCCTCGTGCAGCTGCTCGAGGGCCTCGACGATCTCCTCGGTGGTCTCGCCCATGCCGAGGATGAGGTTCGACTTGGTGACCAGGCCGGCCTGGCGGGCACGGGTGATGACCGACAGCGAGCGGTCGTAGCGGAAGCCGGGGCGGATCTGCTTGAAGATGCGCGGCACGGTCTCGAGGTTGTGGGCGAGCACCTCGGGGCGCGAGGAGAAGATCTCGTCGAGCAGCTCGGGCACCGCGTTGAAGTCGGGGATGAGCAGCTCGACGCCGGTGCCGGGGTTGACCGCGTGGATCTGGCGCACGGTCTCGGCGTAGAGCCATGCGCCGCCGTCGGCCAGGTCGTCGCGCGCGACGCCCGTGACGGTCGAGTACTTCAGGCCCATCGCCTGGACGGAGGCAGCCACGCGGCGCGGCTCGTCGGCGTCGAAGTCCGCGGGCTTGCCCGTGTCGATCTGGCAGAAGTCGCACCGCCGGGTGCACTGGTCACCGCCGATGAGGAACGTCGCCTCGCGGTCCTCCCAGCACTCGAAGATGTTGGGGCAGCCGGCTTCCTCGCACACCGTGTTCAGGCTCTCGCGCTTCACGAGGCTCTTGAGCTCGGTGTACTCGGGGCCCATCGTGGCGCGGGTGCGGATCCACTCGGGCTTCTTCTCGATGGGCGTGGCGGAGTTGCGGGCCTCGACGCGGAGCATCCGGCGCCCCTCGGGTGCGGTGGTCACCTCGTCACCCTAACCGCCGGTGCGGGAAATACCGCTGCGGTGCGCGTCACACCGACCGGGACCTGGGTCCCGGGTCCCGGGTCGCGAGTGGGACGAAGGTGGCAGCAGGGGGACGAACACCGGAGGAGCCCGACATGCATGTGCTCGTGAGTGTGGCGTCGCGTCACGGCGCGACCGCCGAGATCGGCGAGGCGATCGCGCTCGAGCTGGCGCGGGCCGGCCACTTCGTGGACGTCATCCCACCCGAGGAGGTGGACCGCGTGACGAGGTTCGACGCGGTCGTGCTCGGCTCGGCGGTCTACGTCGGGCGCCTCGCGGTCTCGCTGCGGGCGCTGGTCCAGCGGCAGGCCGGGGAGCTGCGCGAGCGGCCCGTGTGGCTGTTCTGGTCGGGTCCGGTCGGCGACCCGCCCATGCCGGTCACGCCGCCCGACGACGTCGGCGCGATCGCGAGCGCCGTCGCGGCGCGCGAGGCCCGCTGCTTCGTCGGGAGCCTGGACCGTGCGGGCCTCGGGCTGAACGAGCGCGCGCTCGTCGCGCTCACCCACGCCGAGGACGGCGACTTCCGCGACTTCGACGACGTGCGGGCCTGGGCCGCCACCGTCGCGGAGGGGTTGGCCGCCTGACGGCTCACGAACGCGTGGCGGTCCCGGGTACGGCGACGAGGGCGGTTCCGGGCCCGTCACGCTCACCCGTCGGTCGCGTCGTCACGAGACGACGACCGGCGCGAAGGACGCGAGCACCGGACGCAGCGTCGCGTCCAGGTGCCCGCGGACCAGCGGGGTCATCTCGGCGATGGTGACGCGCCGGCCGGTCTCGACCGACAACGACGTCACGTCGGCGTCCGGGATGCCGCACGGCACGATCCGCGAGAAGGCGTCGAGGTCCGGCTCGCAGTTGAGCGCGAAGCCGTGCATGGTCACGCCCCGGCTGACCCGCACCCCGATCGCGGCGACCTTGCGCTCGCGCCGCGCGACGCCGTCGACGACGTCCGCCGCGAACCAGACGCCGCTGCGGCCCTCGACGCGGATCGCGGACAGGCCCAGGTCGGCGCACGTGCGGATGAGCGCCTCCTCGAGCGCGCGCACGTACCGCACGACGTCGATCGGCTGGGCGAGCCGGACGATCGGGTAGCCGACGAGCTGGCCCGGCCCGTGCCACGTGATCTTGCCGCCGCGGTCGACGTCGATCACCGGCGTCCCGTCGACGGGCCGGTCCCACGAGGCCGTGCGGCGGCCCGCGGTGTAGACGTCCTCGTGCTCGCACAGCAGGACCGTGTCGGGCGCCTCGCCCGCGACCACCGCGGCGTGCACGTCGCGCTGCATCTGCCAGGTGGGCTCGTAGGGAAGGAGGCGTGTGCCGAGGTCCAGCTCGTCGAACCGCATGCCCGTCAGGCTACTTCGCCCGGTGGCGGGCGCGTACGCGAGCGGATCACCCCGACGTCGTTCAGGATGCTGCCATGCCCTCCACCCGCCGTTCCGTGATCGTCCGCGCCCTCGCGCTCGTCCTCGTGCTGGCCGCCTGGCTCGCGATCGGGTCGGTCGGCGGGATGGCGCAGGGCAAGCTCTCCCAGGTCCAGACGAACGACGCCGGGGCGTTCCTGCCGTCGTCGGCCGAGTCGACCCGCGCCGCTGAGGCCAGCCGCGCGTTCGTCGAGACCCCGACGCTGCCCGCGCTCATCGTGCTCGCGCCCGCCGACGACTCGGCCGTGACCGAGGCGCAGACCGCGGCAGTGACGCAGTTCGCGCAGGCGGTGCCCGACCGCGCGGCCCCGGGTGGCGGCACGTGGTCGCAGTACCTGGTCGGCGAGGTCGCCGTGGTGCCGTCCGAGGACGGGCAGGCGCTGCTGGTCGCGTACTCGCTCGACGCGGATGCGGCTGAGACGCTGCTGCCCGACGAGGAGTCGGTCACCGAGGCCTTCGTCGCCGACCTGCGCGCCGGCCTCGCCGACGAGCTCGGCGCCACGGCCACCACCGCGGGCGAGCTCGGCCTGAACGCCTGGGTCACCGGCCCGGCAGGATTCGTCGCCGACCTCGTGACGGCGTTCGCCGGCATCGACGGCGTGCTCCTGCTCGTCGCGCTCGGTGCGGTGTTCCTCATCCTCGTGCTGGTCTACCGCTCGCCCCTGCTGCCGGTCGCGGTGCTGCTCACGGCCGTGTTCGCGCTGTCGCTGGCCGGGCTCGTCGTCTACCACCTCGCCGACGCCGGGACCATCAAGCTCAACGGCCAGGCGCAGGGCATCCTGTCGATCCTCGTGGTCGGTGCGTCGGTCGACTACGCGCTGCTCCTCGTCGCGAGGTACCGCGAGGAGCTGCGCGAGGTCGAGGACCCGTTCGCGGCCATGAAGCGCGCGTGGCGCGCCTGTCTCGAGCCCATCGCGGCCAGCGCGGGGACGGTCATCGCCGGCGTGCTGTGCCTGCTGCTGTCGGACCTCGGCTCGAACCGGAGCCTCGGGCCTGTCGCGGCGATCGGCATCGCCTCGGCGCTGCTCGGCGCGCTCACGCTGCTGCCCGCGCTGCTGCTCGTGGCCGGCAAGCGCTCGCGCGTCTTCTTCTGGCCCAGGACGCCGCGTCCGGTCGAGGGCGGCGTCGAGCACCCGGACCCCGCCGAGGGGACCGGTGTCTGGGCCCGCCTCGCTCGCTTCGTCGGCGCGCACGCTCGCGTGGTCTGGATCGCCACCGCGGTGCTGCTGGCCATCGGTGCGGCCTTCGTCCCGACCCTCAACGCGTCCGGCACGAGCCAGGCGGACGTGTTCCGCACCGACGTCGACGCGGTCGCGGGTGAGGAGGTCCTCTCGGCCCACTTCCCGGCCGGCTCGGTGCAGCCGGCCATCGTCATCGTCGCGCAGGACCAGGCCGACGAGGTCACCGCGGCGGCCCAGGCGGTCGACGGCGTCGCGTCGGTCGCGCCGTACACGGGGTCGGCCACGGGCGCGCCCGGCGCTGCCGACGCGGAGCCGAAGGTCGTCGACGGCAAGGTGCGCCTGGACGTGGCGACCACCGCGGTCTCCGACTCGCAGGAGGCTGTGCGGACCGTCGAGGCGCTGCGCACGGCGGTGCACGAGGTCGCACCCGGCGCGCTCGTCGGCGGCACGGCGGCGGAGTCGCTCGACACCCAGGCGGCCGGTGAGCACGACATCCGCGTCATCGTGCCCGTCGTCCTGCTCGTGATCGGCCTGATCCTCATGCTCCTGCTGCGCTCCGTCGTCGCGGCGCTCCTGCTGCTCGTCGCGAACGTGCTGTCGTTCGCGGCGGCCCTCGGTGTGTCGGCGGTGGTGTTCAACCACGTGCTCGACTACCCGGGCGCGGACCCGACGGTGCCGCTGTTCTCGTTCGTCTTCCTCGTCGCCCTGGGTGTCGACTACTCGATCTTCCTCATGACGAGGGTGCGGGAGGAATCGGTGGTCTCCGGGACGCGCGTGGGCGTGGTGCGGGCGCTCACCGTCACCGGCGGAGTCATCACGTCGGCGGGGATCGTGCTCGCGACGACGTTCGCGGCGCTCGGGATCATCCCGCTGCTGTTCCTGGCCCAGATCGCGTTCATCGTGGCGTTCGGCGTGCTGCTCGACACGCTCGTCGTGCGCAGCCTGCTCGTGCCCGCGCTGGTGCACGACCTCGACCGCCGTACGTGGTGGCCCAGCGCGCTCGGCCGGGCGCGCTCCTAGAGTGGTCGCCATGCGCATCGGACTGGTCGGGTACGGGGGAGCGGGGCGCGGGATCCACGCGCGGCTGGCGCGAGCGGCGGGCCAGCAGGTGACCCACGTGGTCACCGGCCGGCGCGCCGAGCAGGTGGAGCAGGACTGGCCGGGAGCGGTCGTCGTCCCCGACGTCGACGCGCTGCTCGGGCACGTCGACGAGCTCGACCTCGTCGTCGTCGCGAGCCCGAGCGGGGACCACGCGGCCCACGCCCTCGCGGCGCTGGCGGCCGGCGCGCACGTGCTCGTCGACAAGCCGCTCGCGACGCGCACGGCCGACGCCCAGCGCCTGGTGGACGCCGCCGACGGCCGCCTCACCGTGTTCCAGAACCGCCGGTGGGACCCCGAGCAGCTCGCGCTGCGGGCCCTGCTCGACTCCGGCGAGCTGGGCCGCGTGCACCGGTTCGAGCGGCGCTGGGAGAGGTACCGGCCGCAGCCGCAGGACCGCTGGAAGGAGAACGACGTCGAGGCCGGCGGGCTCCTGCTCGACCTCGGCGCGCACCTGGTCGACTCCGCGGTGCAGCTGTTCGGTCCGGTCCGGTCGGTGTACGCCGAGCTGCAGGCGCTGACGACGCCGGCGGTCGACGACGTCTTCCTCGCCGTCACGCACGACGGCGGCGTGATCAGCCACCTGCAGGCCGGGGGACTGACCGGCGCGCCCGGCCCCCGGACCCGCGTCCTGGGCGCGGGCGGCGCGTACCTCGTGACGAGCTACGAGGGCGAGCCGACGCCGTTCGCCGCGCTCGACGACGCGTACGAGGAGAGCCGGCGCCCCGGCGAGCCGGAGCACGAGGGCTGGCTGGTCCGCGGCGCCGAGCGCACCCCCGTGCCGCGGCCGTCCGGTGGACACCACGACATCTACCCGGCGCTCGCGCGCTGGGTCGCGGGCGGGGACCTGCCCGTCGACCCGGCGGACGCGGTGGCGACGGCGCGCGTGCTCGACGCGGCACGCGTCTCCGCCGACGGGGGGCGCGTCGTCACCCTCTGACGCGGGCCCTGTGGACAACGGCCGACGCCCCTCGTCGACCGCGGCTTCGATGGGGGTATGGACCCCTACCTGGTTCCGGAGGACGTCGCCACGGCGCTGTCCTCCCTCGGCTTCCTGGCCGTCGCGCCCGCCGGTCCGGAGGGTGGCGGGTGGCTCGCGGTCGCCCAGGACGACGGGGCGCGCTACGTCGAGCTGCACGTGCTGCCCGCAGTGCTCGACGACGAGCTCGCGCGAAGGCTCGACCTGCTGCGTGCGGTCCGGCACCCGCACCTGAGCCAGCTGCTGGACGCCTCCCAGATCGCACCGGGCCGCATCGCGCTCCTGGTCGAGCACGTCCCCGGCCTGACGGTCGCCGAGATCCGGGCCGCGCGCGTGGCGCTGACCGACGGCGAGGGCGTCACGCTCGCCGTGCCCGTCCTGCAGGCGCTGGCGGCGCTGCACGACGCCGGCCTCGTGCACGGGCCGGTCACGGCGTCGGCCGTGGTGGTGCGGCCCGACGGGCGTCCGGTGCTGACCGACCTGCGCGGCGCGGTGCTCGGGAGCGGGTCGGTGGACGGGGACGTCCGGCGGTGGCTGTCCACCCTGGTCGCGCTGCTGCCTGTCGCCGAGCTGGACCGCCTCGTCGTGCCACCCGGCGGCCGCACGCTGCGGCAGCTCCTGGAGGAGGCCCTCCGGGCGGACGTCGAGGTGGACGCGCTGATCGGCTCGTGCTTCGCGGTCGCCGAGCCCGAGGCGCTGCACCTGCCGGACGCGGGAGCGCTCGCCGGTGCGGACCTCGTGCGGTCGGCCGGTCGCCGCGCGCTGCCGACCCGTGCCGCGCCGCGCCCTGCCCGGGGCCCGCGGACCTGGGCGATCGCTGCCGCTGCAGCCCTGGTCCTGGCGGTCGGCGGCTGGGGCGTCTCGCACCGGACCGCGGGTGCCGTGGAGCGACCCGATCCCGTCGCGGCGGCCGTCGCGCTGAGCCACGCGCGGGGGGAGGTGATCGCCGCAGGGGTCCCAGAGGCGCTGGACGACGTCGAGGTGCCGGGCGGACCCGCTCACCGTGCGGACGTCGACCTGCTCGCGTCGCTGCGCGGCCGCAGCGTCGAGGGCCTCGACATCGAGGTCCGGTCCGCGGCGCCGGCCGGCACGTCCGGGTCGGACGTCGCGCGCGTCGAGCTCCGCTCGGCCGTGACCTCGCACGTGGTCGTCGGTGCCGACGGGACGCGCACCCGGGTCGAGGCGAGCCCGGAGAGCGCGGTCGTGCTCGAGCTGCGCTGGACCGACGAGGGCTGGCGCGTGTGGGAGGTCAGCCCTTCGTGACGACCCAGCGTGCGGCCTCGTCCAGGTCGGGGTGGGCCGGCACGAAGCCCGAGGCGTCCAGCGCCTTCGGCACCGCGCGGATCGAGCCCAGCACCTCCGACGAGAAGTCGCCGAGCGCGAGCTTGAGGGCGAACGCGGGGACGGGCACAGCGGCGGGCCGGTGCATCGCGCGGGCGAGCGCCTGGACGACCTCGACGTTGCGACGCGGCTCCGTCACGAGGTTCACCGGACCGCGCACGTCTGCCGTCAGGAGGTGCTCCATGGCGCGGACCTCGTCGAGAAGGCTGATCCAGGGCCAGAACTGCTGACCCGAGCCCAGACGACCGCCCAGGCCGACCTTGAGGATCGGCAGCAGACGTCCCAGGGCGCCACCGCCCGGGCCGAGCACGATCCCGGTGCGCAGGTGCACCACGCGCACGCCCGCGGCCTCGGCGGTCGCCGTCGCGGCCTCCCACTGCTGCACGACGTGCGCGAAGAAGGTGTCGCCCAGCGGCTCGCTCTCGTCGAGCACGTCCTCGCCGCGCGACCCGTAGGCGCCGATCCCGGAGGCCTGCAGCCAGATCCGCGGTCCGCTGGGGTGGTCGGCCAGGCGCTCGGCGATCAGGCGGGTGCTGCGCAGCCGGGAGGAGAGGACCAGGCGCTTGCGTGCCGCCGTGAGGGGCCGCGAGCCGGGGTTGACTCCCGCGAGGTTGATCACCGCGTCGACCCCGTCGAGCGCGCGCGGGTCGAGCACGCCGGCGTCGGGGTCCCAGGAGATCTCGTCGTGCATGCGTGGGTGCCTGCGCACGAGCGTGAGGACCTCGTGCCCGCTCTCGCGCAGCAGGGGCAGCAGGGCGCTGCCGATGAATCCGCTCGAACCGCCGACGACCACTCTCATCTGGCCACCCTACGGTCGCCGGACGCACGACGCCCCCGGGCCGACGAGCGGTCCGGGGGCGTCCGTGCTGGTGAGGAGGTCAGAGGCCGACTTCGGCCTCGAACGCACCTTCCTCGAGGCGTGCCTTGAGGGCCGACAGGTAGCGCGACGCGTCAGCGCCGTCCACGAGCCGGTGGTCGTACGAGAGCGACAGGTAGCACATCGAGCGGATCGCGATGACCTCGCCGCCGTCACCGTCGGTGATCACGACGGGGCGCTTGACGATCGCGCCCGTGCCGAGGATCGCCGAGGTGCCACCAGGCACGATGGGCGTGTCGATGATCGCGCCGCCCGAGCCGGTGTTCGTCACCGTGAAGGTGGCGCCGCTCAGCTCGTCGGGCGTGACCTTGTTGTCCCGCGTTCGGCCCGCGAGGTCGACGATCTTGCGGGAGATGCCGGCCAGGTTCAGGTCGCCTGCGTCGCGGATCACCGGCACGAGCAGACCGCGCTCGGTGTCGACCGCGATGCCGACGTTCTCCTGGCCGTGGTACGTGATCTGGTTGCCCTCGAGGACGCCGTTGATCTTCGGGAAAGCCTTGAGGCCCTCGATCGCGGCGAGCACGAAGAACGGCAGGAACGTGAGGTTGACGCCCTCGCGAGCCTTGAAGTCCGTCTTGGCACGGGCGCGCAGGCGGGCGATCTTGGTGACGTCCACCTCGACCACGGTGGTCAGCTGTGCCTGCGAGTGCAGGGCGTCGACCATGCGCTCGGCGATGATCTGGCGCAGTCGGCTGGCCTTCTCGGTGGTGCCGCGCAGCGGCGAGACCGACGGGACGGCGGCGGGCTTGGCGGCTGCCGGAGCGGCCGCTGCCGGCTTGGCAGCCTCCGCCTTGGCGGCCTCGGCCTTGGCTGCCGCCTCGAGGACGTCCTCCTTGCGGATACGACCGCCGACGCCCGAGCCGGTGAGGCTCGCGACGTCCACGCCCTTGTCGGCCGCGAGCTTGCGGACGAGCGGCGTCAGGTAGGAGCCGGAGGCCGCGGGCGCAGGTGCCGGGGTGGCGGCGACCGGGGCCGGGGTCGGCGTGGCCGGCACGGGGGCCGGAGCAGCCTTGGCCGACTCCTGCTCCGCGGACGGCTCGGGCGCCGACTGGGGCTCGGGCTTCGACTCGGCGACAGGCTCGGGCTTCGACTCGGGCTCGGGCTTCGACTCGGGCTCTGCGTCAGCGGCGGGAGCCTCGGACTTCGCGGCCGGGGCGGAGCCCGACCCGATGACGGCCAGGGCGGCGCCGACCTCGACGGTCTCGTCCTCCTGGACCAGGATCTGCTGCAGCGTGCCGGCGAACGGCGACGGGATCTCGGTGTCGACCTTGTCGGTGGAGATCTCGAGCAGGGGCTCGTCGACCTCGACCGAGTCGCCGACGGCCTTGAGCCAGCGCGTGACCGTGCCCTCGGTGACGGACTCGCCCAGGGCGGGGAGCACGACGTTCTCGCCGACGCCCGCGCCCTCGTCCGAGGCGGCTGCCGGGGCGGCCTCCTCGTGCTGCTCGGGCGCCTGCTCGGCGGGTGCCTCCTCGGCGGCGGGCTCCTCGGCGGGAGCCTCCTGCGCGGGAGCCTCGTCGGCCGGGGCCTCCTCCTGCGCCTCCGGCTCGGCCGCGGGGGCCTCGTCGGCGGAGCTCGAGCCCTCGCCCGAACCGATCACGGCCAGGGTGGCGCCGACCTCGACGGTCTCGTCCTCCTGGACCAGGATCTGCTCGAGCACGCCGGCGAACGGCGAGGGGATCTCGGTGTCGACCTTGTCGGTGGAGATCTCGAGCAGGGGCTCGTCGACCTCGACCGTGTCACCCACGTTCTTCAGCCAGCGGGTGACGGTGCCCTCGGTGACGGACTCACCGAGTGCGGGAAGCTGCACGTTGTCGGACATGACCGCGTCGTCTCCTTTGATCCTGGGTCAGTTGTGGGCGTGCAGCGGCTTGCCGGCGAGCGCGAGGTGCGCCTCCCCGAGAGCCTCGTTCTGCGTGGGGTGTGCGTGCACGAGCGCGGCGACGTCCTCGGGGTAGGCCTCCCAGTTCACGATGAGCTGGCCCTCCCCGATGAGCTCGCCGACGCGCGCGCCGATCATGTGGACGCCGACGACGGGGCCGTCCTTCTGGCGCACGAGCTTGATGAAGCCCTGCGTGCCCAGGATCTTGGACTTGCCGTTGCCGCCGAGGTTGTACTCGAGCGTCTCGACGCCGTCCTCGCCGTGGACCTCCTTGGCGCGCGCCTCCGTGAGGCCGACCGAGGCGACCTCGGGCTCGGAGTACGTGACGCGGGGGATGCCCGACTCGACGATCGGGGCCGGGTTGAGGCCCGCGATCTGCTCGGCGACGAAGATGCCCTGCGCGAAGCCACGGTGCGCGAGCTGCAGGCCGGGGACGATGTCGCCGACGGCCCAGATGTTGCCCACGCCCGTGTGCAGCTTCTCGTCGGTGATGACGAAGCCGCGGTCGAGCGTGACGCCCTGCTCCTCGTAGCCGATCCCGTTCGTGCTCGGGCCACGGCCCACGGCGACGAGCAGGAGGTCGGCGTCGAACGTCTTGCCGTCCTCGAGCGTGACGTGCACGCCGTTGTCGTCCTGCGTGACGCCCGAGAACCGGACGCCGAGGTTGAACTTGATGCCGCGCTTGCGGAACGCGCGCTCGAACGCCTTGGACAGCGCCTCGTCCTCGTTGGGGACCAGGTGGGGGAGCGCCTCAATGATCGTGACGTCCGCGCCGAAGGACTTCCACACGCTCGCGAACTCGGAGCCGATGACGCCGCCGCCGAGGATGATCGCCGACTGGGGGACCCAGTCGAGCTGCAGCGCCTGGTCCGAGGTGATGACGCGGCCGCCGATGTCCAGGCCGGGCAGCGAGCGGGCGTACGAGCCGGTCGCCAGGATGATGTGCTCACCCGTGTACGTCTGGCCGTTCACCTCCACCGCGTTCTGGCCGACGAGCTTGCCGTAGCCCTCGATCACGGTGATCTTGCGGGACTTGATCAGCCCCTGCAGACCCTTGTACAGGCCGCCGATGACGGTGTCCTTGTACTGGTTGACGCCGGCCATGTCGATGCGCTCGAGCGTGGTGTGCACACCGAAGTGCTCACCCTCGCGGGCGTTGTCGGCCAGCTCTGCCGCGTGCAGCAGGGCCTTGGTGGGGATGCAGCCGCTGTGCAGGCAGGTCCCTCCCACCTTGTCGGCCTCGATCAGGGCGACGTTCTTCCCGAGCTGGGCAGCGCGCAGCGCAGCGGCATAGCCGCCGCTCCCCGCTCCCAGGACGACGATGTCGAAAGCGGTGCCGTTGGTGTCGGCCACGTGCAGGCTCCTCGTGCGCAGGCGAACAGACGTGTGGTCTGGAGTTCGCCAACCATCTTGTCATCACAGCGTGCTCGCAACGAACCGGACCGCGTCTCGGGATGTGTGACTCTCGGAACAGTCGTCCCATGACTGTCATCCGCACGGCCGACTCCCGCCGGAATCCCAGCTTGTCCGGCTAATCTCGGTGCGCATGGGCCTGTTCTCCCGCCGCCGCTCGACGCCGGCCGCCGACCCCGCCGTGAGCGACAAGGCGGCGCGCGACGCGACGCTCGCGCACCTGACCGACTTCGTGCGGACGCGCGTGGGGGTCGAGGCCTACATCGAACCCGTCACGAACGTCACGCAGACGACCGTCATGCTCGTCGCGACGGACGGGGAGTGGACGCGCCGGCGCGTGCCCGACGGCCGCACCGCGGCTCAGCTCGCCGAGAAGCTCGGCATCCCCGCGTACGACGTGCAGCGCACGGGCTACCCCCAGCGCGTCCGCGACTACAACGCGCGCCAGAAGATCGAGCGCCGCCGCAACATCGTCTGACCCCCGCGGGCGGTGCCCTCCGCGCGCTGGCGCACTCCCGCGTGACCGCCCGGCTCCGCACCACCTCGTGCCCCGCCCGGCACCCCGCCGTCAGCCGCGTGGTTGCAGGGTTGGTTGAACGACACGCCCTGCGCCGCGCGCTTCGCGCACGGCGTGTCATGCAACCAGGGCTGCAGCGACCGGGATCGCCGCGGTGGCCTCGCGGCGTTCGATCCGCAGCGGGGGCGCGTCGGTGTGCGACACGCCGCATCTTGCACGGCGTGCCGCACACCCACGCGCACGCCAGCACGCACCGCGTAGAGGGCTCGCGCACAGATCACGTGGGTTCGGGCTCGCCAGCGCACGACGTGGCGGGATCGGGTTCGCGTGCTCGCCCAAGTGGCGGGATCGGTTCGCGTACTCACCCGCGTGGTGGCTCGGGCTCCTGCGGCGCCGTGGTTGCAGGGGTGGTTGAACGGCACGCCGTGCGCAGCAGGCTTCGCGCACGGCGTGTCGTGCAACCAGGGCTGCAGCGATCAGGAGCTCGCACCGGCGCGCTGGTGACGCGGGGCGGGGCAAGCGGTCAGCGGGTGGCCGGGGACCCGAGGGTCAGCGGGTGGCGCGGGACTCGATGAAGCCCAGCAGGGTGCGGACGCCGACGCCCGTGCCGCCCACGGGCGTGTACCCGTGCGCCGACTTCTCGTTGAACGACGGCCCGGCGATGTCGAGGTGCGCCCACGGCGTCGAACCCACGAACTCGCGCAGGAACACGCCGGCCGTGAGCATCCCGCCGAAGCGGTCGCCGATGTTGGCGAGGTCGGCGACCTTCGACTTCAGGCCACCGAGCAGCTCCGCGGGCAGCGGCATCGGCCAGAACTGCTCACCCGTCACGCCCGCGGCGTCGACGATCTCGGCGCGCACGTCGTCGGAGCCCATCACCGCGGAGACGCGGTAGCCGAGCGCGACCATCTGCGCGCCGGTGAGCGTCGCGATGTCGAGGACGACGTCGGGCTTCTCCTCGACGGCCGCGACGAGGCCGTCGGCCATGACCAGGCGGCCCTCGGCGTCGGTGTTGAGCACCTCGACGGTCTTGCCGCCGCGGATCGTGATCACGTCCGACGGGCGCTGGGCGGTCCCGGACGGCATGTTCTCGGCGAGGCAGAGCCAGCCCGTCACCGCGACGGGCAGCTCGAGCCGCGCGGCCGCGATGACGGTGTGCAGGACGGCGGCGGCGCCGGCCATGTCGGACTTCATCGCCTCCATGCCTGCGGCGGGCTTGATGCTGATGCCGCCCGAGTCGAAGGTGATGCCCTTGCCGACGAGCGCGATCGACGCGGTCGGGCGCGAGGGGGAGTAGGACACCTTGACGAGGCGGGGGCCGCGGACCGAGCCCTGGCCGACGCCGACGAGGCCGCCGTAGCCGCCGGAGGCGAGCGCCTTCTCGTCGAGCACCGAGACCTTGACGCCCTTGGCCTCCTTCGCGGCGGCCTTTGCCAGGTCCGCGAAGGCAGCCGGGTACAGGTCGTTGGGGGCCGCGTTGACCAGGTCGCGCGTCGCGTGCACGGCGGCGGCGACCACCTCGGCGCGGGCCAGCGCCTCCTTGGCGGCGCGGTCGCGCACGCGGTCGGTCACCAGCTCGAGGGTCGTGACGGCGGCGGGGGCCTCGCGGTAGCGCGTGAACGAGTAGGCACCGAGCAGCGCGCCCTCGGCGACGGCGGCCACCTCGGTCGCGTCGGACGCGGGCAGCGCGAGGGCGACGGACGTCGAGCCGGCGAGCTCGCGCGTGGCGGCACCGGCGGCGCGACGCAGCACCTCGGCGTCGACGGCGGCGACGGGACCGACGCCCGTGACCACCAGGACGGCGGCAGACAGGCCGAGCCCGGGCACGCGGCGGACCTCGTCGGCCGCGCCCGTGATGCCCAGCGCCTTCGCGTCGCGGCTGATCAGGGTGGCGAGCTCGGCGGGGAGCCGGTCGGCGGCCAGCGGCACGACGGTGTCGCCGGACTGGGCGACCGCGACCACCACGGCGTCGACGGACAGGCGGGCAGGGTTCTTCGACGTCAGCGAGATCACGCGTCGATGGTAGTCCGGACGTCCCGGTGCCTCGCGCGCCGCCGGTAGGTTGGGGCCTCGTGATCGTGCCCGTCGCGCTGCTCGTCGGCGTCCTGTGCCTCGCGCTCGCCGGTTGGGCGACGTGGTTCGTCGTCGTCGACCGTGCGGTGATCCTTCGCCAGCTGTGGGGCGGGGCGGTGATCGAGGCCGCGCTGGTGATCCAGGCGGTCGTGGCCGGCGTCGTGCTGCTGGTCGGCGACCACGACGTGGATGCCGCGCTGTTCTGGGGCTACGTCATCACGCAGCTCATCGTCCTGCCCATCGCCGCGGCGTGGGCGTTCGCCGAGCGGACCCGATGGAGCTCGGTCGTGCTGCTCGTCGCGGCGCTGACCGTCGGCTTCCTCGAGTTCCGGCTCTTGCAGATCTGGGAGACCTTGTGACAAGCCTCCGGGCCACGACCCGACCCACCGGCAGCGGCCCCGGCCGCCTGCTCGTCGCGATCTACGGCATCCTCGCGCTGGCCGCCACGGCCCGCGGCATCTACCAGGTCGCGATCAAGCTCTCCGAGGCGCCGCTCGCGTACCTGCTCTCGCTGCTCGCGGGCCTGGTCTACTGCGTCGCCACGTACGCGCTCGCGACCAACCGCCGCTCGATCGCGTGGCCCGCGGTCCTCGTCGAGCTCGTCGGGGTCCTGACGGTCGGCACGCTCTCGGTCGTCGACGTGGGGGACTTCCCCGACGAGACGGTGTGGTCCGGCTTTGGTGCGGGCTACGGCTACATCCCGCTCGTGCTGCCGTTCCTCGGCATCTGGTGGCTCTGGTCGACGGCCGTGCGCGCGCGGACACGACGGCAGACGGCGGCCCCGCGCCCGTAGGGTGAATCCGTGTACCGCCTCCTGTTCGACCTCGTCTTCCGCCGCATGGACCCCGAGCGCGCCCACGAGGTCGCCTTCGGCCTGATCCGCGGCGTCGGCCGGACGCCCGTGCTCCGCGACGTCATCGCGGGCACCCTGGCGCCCCCCGCCCCGGGCGGGGTGCGCGTGCTGGGACGCGGCTTCCCGTCGCGGTTCGGCGTCGCCGCCGGGTTCGACAAGGACGCCCGCGGCGTCGAGGGCCTGACGATGCTCGGCTTCGGGTTCGTCGAGGTCGGCACCGTCACGGCGCACGGGCAGCCGGGCAACGAGCAGCCCCGCCTGTGGCGCGTGCTCGACCAGCGCGCGCTGCGCAACCGCATGGGCTTCAACAACGAGGGCTCCGCCGCGGTCGCGGAGCGCCTGCGGCACCTGCGGTCGACGAAGCGCGGCCGTCGCCTGGTGATCGGCGTGAACATCGGCAAGACGAAGGTCACGCCCGCGGAGCAGGCGCCCGACGACTACGCGACCAGCGCCGCCCGCCTCGCGCCGTTTGCCGACTACCTGGTCGTGAACGTGTCCTCGCCCAACACCCCGGGCCTGCGGGACCTGCAGTCGGTCGAGGCCCTGCGCCCGATCCTGCAGGCCACGCGCGTCGCGGCCGACGAGGCCACCACGGTCGCCGGTCGTCGCCCGGTGCCGCTGCTCGTCAAGATCGCCCCGGACCTGTCCGACGAGGACGTCGACGCGGTCGCCGAGCTCGCGGCCGAGC
>NZ_QWKP01000176.1 GCF_003470205.1 Cellulomonas rhizosphaerae
AGGCTGTGCCGCAGGTCGAGCTGGTCGCTGAGCTGCACCGGCCCGGCCGTCCCGCTGCCGAAGCTCGGCAGCCGGACCGCGGACCAGCCGGGCATCGCGGCGAGCAGGGGTCCGAGCACCAGCGCGCCCACGACCACCGCGGCGCTCGACCACACCGCGGCGGAGGCCAGGCGGCCCCGCTCACGGCCGGCGGCGTGCGGCGCGGCGGTCACGGCGAGCAGCAGGAGGTAGGCGGTCCCGGTCCAGAGCAGCGCCCAGCCACCCGTGCCGAAGCCGAGGGAGATCGACGGGATCCACATCGCCAGGTAGGCGAGCCCGGCCCAGCCGGCGCGGCCGAGGGCGACGGCGAGCAGGTCGGCGACGAGGAAGACGAGCAGCGCGCCGACGAGCAGCACGAGCTCGACCGGCCGGGAGACGTCCATGGGCACCACGGACACGTTGATGAGGTCGAGCCCGTCGCCCCACACGGCACGCGTGCGCTCCCACGCGTCGAGGTCGGGGACCAGCTGGAGCCGTCCGGGTGGCGCGCCGTAGCGCAGGACGACCCCGACGAGCGCGACGAGCAGGCCGACGACCGACGGCACGAACCAGGTGCGCGTCAGTGCGCGGACGCCCGCGACGACGCCCGCGAGCAGCAGCACGGCGAACCAGATCGTGCCGCGCGAGGAGCTGGCGGACAGCAGGTTGGCGATCGCGAGCGTGCTCGCGCACGTGCCGACCGCCACGAGGCCGGTGGCGAGCGCGGCGCGGCCGCCGCGCGGAGCTCGTCGGGCCACGATGCTCATCGCACGCTCCCCAGCATCCGGGTCCAGGCGGCGACGACGTCCTCGCCGGGGGTCACGGCCACCGCGCGCCAGCCGGCCCGGCGCAGCGCGCGGACCGTGTGCTCGGAGTCCTGCTGCTGGGCCGCGCTCACGCCGTCGGTGCGGACCATCGCCCAGCCCTGCGCGGTGTCGACCACGTGCGCGAGCGACTCGCGTGCCTTGGGTCCGAGCGCGCCGAGCACGGCGAGGACGATCTCTCCGCCCGCCTCGGTGCTGTCGAGCATGTGGGCCGCGGCCACGAGGTGCTTCTCCGCCTCGCCGGCCGAGCGGGTGCTCTCCAGGTCGAGCGTGCGGTCGAGCAGGGCGCCGCGGGCGGAGTCGGTGCGGGCGTGCACGAACGGGGTGCCGGCCGCGCTCACCCGCGCGCCGTCCAGCATCCGCACGGGGTGGCCGGCGTCGAGCATCGCGAGCGCCATCGAGGCGCCCGCGGAGATCGTCCACTCGAGCGGCACGCCGCCGCGCAGCGGCAGGTCCATGAGCACGGAGACGGGACGCATGCCGGCGCGCTCGTCGGAGCGGACCATGAGCGCGCCGCGGCGGGCGCTGCTGCTCCAGTGCACGCGGCGCAGGTCGTCGCCCTCGCGGTAGTCACGCAGGGACGCGTCGTCGGTGGAGGGGGACCGGGCGCCCAGCGCAACCCGGTCGGGCTCGCCGACGAGGACGTCGGACGGCGTCGGCAGCGCCACGACAGCCGGCCACACCGTGACCTCGGCGCTGTCGCCGAGCGTCGCGGAGGAGGTCACCGTGCCGAACACGTCCGTGCGGGTCACGACGAGCGGGCCGATGGGCCAGCGACCCCGGCGTGCGGCCTCGACCGTGTAGCTGACCGTCACCTCGGACCGCTCGCGCACCACACGCGCCTTGAGGGGCTTGCCGGCCGACAGCTCGGTGGCGGCCTGCTCGGCGAACTTCAGCCCGGCGAGCCGGGTGCGTGCCCCGGAGTCGCGCGCGCGGATGTGCACGTCCACCCCGACGACCGACCCGGCATGCACGGGGTTGGGCATGACCACGCGGTCCACGTCGATCCGGTGCCGGCCACGGGCCGGGTCACGCCACGCCACGACGGCCGCGGCGCCCCCGACGCACAGCAGCGCGAGCAGTGCGATGCGCACCAGGTCGGTCGATCCCATGCCGGTGCCGAGCCCGAGGATCGCCAGGCCGGCGCCCGCCAGGCCCCAGCCGCGGGGGGTGGGACGCAGACGCATCAGCCGACGGAGCGAGACGAGCGGACGGCCGTGGGGGTCGGCAGCGGGATGCGCGCGACGATGTCGCGGACGATCGCGTCGGTGCCGCGACCGGACAGGCGCGACTCCGTGCTGGGCAGCAGGCGGTGCGCGAGCACGGCCTCGGCGAGCTCCTGGACGTCGTCGGGCAGCACGTGGTCGCGGCCGGCCAGCGCCGCGACGCCCTTCGCGGCGCGGAGCAGCTGGATCGCGGCACGCGGCGAGGCGCCGAGCCGCAGGCCCTGGTCCTCGCGCGTCGCGGTCACGAGGTCCACGACGTACCGCTTCACGCCGGGCGCCGCGTAGAGGCGGCGGGTGGTGTCGATGAGGCGACCGACGTGCGCGGCGTCGGTCGCGGGGCGCAGGTCGGCGAGCGGGTCGGCGGTCTCCTGCAGATCGAGCATCGCGAGCTCGGAGTCCACGCTGGGGTAGCCGACCGTGAGGCGAGCCATGAACCGGTCGCGCTGCGCCTCGGGCAGCGGGTAGGTGCCCTCCATCTCGACGGGGTTCTGCGTCGCGACGACGAGGAACGGGCGCGGCAGGGGATAGGTGTGGCCGTCGACCGTGGCCTGCGCCTCCTGCATGCACTCGAGCAGGGCGGACTGCGTCTTGGGCGAGGCACGGTTGATCTCGTCGCCGATGACGATGTGCGAGAACACGGGACCGGGCCGGAACTCGAACTCGTGCGTCTGGCTCCGGTAGATGTTCACGCCCGTGAGGTCGCTGGGCAGCAGGTCCGGCGTGAACTGGATGCGGCCGACCGTGCAGTCGATCGAGCGGGCCAGCGCCTTGGCCAGCGTCGTCTTGCCGACGCCCGGCACGTCCTCGAGCAGCAGGTGCCCCTCGGCGAGCAGGACGGCGAGGGTGGTGCGGACCAGGTCGGGGCGACCGGTCACCACCTTCTCGATGCCCGCGCGCATGCGCGTCGTGGTCTCGACGAGGTCGTCGAGCTCGCTCGACGTGGGAACGGCCTGCAGCATGGCGCCTCCTTTGGCGGAACTGGGGAAAGCCTACGTGGCGACACCGTTCTGACGGCGGGGTTCTTCCCCCCCACTTCGCTCCACCACGCACCCGTCCACCCACCCTCCCGTAGCAAATGCGCAGGTCGGCGCCGTGTCTGTGGTGATTCTTCCCGCCGAACGGGTGATTCCTGGGCGCCGTGACACGCCACGGCGCGGCGAGCGCGCGAGATCCCTCCACTTCCCCCCACGCGCGCTGACCTGCATGAACATGCGGCAGAAGGGTGAATTTGGCGTTCTGTGCCGTTGCCGGTGGAGGAAAGTGGAGTAGCGTGGGGGCACGTGGTGAGGCAGGGAGAGCCGAGCTCGAGACAAGGGAGGGAGGCGGGGTGTCCAGTGACTCGACGTCCGGCCTCTTCGGCTCGTCCGCGCCCTTCCTCGGCACGTACACCCCGCGCCTGGACGAGAAGGGTCGGCTCATCCTCCCGGCCAAGTTCCGTGGCCAGCTCTCGACGGGTCTGGTCATGACCCGCGGCCAGGAGCGCTGCCTCTTCTTGCTTCCGATGGACGAGTTCCGTCGGTACCACGGCCAGCTCGCGCAGGCCCCCGTCACGAGCAAGCAGGCTCGCGACTACCTGCGCGTGTTCCTGTCCGGCGCGAGCGACGAGCTCCCCGACAAGCAGGGCCGCATCTCGATCCCGCCTGTGCTGCGCAAGTACGCGGGGCTCGACCGGGACGTCGCTGTGATCGGCGCCGGCACCCGCGTGGAGATCTGGGACCTGCAGGCGTGGGAGACGTACCTCGAGGAGCAGGAGTCCGGCTACGCCGACACGACCGAGGAGGTCTTCCCGAACGGCCCGTTCTAGGTGGGGCATCACGGCGATGCAGTCGCCCGGTGAGACCTCCTCCCGTCCGCTCTGACGCACTTCCCCGCGTCAGAGGGCCGGTGGGGGATCTGGTCGGACGGCGGAGGGGCCGCTCGACCACACCTTTTCTTCTGAGCAGGACGCACGCAGGACGCACGCAGGACGCAAGCAGGACGCACGCAGGTCAGGTCAGGGACGAGCAGGGAAAGGGGGCGACGTGAGCGACGAGCGACCGGCCGACGAGCGACACGTCCCCGTCCTCCTGCAGCGCTGCCTCGACCTGCTCGCCCCGGCCCTCGCGGCCGAGGGGGCCGTGATGGTCGACTCGACGCTCGGCATGGGCGGTCACACCGAGGGTGTCCTGACCGCCTTCCCGCACGTCCGGGTGATCGGCCTGGACCGCGACACGCAGGCGCTCGAGCTCGCGGGCCGTCGCCTCGCGCCGTTCGGCGACCGGTTCGTCGGCGTGCACGCGGTGTACGACGCGATCCGCGACGTGCTCGACGAGCTCGGCATCCCCGCGGTGCAGGGCGTGCTCATGGACCTCGGCGTGTCCTCGTTGCAGCTCGACGAGGTCGACCGCGGCTTCTCCTACGCGCAGGACGCCCCGCTGGACATGCGGATGGACGCCACGCGCGGCCGGACGGCCGCCGACGTGCTCAACACCTACGAGGAGCGCGACCTCGCGCGGATCCTGCGGGTCTACGGCGAGGAGCGCTTCGCGCCGCGGATCGCGCGCAACGTCGTGGCGGCCCGTGCCAAGGCCCCGCTGCAGCGCACGGGCGAGCTCGTCGACATCATCCGCGCGAGCATCCCCGCGGCGAACCGGAAGGTCGGCGGCCACCCCGCCAAGCGCACGTTCCAGGCGCTGCGCATCGAGGTGAACGGCGAGCTCGTCACGCTCGAGCGCGCGGTGCCCGAGTCGATCGAGGCGTTGTCCGTGGGCGGCCGCATCGTCGTCGAGGCGTACCAGTCGCTCGAGGACCGCATCGTCAAGCAGGCCTTCGCGGCCGGCGCGACGACGAGCGCGCCGCCGGACCTGCCCGTCGTCCCCGAGACGCACACGCCGTACCTGCGGCTCGTCACGCGCGGCGCCGAGGAGGCCGACGACGCCGAGCTCGCGCTCAACCCGCGGTCCGCGTCGGTCCGGCTCCGGGCCGCGGAGCGCCTGCGCCCGACGCCGAGCCACATGCTCCCGCGCACCAACGAGCCCAGCAGGCCCACACAACCCGCCAGGACATCCGGCAAGAACCGCAGGAGGACGGCATGAGCGCCCAGGCCACCGCCCGCGTCGCACCCCCGGCGTTCGCGCCACGGCCGCGCCCCGAGCGCGAGGCGACGCCGTCGGCCCGGCTGCGCGTCGTGCGCGCACCCGCACAGGCGCGCACCCGCGTGCCGTTCGTCCTCGTCTGCATGGGCGTGCTGGCCGTGGCGCTGCTGTCCGCGCTGCTGCTCAACACGCAGATGGCCCAGGCGTCGTACGCGATCCACGACAAGACGAACGAGCTGGCCCGGCTCGACCAGGACCAGAAGGATCTCGTCGCCGTCCTCGACCACAAGTCCTCGCCCGAGGAGCTCGCCCAGGCGGCTCGCAGGCTCGACATGGTCCCCGCGGCCGGCACCGGGTGGGTGCGGTTGTCCGACGGCAGCGTCCAGGGCGCGCCGAAGGCGAAGAAGTGAGCGCCCCCACCACCGAGCGCCCCCGCACGCGGGTCCCCGCGCAGCGCCCGACGACGGGTGCGCGGCCCCCGCGCGTCGTGCAGGGACGCGTCGCTGCGCCGGCCAACCACGCGGGTGGTCGCGGCCGGATGGTGTTCCTCACCGTCGCGATCGTCACCGTGCTGGCGGTCTTCGCGGTCAAGCTCGTCTGGATCCAGGTGCTGCACGGTCCGGCGATCGCCGCCGACGCGCGCGACTCGCGCCTCATCCCGGTCTCCCTGCTCGGGGCACGCGGCCAGATCACGGACGTCAACGGCGTCGCGCTGGCGACGTCGGTCGAGCGGTACACGGTCTCGGTGAACCAGCTGCAGGTCGGCGACTTCATGGGCACCAAGGACGTGCCGAAGGGTGCCGAGGGCGTCGCGCAGCTGCTCGCGCCGATGCTCGACATGAGCGCGCCCGAGGTCGGCGGCATGCTCGTCGGCACCAAGGGGTACAAGGTGCTCAAGAAGGGCGTCCTGCCCGCGGTCGTGCGCGAGATCCGCAACCTCAAGCTCCCCGGGATCGGGATCGAGAAGGTCGCCGACCGGGTCTACCCGAACGGCGCGCTGGCCGGCAACGTCATCGGCTTCGTCAACTCCGCCGGTGCGGGCCTCGAGGGCCTCGAGGCCTCGCTCGACGACGAGCTCAAGGGCACCCCCGGCAAGGAGGTGTACGAGGGCGGCGCGGGCGGCCAGCCGATCCCCGGCGGCTACTCGCAGGACACCCCGGCCAAGCAGGGCAGCTCCGTGCGCCTGACGCTCGACTCGGACATCCAGTACAAGGCCGAGGCGGCCCTCGCCGAGGCGATCCACAAGACCGGCGCCGCGTCCGGCACGGTCGTGGTGCAGGAGGTCGGCTCGTCGGCCATCCTCGCGCTCGCCGACTCCAACACGCGCGACCCGAACAAGCCGGGTGCTTCCGACGGCTCCCTCGCGGCCTCGGTCTCGAACGTCTTCGAGCCCGGCTCGACCGGCAAGGTCATCACGATGGCCGCCGCGCTCGAGAACAAGCTCGTGACGCCGACGTCCGAGTTCAAGGTGCCGTACAGCTACACGACGTCCAACGGGCAGACGTTCCACGACTCGCACGAGCACGCGACGCTCAAGCTCACGACGACCGGGGTCCTCGCGCAGTCGTCGAACTCGGGCACGGTGATGATCGGCCAGGACCTGACCACCGACCAGCGCTACGCCTACCTCAAGCGCTTCGGGTTCGGTACCCGCACCGGCATCGAGCTGCCGGGGGAGTCACCCGGACTGTTCTCGGACCCGGACGGGCGCTCGAAGTACGCGGTGCTGTTCGGCCAGGCCGTGGCCGTCAACGCGCTCCAGGCCACGCAGGTGTTCGCGACGATCGCCAACCACGGCGTGCACGTGCAGCCGCACATCATCGCCGGCTGGACGGCGCCCGACGGCACCTACACCCCGGCGAGGACCGCGGACTCGACACGTGTCGTCAGCGCCAAGACCGCGGACACGGTGCTCTCGATGATGGAGAGCGTGGTCGACGACGGCACGGGCTCGAACGCCTCGATCCCGGGCTACCGCGTCGCCGGCAAGACGGGCACCGCGCAGAACTGGATCAAGGGCAAGCAGGGCATCACGGCCTCGTTCATCGGTGTGGTCCCTGCGGACGACCCGAAGATCGTCGTGAGCGTGATCCTGCACAACCCGAAGAGCTCGGTCTACGGCGGCGACGTCGCCGCACCCGTGTTCAAGGAGGTCGCCGCCTACACGCTCGGCGAGCTCGGCGTCGCGCCCTCGGGCAGCAAGGCGAAGCTCTACCCGACGACGTGGTGACCCGCCCGGCCGGGGCCCGCACGTGCCCGTCGGCGCACCCGGCTCGCGGTAGATTCTCCCCATGACCTCACCCGCCCGGATGCGTCCCGCGCATCCCGCGGAGCACGGCCTCGCCGCTCTCGCGGACCTGTTCTCCCTGGTCACAGCCTCGGACGCCCAGCTCGACGACGCCCGGGTCACCGGCGTCACGGTCGCCAGCAACGACGTCGAGCCCGGTGATGTCTTCGTCGCCGTCCCCGGTCTGCGCGTGCACGGCGCCGCCTACGCGGCTCAGGCCGTCGAGGCCGGCGCGGTCGCGGTGATCACCGACACCGCCGGCGCCGCGACGCTCGCCGCGCTGTCCGTGCCCGTGCTGGTCTCCGACGATCCGCGCGCGCTGGCCGGCCCGCTCGCCGCGGTGGTGCACGAGCGCCCGGCGGACCGCCTGACGACGGTCGGCATCACCGGCACCAACGGCAAGACGACCACCACCTACTTCGTCGACGCCGCCCTGCGCGCCGTGCACCCCGTCACCGCCGTGATGGGCACGGTCGAGCTGCGGATCGGCGACGAGGGCATCGAGAGCCCGCGCACCACGGTCGAGGCGCCCGTGCTGCAGGCGATCCTCGCCCTGGCGCTCGAGCGCGGCGCGGGTGCGGTCGCGATGGAGGTCTCGTCGCACGCCCTTGCCCTGGGACGCGTCTCGGGGCTCGAGCTCGACGTCGTCGCGTTCACCAACCTGCAGCGCGACCACCTCGACTTCCACGGCGACATGGACGGCTACTTCCGCGACAAGGCGCGCCTGTTCGCGCCCGGGCAGGGACGCCGCGGCGTCGTCGTGGTCGACGACGAGTGGGGCCGCCGGCTCGTGCGCGAGGCGCAGATCCCGGTCGAGTCCCTCGCCACGCACGTCGGCGCGCCCGAGGGTGCGGACGCGGACTGGGCGGTGGTGGCGGCCGACATCGGGCTCGACGGGGTCGGCTCCGCGTTCACGCTGCGCACGCCCGACGGCGCGCTGCTCGAGGCGCACAGCCCGCTGCCCGGCCTGGTCAACGTCTCGAACGCCGCCCTCGCGATCGTCGTCGCGCACCGCGCCGGCGTCCCTCTCGACGTCGCCGTGGAGGCCGTCGGCCACGCGGGGGCGATCCCGGGCCGCATGGAGCGCGTCATCGAGCGCGGCGACGGCCTGCCGCTCGCGCTCGTCGACTACGCGCACACGCCCGACGCGCTCGTCCTCGCACTCGAGGCCGTGCGGCCGATCACGCCCGGGCGCCTCGTGATCGTGTTCGGGTCCGACGGCGACCGCGACCAGGGCAAGCGCCCGATCATGGGCGAGATCGCGGCCCGGCTCGCGGACGTGATCGTCGTCACCGACGAGAACCCGCGTTCCGAGGAGCCGGCGGCCATCCGGTCCGCCATCCTGGACGGCGTCCGCGCCGTCCGCCCGGACCTGACCGACGTGCACGAGGCCACGAGCCGCACGCAGGCCATCCACGACGCCCTCGCGCTGGCTCACGAGCCGGACACCGTGATCATCACGGGCAAGGGGCACGAGCCGACACAGGAGATCGCCGGGGTGTTCCACCGGTACAACGACAGGGACGTGCTGCGGTCCGCGCGCGCCGAGCTGACCGCACCCGCGGAGCGGCACGCGTGATCGCGCTGACGGCGGCCGAGATCGCGGCCGCGACCGGCGGCGAGGTGCGCGCGGTCGGCCACGGCCCGCTCGTGGTGAGCGGCGCGGTGGTGACCGACTCGCGCGACGTCGAGCCCGGCGGCCTGTTCGTCGCGCTGCCCGGCGAGCACGTGGACGGGCACGACTACGCCGCCACGGCGGTCGCGGCCGGTGCCGCGCTCGTCCTGGCCGCGCACCCGGTGCACGCCGTTGACGGCTCCGAGCTGCCGTCCGTCGTCGTCGAGGACGTCGAGCGCGCGCTGGGCGACCTCGCGCGTGACGTGCTCGCGCGGCTGCGCGAGGCCGGCCTGGCGCCCGGCGGGTCGGGGCTGCGCGTGATCGGCGTCACGGGCTCCGTCGGCAAGACGACGACCAAGGACCTGCTCGCGCAGCTGTGCGGCGCGGCCGGACCGACGATCGCGCCCGTGCGGTCGTTCAACAACGAGATCGGCCTGCCCCTGACGGTGCTGCGGGCCGACGAGTCCACGCGGTTCCTCGTGCTCGAGATGGGCGCGAGCGGGCCGGGGCACCTCGACTACCTGACGCGGATCGCGCCGCCGGACGTGGCCGTCGTGCTCGTCGTGGGGCAGGCGCACCTGGGCGGCTTCGGGGGGATCGACGCGGTCGCGCGCGCCAAGGCCGAGATCGTCCAGGGCCTCGTGAGCGACGGCGTCGCGGTGCTCAACGCCGACGACCCGCGAGTCTCGGCGATGGCGGCGCTGGCGCCGGGCGAGGTCGTGCTGTTCGGGGCCGCGCCGACGTCCGACGTGCGGGCCGCCGACGTCGACATGGACCGCGCGGGCCGCGCGCGCTTCACGCTGGTCGCGCCCGACGGCGAGGCCAGCGTCGAGCTGCGCCTGGTCGGCGAGCACCACGTCCACAACGCGCTGGCGGCCGCGGCCGCCGCGCTGGCCGTCGGGCTCACGCTCGAGGAGGTCGCCGCGGGGCTGACCGCCGCGGACGCCCTGAGCCCGCACCGCATGCACGTGGTCGACCGCGCCGACGGCGTGACGATCATCGACGACTCCTACAACGCCAACCCCGACTCGATGCGGGCCGCGCTCAAGGCACTGGCGGTGCTCGCGGGCCGCGACCGGCGCTCGATCGCGGTGCTCGGCGAGATGCTCGAGCTCGGACCCGAGTCCCGCGAGGCGCACGACGCGCTCGGCACGCTCGTCGTCCGGCTGAACGTCGGCCTGACGGTCGTGGTCGGCGAGGGCGCGCGCGGCATCCGCGACGGGGCCAACCGCGAGGGCAGCTGGGGCGACGAGGTCGTGCTGGTCGACGACCTCGAGAACGCCCGCCTGCTCCTCGAGCACGAGCTGCGCGCGGGCGACGTCGTCCTGGTGAAGTCGTCGTACGGCGCCGGCCTCTGGCAGCTCGGCGACCTGCTGGTCGAGGGGGGTGGCGCCGCGTGAAGGCGGTCCTCATCTCCGGCGGGCTCTCGATGCTCGTCGCGCTGCTCGTCACGCCGCTGTTCATCCGGCTGCTCGTGCGCAAGCAGTACGGCCAGTTCATCCGCCAGGACGGACCCACCGCGCACTTCACCAAGCGCGGCACGCCCACCATGGGCGGCGTCGTCATCATCGCCGCGACGCTCATCGGCTGGTGCGGCGCGCTGATCGTCACCGGGACCGCGCCGAGCGCGTCCGAGGTGCTCGTCCTGTTCCTCATGACCGGCCTCGGGCTGGTGGGGTTCCTCGACGACTACATCAAGATCTCCCGGCAGCGCAGCCTCGGGCTGCAGGCGCGGTGGAAGTTCGTCGGGCAGGGCCTGGTCGGCGTGATATTCGCGGTCGCGGCCCTGCAGTTCCCGAACAGCCAGTTCCGCACGCCCGCGTCCACGCGCATCTCGTTCATCCGCGACACGAACATCGACCTCGCGTTCGCCGGGGTCACGATCGGGCTGCTGCTGTTCGTCATCTGGGCCAACTTCCTCATCACCGCCTGGTCGAACGCGGTCAACCTCACCGACGGGCTCGACGGGCTCGCGACGGGCACGTCCCTCATCGTGTTCGGCTCGTTCGTCGTCGTGGGCGTCTGGCAGTTCAACCAGTCGTGCCAGTTCCTCGCGACCGCCGGACCCAGCTGCTACGAGACGCGCGACCCGCTCGCCCTGGCCGTCGTGGCCGCCGCGATCACCGGCGCGTGCTTCGGCTTCCTGTGGTGGAACGCGAGCCCGGCCAAGATCTTCATGGGTGACACCGGCTCGCTGGCCCTCGGCGGCGCGCTCGCCGGCCTGTCGATCCTGTCCCGCGTCGAGATCCTCGCGGCAATCATCGGAGGCCTCTTCGTCCTCGAGGTGCTCTCGGACGTCATCCAGATCGGCTTCTTCAAGATGACCGGCCGACGCGTGTTCAAGATGGCGCCGCTGCACCACCACTTCGAGCTCCAGGGCTGGGGCGAGGTCACGATCGTCATCCGGTTCTGGATCATCGCGGGGCTGTTCGTCGCCCTCGGGATCGGGATCTTCTACGCCGAGTGGGTGTCCGGCTAGGTGGCGCCGCAGGACCTGGACGGCGCGCGCGTCGTCGTCGCCGGCCTGGGGGTCTCCGGGCGGGCCGCGGCCGACGTGCTCGCGTCCGCCGGCGCGCGCGTCGTGCCCGTCGATGACGGCGCGGGCGACGTCATCTCGTCGGCCGAGTACCTCGCCGGGACCGGGCTGGACCGCGCGGACCTCGTCGTCGCGTCGCCGGGGCTGCCTCCGCACCACCCGCTGATCGCCGCCGCCCTCAGTCGCGGGCTGCCCGTGTGGTCCGAGGTCGAGCTCGCGTGGCGCCTGCGCGCCTCGCGTCCCGACGGCCACGCGCCCTGGCTCGCGGTGACCGGCACGAACGGCAAGACGACGACCGTCGGCATGCTCGACGCGATCCTGCGCGCGGCGGGTCGCACGTCGGCCACGGTCGGCAACGTCGGCACGCCCGTCGTGCTCGCCGCGACCGACCCGTCCTACGACGTGCTGGCCGTGGAGCTGTCGAGCTTCCAGCTGCACTTCACGCACTCGATGTCCCCGCAGGCCTCGGCCGTGCTCAACATCGCCGCCGACCACCTCGACTGGCACGGTGACCTCGAGCAGTACGCGGCCGACAAGGGCCGCATCTACGAGCGCGCGCAGGTCGCGTGCATCTACAACCTGGCCGACCCGCGCACGATGGACCTCGTCGAGCAGGCCGAGGTCGTCGACGGCGCCGTCGCTGTCGGCTTCACCACCGGCACGCCCCTGGTCGGGCAGGTCGGCATGGTCGAGGACGTGCTCGTCGACCGCGGCTTCGCGCGCCTGCGACACACGCACGCCGCCGAGCTCGGGACGCTCGACGACCTCGCGCAGCTCGCGGGGCCGGACGGCACCGTGCCGCGGCACGTGATCGCCGACGCCCTGGCTGCCGGCGCGCTCGCGCTGGCGCACGGCGTCGAGCCGACCGCGGTGCGCGACGGGCTGCGCTCGTTCGGCCCGACCGCCCACCGCATCGAGACCGTCGCGGTGCGGGACGGCGTCGCGTGGGTCGACGACTCGAAGGCCACCAACGCGCACGCCGCGGCCGCGTCGCTCGGCGCGTTCGAGCCCGGCTCGGTCGTCTGGATCGCCGGTGGGCTGGCCAAGGGCGCGCGGTTCGACGAGCTCGTCGCCACGCGCCGCGACCGGCTGCGGGCCGTCGTGCTGATCGGCGTGGACCGCGAGCCGCTGCGTGACGCGCTCGCCCGACACGCGCCGGATGTCCCGGTCGTCGAGGTCGAGCCCGGTGAGACTGGCACGGTGATGACCCGCGCCGTGCACGAGGCCGAGCGCCTCGCTGCGCCCGGCGCCACCGTCCTCCTCGCCCCCGCCTCCGCGTCGATGGACCAGTTCGCGTCGTACGCAGCGCGGGGGAGCGAGTTCACTGCCGCGGTGCGGGCGCTCGGATGACGACGACCGCCCCGCGACTGACGGCCGAGGACGAACCGCCCCGCCGCCGGTCGCTGCTCGGCCAGTGGAACAGCGCGGTGACGAGCTACTACGTGCTCGTCGGCGCCTCGGCGCTGCTGCTCATCATCGGCCTCGTCATGGTGCTGTCGAGCTCGAGCGTCGAGTCGCTCGCCGACGGCAACTCCCCGTACGCGGTGTTCTTCGACCAGGCCAAGTACGCCCTCATGGGCCTGCCCGTGCTGTTCGTGCTGTCCCGGCTCCCGGTCCGCGCCTACAAGCGGATCGCCTGGCCGGCGCTGATCGCGGCGATGGTTTTCCAGCTGCTCGTGTTCAGCCCGCTGGGCCGGGCCGTCGGCGGCAACAAGGGCTGGATCGTCGTGGGCTCGTTCTCCGCGCAGCCGTCGGAGGCGCTCAAGCTCGCGCTCGCGATCTGGCTCGGCGTGGTCCTGACGCGCAAGCAGGCGCTGCTGCACCAGTGGCAGCACGTGTTCGTGCCCGCCGTGGTGGTCGCCGCCGGTGCGATCCTGCTGGTCCTGGCCGGGCACGACCTGGGCACGGCGATGGTCATGATCGTGCTGGTCGCGGGCGCGCTGTTCGTCGCCGGCGTGCCCATGCGCATGTTCGCGGTCGCGGGCGTCTTCGGCATCGGTGCCGCCGTCGTGCTGGCCGCGACGAGCGACAACCGCACGGCCCGGATCAGCAGCTGGCTCAACAGCGAGTCCTGCAGCAACTCGGGCCCGTGCTACCAGACGCTGCACGGCGGCTGGGGCCTCGCGAGCGGCGGCATCGGCGGCCTCGGCCTCGGGCAGAGCCGCGAGAAGTGGAGCTACCTGCCCGCGGCGCACAACGACTTCATCTTCGCGATCCTCGGCGAGGAGCTCGGCCTGGTCGGCACGCTCATCGTGCTCGGCCTGTTCGGGCTGCTCGCGTTCGCCATGATCCGCGTCATCCGCCGCCACCCGGACCCGTTCGTGCAGATCACGACGGGCGCGATCCTGTGCTGGATCATCGGGCAGGCGCTGCTCAACATCGCGGTCGTCATCGGGCTCGCGCCCGTCATCGGCGTCCCGCTTCCCCTCGTCTCCGCCGGAGGTTCGGCTCTCATCATGACCATGGCCGCGCTCGGCGTCGTCATCTCGTTCTCGCGCTCGGAGCCCGGCGCGGCCGAAGCCCTCTCGGCCCGGCCCAGCGTGGTGCGGCGCTCGCTCGCCGTGATCGGGCAGGCCCGTGGCTGAGCCGCTGTCCGTCCTGCTCGCGGGCGGTGGTACCGCGGGCCACGTGAACCCGCTGCTCGCCGTGGCCGACGAGCTGCACCGGCGCCACCCCGACGCGGTGCTGACCGTGCTCGGCACGGCCGAGGGGCTCGAGGCCCGGCTCGTGCCCGAGCACGGGCTGCCGCTCGCGTACGTCCCGCGCGTGCCGCTGCCGCGCCGCCCGTCGGCCGACCTGCTGCGCCTGCCCGGGCGCCTGCGCGCCGCCGTGGCCGCCGCGGGCAAGGCGATCGACGACGCGGGCGCGCAAGTCGTCGTCGGCTTCGGCGGGTACGTCTCGACGCCGGCGTACCTCGCGGCGCGCAAGCGGCGCATCCCCGTGGTCATCCACGAGCAGAACGCGCGTCCCGGCCTCGCGAACCGGCTCGGCTCGCGCTGGGCCGCCGCGGTCGCCGTGACGTTCGCGGGCACGACGCTGCGCGGTGCGCAGGTCACGGGCCTGCCGCTGCGCGCCACGATCGCCGAGCTCGTCGCGGAGCGGGCCGCGGACGCCGCGGGCTCGCGTCGCGCGGGTGCCGAGGCGCTCGGCCTGGACCCGGCCCTGCCGACGCTGCTGGTGACCGGTGGGTCGAGCGGCGCCGCTAGCGTCAACGCCGCCGCGGCCGGTGCCGCCGCGGACCTGCTCGCCGCGGGCGTCCAGGTGCTGCACCTGACCGGCCTGGGCAAGGCCGAGCCCGTGACCGCCGCGCTGGCGGGCGTGCCCGGCGCCGAGCGCTACCAGGTGCGCGAGTACCTCACCGACATGCACCTGGCCCTCGCCGCGTCCGACGTGGTGCTCGCGCGCTCCGGCGCCGGCACCGTGTGCGAGCTCGCGGCCCTGGGCATCCCGGCCGTCTACGTGCCGCTGCCCGTGGGCAACGGCGAGCAGCGGCTCAACGCGGCCGACGTGGTGGCGGCGGGCGGCGGCGTGCTGGTCGACGACGCCGAGCTCGACGCCGCGTGGATCCGCGCGCACCTGCCCGTCCTGCTCGTCGGCGACGACGCGCCCGAGACCCGCGCGCGGATGGGTGCGGCCGCCGCGAGCGTGGGCGTCCCGGACGCGGCCGGCCGGGTCGCGGCCCTCGTCGAGGCGCAGGTCCGGCCGTGAGTGCGGTCTCCGCCCTCGGTCACGTGCACCTCGTGGGCGTCGGCGGCGCCGGCATGTCGGCGATCGCGACGCTGCTCGCGGCGCGCGGGCTGCGCGTCAGCGGTTCCGACGCGGCCGACGGCCCGGCCCTGCCCGCGCTGCGTGCCGCGGGCGTCGAGGTCCACGTGGGCCACGACGCGAAGCTCGTCGACGACGTCGACACGCTCGTCGTCTCCTCCGCGGTCCGGGCCACCAACCCCGAGCTCGGCCGCGCGCGCGAGCGCGGCATCGCGGTGCTGCACCGCTCGCAGGCCCTCGCCGCGCTCATGGCCGACCGCGACGCGGTCGCCGTCGCCGGCGCCCACGGCAAGACCACGACGAGCGCGATGGTCGCCGTCGCGCTGCTCGCGGCGGGCGCGGACCCGTCGTTCGCGATCGGCGGCACGGTCCTGTCCGACGACGGCCCCCTGGGTGGCGCGCGCGACGGCTCCGGCGCGGCCTTCGTCGCCGAGGCCGACGAGTCCGACGGCTCGTTCCTCGCGTACGAGCCGCTGGTCGCGCTCGTCACGAACGTCGAGCCGGACCACCTGGACCACTACGGCTCGCGCGAGGCGTTCGAGCAGGCGTTCGTCAACTTCGCTGCCCGCGTGCGACCCGGCGGGACGCTGGTCGCGTGCGCCGACGACGAGGGTGCCGCGCGGCTCGTCGACGCGGCGCGCGACGACCTCGCGGCGCGCGGCGCCTCCGTGGTGACGTACGGCCGGTCCGCCGGTGCCGACGTGGTGCTCACCGACACGCCCGGCGGCTGGTCCGGCCACCTGGTCGGCCTGGGCGCCGAGGTCGACGTGACGCTCGCGGTGCCCGGCGCACACAACCTGCTCAACGCCGCCGGCGCCTGGGCCGCGTGCGTCCGCCTCGGTGTCGACCCCGCCGCCGCGGCTGCGGGCCTCGGCGCGTTCCGCAGCACCGGCCGGCGGTTCGAGCTCCGTGGCACGGTCGGCGGCGTTCGCGTCGTCGACGACTACGCGCACCACCCGACGGAGGTCGCGGCGGTCCTGGGGGCCGCGCGGTCGGTCACGGGAGAGGGACGCGTCCTCGCGCTCTTCCAGCCGCACCTGTACTCCCGCACCAAGACCTTCGCGACCGAGTTCGGCACCGCGTTCGACCTCGCCGACGTCGTCGTCGTCACGGACGTCTACGCCGCACGCGAGGACCTCGACCCCGAGGTCACCGGCGCGCTCGTCGTCGACCGCGTGCCCACGCCCGGCAAGGCCACCTTCGTGCCGGACAAGCGCGACGCGGCCCTCGCGGTCGCGGCCCAGGCGCGCCCCGGCGACCTGGTGCTGACGATCGGCGCGGGCGACGTGACGAACCTCGGCCCGGTCATCCTGCGGGCGCTCGAGGAGCGGGCGGGGGAGCACGCGTGAGCCCGTCGCGCCCGACCGCCCCGCGCCCGGCAGCTCCCTCGTCGCCGCGCCGGCCGGCGACGCCCCGGCCCGCTGCTGCACCCTCGCCCGACTCGTCGGCGGCCCCGCCTCGCCCCTCCCCGTCGCGCACAGGTGCGGTGCCCAAGCAGCCCGCGCAGCCCACGCCGCCCCCGACGTCGGGTCCGACCCCGACGACGGCGACGGGCACGCACCGCAACGTCTCCACCTACTCCGCGTCGGGCCGGCGCCTGTCCGCAACCCCCGCGGCCGTACCGGCCGTGCCCGTCGTCTCGACCACGTCGCTCGCGCGCTTCGCGGAGCGTGCCCGCGCGCGGCGCACCATCGCGCGCCGCCAGATCCTCGGCATCGCCGGAGGTCTCGTCGCGGTGCTCGCGCTCGCGTGGCTCCTGTTCCTGTCACCGGTGCTCGCGCTCGACCCGGACCAGGTCACGGTGACGGGCGCCGGCTCGGTCGTGGCGGTGGACAAGGTCACGGACGTGGTCGACGCGCGCGCCGACGTCCCGCTGCCGCGCCTGGACACCATCACGATGCGCGACGAGATCCTCGACGTGCCGGGTGTGCGCGAGGCGCGGGTGATGCGCGACTGGCCGCACGGCGTCTCGGTGACGATCGTCGCGCGAGAGCCCGTCGCGGCGGTGCCCGACGAGGGCGGCTACGCGCTGCTGGACATGGACGGCGTGCAGGTCGGCCGCGTGGACAGTGCGCCCAAGGGCCTGCCCGTGGTCGACGTGCCCGTGGGGGAGAAGCGCACGCTCGCCGCCGTGCTCTCGGTGCTCGAGCAGCTGCCCGACGACCTGCTCGGCGACGTCCGCTCGGTCGCCGCGCGCACGCAGGACACGGTGACCATGACGCTGCGCGACGGCGTGCGGGTCGACTGGGGGAGCGCGGCGCGGACGCCGCTCAAGATCTCGGTGCTGAGCACGATCCTGGGCTCGAAGGAGGGCAAGGACGTCAAGGTCGTCGACGTCTCCGCGCCCCAGCTCCCGGTGACCCGCTAGCCCTGCAGCAACCACGGATCACAGCAGTCGCCGACACGCGCGGCGCGGTCGTTGATCGCGGGCGGTCGGACACCTAGCGTCACGCACTGACAGCACACCTGACATAACTATAACCCTCAACCTGAGGGTGAAGGTTGAATGCCGGAGCCGGCGTGTCGGCTCCGGGGATCCGCGGCTCGACCGCGGCCGGCAAGCGAGAACGAGAGGCACCCACCGTGGCAGCTCCGCAGAACTACCTGGCGGTCATCAAGGTCGTCGGCATCGGCGGCGGCGGCGTCAACGCCGTGAACCGCATGATCGAGGTCGGGCTCAAGGGTGTCGAGTTCATCGCCGTCAACACCGACGCCCAGGCCCTGCTCATGTCCGACGCGGACGTCAAGCTGGACGTGGGCCGCGAGCTCACGCGCGGCCTCGGCGCCGGCGCGGACCCCGAGGTCGGCAAGAAGGCCGCCGAGGACCACTCGGAGGAGATCGAGGACGTCCTGCGCGGCGCCGACATGGTCTTCGTCACCGCGGGGGAGGGTGGTGGCACCGGGACCGGTGGCGCTCCCGTCGTGGCGCGCATCGCGCGCTCGCTCGGAGCGCTGACGATCGGTGTCGTCACGCGCCCGTTCACCTTCGAGGGCCGCCGTCGCTCGGTCCAGGCCGACGCGGGCATCGACGCCCTGCGCGCCGAGGTCGACACGCTCATCGTCATCCCGAACGACCGCCTGCTGCAGATCTCCGACCGCTCGGTCTCGGTGCTGTCCGCGTTCCACTCGGCCGACCAGGTGCTGCTCTCCGGTGTCCAGGGCATCACCGACCTGATCACCACGCCGGGCCTGATCAACCTCGACTTCGCCGACGTGAAGTCCGTCATGCAGGGCGCCGGCTCGGCGCTCATGGGCATCGGCTTCGCCCGTGGCGAGGACCGCGCGGTGCAGGCTGCCGAGATGGCGATCTCCTCGCCGCTGCTCGAGGCCAGCATCGACGGCGCGCACGGCGTGCTGCTCTCGATCCAGGGTGGCTCGGACCTCGGCCTGTTCGAGATCAACGAGGCGGCCCGGCTCGTGCAGGAGGCCGCGCACCCGGAGGCGAACATCATCTTCGGTGCGGTCATCGACGACGCCCTCGGCGACGAGGTCCGCGTCACGGTCATCGCGGCAGGCTTCGACGGCGGTTCGCCGTCGGTGCGCCGCGACTCGCGGGCGCTGGGTCAGGTCTCCGGCTCGGCGGCGCCCGCCGCACGCCCGGCGCCCCAGCTGCCCGCGCCCCGGCAGGCGGAGCGTGGCGACGAGCTCACCGCGCCCATCCCGGCCTCGGTGCCCGTCGCCCAGCCCGCCGTCCCCGCGTTCCTGTCCACCGAGGCCGAGCCGGTGCCGATCACCGGCGCGCTCGAGGTCCCGCGGATCTTCTCGGAGGACGCGCCGCGCCGTGAGCGCGACGAGCTGGACGTGCCCGACTTCCTGAAGTGATCGCGCTCGACGAGGCCGAGCTCGGCGCGGGTGTCCGCGCCGGGTTCACCTCGCGGCTCGGGGGCACCAGCCTGGCGCCGTACTCCGGGCTGAACCTGGGTGACCACGTCGGCGACGACCCGCAGGCCGTGGCGCGCAACCGCGCGCTGCTCGCCTCGTGGGTCGGCGCCGACGTCGTGTTCTCCGCGCAGGTGCACGGCCGCGGCGTCGTCGTTCTCGACGGACCGCCGACCGGCCCCGTGGGCGAGGCGGACGCGCTGGTCTCGTGCGACCCGTCGGTGGCGGTGGCCGTCGTGGTCGCGGACTGCGTTCCGGTGCTGCTGGCCGACGACGACGCGGGGGTCGTCGCCGCCGTCCACGCCGGGCGACCGGGCCTCGTCGCCGGCGTGCTGCAGGCAGCGCTCGACGCGATGGTCGGCGCGGGCGCCCGGCGGGACCGGGTCGTCGCCTCGCTGGGACCGAGCATCGCGGGCTCGTCGTACGAGGTGCCGGCCGCGATGCGGGACGAGGTCGAGGCCGCGGTGCCCGGCACGGCGACCCTGACGTCGTGGGGGACCCCCGCGCTGGACCTGCCGGCCGGGGTCGTCGGTGTGCTGCGCGCGCAGGGCATCAGCTCGATCGCGACCTCGTCGGCCGACACGTGGACGGACCGCGACTACTACTCCTTCCGGCGCGAGGGTCGCACGGGAAGGTTCGCGGGAGTTGTGCGCCCGACCCATTGACAGCACCTGCACTCACCTGCTGCGCGGGCGTGTCGCGCGCGGGACGGCGTGTCCGGCGTTGCTAGCGTGATCAGCGAGACGGACCCGCCCTGATCCGGGGTCCGGACACCGCACGACCTGTACACACGCCGGAGCTTTCCGGGGGAGGGGCGAGGGCCATGGCCGGAGCACTGCGCAAGACGATGCTGTACCTCGGACTGGCCGACGACCGCGGCGAGCACGAGGAGTACCTCGACGAGTACGACGAGGGAGAGGCACCTGTGGAGCACCAGGAGTACGAGGCCCAGGTCACGCCGCTGCGTCCGACGCGCGTCGCCGCCACGCCCCAGCACGAGGCGCACGCCGCGCCGCAGGCAGGTGAGCTGCGTCGCATCACGACGATCCACCCGCGCTCGTACAACGACGCGCGCAAGATCGGCGAGGCGTTCCGCGAGGGCACTCCCGTGATCATGAACCTGACCGACATGGACGACGCGGACGCCAAGCGCCTGGTCGACTTCTCGGCCGGCCTGATCTTCGGCCTGCACGGTGCGATCGAGCGGGTCACCGCCAAGGTGTTCCTGCTCTCGCCGTCGCACGTCGAGGTGTCGGGCGAGGCGCCCGCCGCCGAGCCGGTGACGCGAGCCGGCTTCTTCAACCAGAGCTGACGCGTGCGGACAGTCCTGGACGTCGCGTACCTGGCGCTGCTGCTCTTCTTCATCCTGCTGCTCGTCCGGCTCGTGCTGGACTGGGTGATGGTCTTCGCGCGGTCCTGGCGTCCGACGGGCGTCGCGCTCGTCGTCGCCGAGGCCACGTACACGGTCACCGACCCGCCGCTGCGGCTGCTGCGCCGCGTCATCCCCCCGCTGCGGATCGGCGCGATCTCGCTCGACCTCGCGTTCATGGTCCTGTTCCTGCTCTGCACCGTGGGGCTGTCCTTGCTGGGGTGACCAGGGCGAAGGCGGCAGCCCGGTGTTCACCGTGCCGGGCGACGCGCCGTCGAGATCGTCCACGCCCGGGGAGTGCTGCCCGGGCAATGTCCGCTACGGTGGCCCGAGGTGGTCGGAGGACTGCCCCGGCCTGACAGTTCGACTCACAGAGGTGACGACCATGGCGCTGCTGACCGCAGACGAGGTGCTGAACAAGAAGTTCCAGGCGACCAAGTTCCGCGAGGGCTACGACCAGGACGAGGTCGACGACTTCCTGGACGAGGTCGTCAACACGCTTCGTGACATCCAGGGCGAGAACGACGACCTGAAGACGAAGCTCGCCGCCGCGGAGCGCCGGATCGCCGAGCTGAGCCGCGCGGGAGCGCAGCAGGCCGCGCCGGCCCCCAAGCCGGAGCCGGTCCCCGAGCCCACGCCCGAGCCCGTCCCGGCCCCCGCGCCGGTCGCGGCCGCACCCGCACCCGTCGCCGCTCCGATCGTCGCCCCCGTCGCGGCGCCGCAGCGCGGCAACGAGCCCGAGTCGGCCACCGGCATGCTGGCCCTCGCGCAGAAGCTCCACGACGACTACGTGCG
>NZ_QWKP01000177.1 GCF_003470205.1 Cellulomonas rhizosphaerae
CCCGGCCCGCGACGGCCGCGACGAGCGGGGCGTAGTGCAGGATCAGGTTCTGGCGGGCGGTGGCACAGCCCTTGTCCTTGAGGTCCACCCACAGCAGCGCGAGTGCCGCAGCGGCCTCGTCGGCCAGGGGCGCCCGCTGCGTCGGGATCTCGGGCGCCTCGACGAGCGAGCCGAGCTCGGCGTCGACGGCACCGTCAGCCTGCAGGTTGCGCGGCTGGGGAACGACGCCGGCGGGGGCAGCGTCGGCACCGACGTGCGCCAGCCATGCGGCGGCGGCGTCTACCTGGGTCGTCGTCATCTTCGGCTCCGGGGGGATCAGGCGCGGGGGTGGGCGAGTGCGTAGGCGGAGCGGAGTCGCTCCGCCGAGATGTGGGTGTAGCGCTGCGTGGTCGCGAGGCTCGCGTGGCCGAGGATCTCCTGGACGCTGCGCAGGTCCGAGCCGCCCTCGAGCAGGTGCGTCGCCGCGGTGTGGCGCAGGCCGTGCGGGGCCAGGTCCTCGACGTCGGCGGCCGCGGTCGCGGCGTGCACGACGTCGCGCACCTGACGCGGGTCGATGCGACCGCCGCGCAGACCGAGGAACAGCGCGTCGGGCGAGTCGGCGCGGGCGAGTGCGGGGCGAGCGGTCTCGAGCCAGGCGACGAGCGCGGTGCGGGCCGGGACGCCGAACGGCACGACGCGCTCCTTCGAGCCCTTGCCGAGCACCCGCAGGGTCCGCTCGGCGAGGTCGACGTCGCGCAGGTCGGCGGAGCACAGCTCCCCGACCCGGATGCCGGTCGCGTAGAGCAGCTCGAGCAGCGTCCAGTCCCGCACGTGCGCGGCCTCGCCGTCGCCGGCGCGCTCACGCGCGGTGTCGATGACGGCGGCGACGGCACCGGTACGCAGCACGGTCGGCAGCGGGGCACTGACGCGTGCGTTGGCGAGCCGCAGCGACGGGTCGACAGCGATCCGGTCGGTGCGCGCGGCCCACGCGAGGAAGGTCCGGGCAGCAGCGCCGCGACGCGCGAGCGTCGCGCGGCTGCGCTTGGCGGCCGCCTGCGAGGCGAGCCACGCCCGCAGCATGCGCAGGTCGATGTCGTCCAGAGTCGACGCGCCGTGGCGCACCGAGAACCCGAGGAGCGCCTCGACGTCGCTGCGGTAGGCGCGGTCCGTGTGGACCGAGAGGCCCCGCTGGGACGAGACGTACGACGAGAACGCGTCGAGCAGCGCAGCCCGGCAGGGCGCCTTCTCGATGAGCTCGGTCGTGGTCATGGCCCTACGGTGACCTGAAACACACAGCCAAGACAAGACCGGAATTCACCTGCCTGGGCTAATGCTGGTCGAATGCCACCGGAATGTCCGATTGTGGGGTCGTGACAAGGGCCACATGGGCGGTTTTTCACCCGCTCGCCACTTCAGTCGGCGGGACCTTCTGCCCCGTCACTCGTCGGTGGACGACCGGTACACCCGTTCGGCCTCCCCGACACGCCGGTGACGCGAAAGGTGCGACGTGGAACGAACGGGACATGCATGTGTTCCACCATTCCAACGCGCCCGGTCGCGTTGCGGTTCCGGGTTTCGTCGCCATTCCTTGCGCTCAATTCGGGCGCACGCGCCACCGGTCGCCGTCACGCACCGCCAACCCGTCGAACTCGAGCAGGCCGAGCGCTGCCCGGGCCTCCCCCAGGGTCACCCCGGCGCGGGCGGCCACGTCCTCCACCGGAACCCCCATCCGGCGCGGCAGGGCGTCCAGAACACGCACCACGCCCGGGTCGAGGCCGTCCGCCAGCCGCGGTGGGCCCACGCGCTCGGGCACGAGGTCCGACCCGACGAGCCCGGCCAGGTCCATCAACTCGGCGGCATCGGTCACGCAGACCGCCGAGCCCTCGCGCAGCAGCCGGTGGCACCCGGCCGACGCCACCGAGGTCACCGGCCCGGGCACCGCTCCGACCGGACGCAGCAGCCGCGCCGCGTGGTGAGCGGTGCTCATCGCGCCCGACCTCCATGCCGCCTCGACGACGACCGTTGCCCGCGCCGCCGCGGCGATGACCCGGTTCCGCTGGAGGAACCTTCCCTTGGTTGGCACGCTGCCGGGCGGCACCTCGGCGACGAGCGCTCCTCCCCCGCCCACGGCCGCCTCGAAGATCCGAGCGTTGCCGGCCGGGTACGCCCGGTCGACGCCGCCCGCCAGCAGCACGACCGTGCGCCCGCCCCGCGAGAGGGCGCCGCGGTGCGCGGCGGCGTCGATCCCGTACGCCCCGCCGGAGACCACGCACGCCCGCGCGTCGACCGCCCCCGCGGCCAGGTCGACCGCGACGCGCTCGCCGTACGTCGTCGACGCGCGCGAGCCGACGATCGCCACCGACCGCGCCAGGAGGGCGCCCAGGTCCGCCTCGCCGCGCACCCAGAGCCCGAAGGGCGCTGCGGCACCGAGGTCGTCGAGACCCACGGGCCACCCGGGGTCGCCAGGAACGACGAACGAGCCGCCGAGTGTCGCCAGGGCGGCCAGCCGCCGCGACGGCTCCGCGTCGCGCAGACGCAGTCCCCACCGCTCGGCTGCCCGCGCGAGCCTCACCCCGCCGGGCCAGCTCGCCGCGCCCTGCTCCGCACGGTGTGCGCGTGATGGGTCGACGCGTCGCGGGTCATCTCGTGGCGAGTCAGCAGGTGCCGCCTCGACGCGTAACGCGTCAGCGCGCTGCGGATCGGTCGACGGACGTGCAGTTGACGGACGTGCGGTCGTCGGACGTGCGGTCGACGCCCGCGCGTCGACGTGCTCCGGCACGGCCCACAGCGCGCCATCCTGCTCGCGGTCGCGACCGCCCGGCGCCTCCCCCGTCACCTCGGCCCACGCAGCCCGGACTCCGACGTCCGTCGCGAGGACGACGAGTCGCAGCGCGTCGACCGCCCCGAGCGTCGCGACCAGCGCGCCCGCGACGAGGTCACCGGGTTCGGCGAGCCCGCTCCACGCCGCTCGGGCGGCGCGGTCGTCCAGGCCGGAGCCCATCGACCAGCCCGCGAGGCCGACGGGCGAGGCCGCCGTGCCGCCCACCACCCCGTCACGTCCGGGCGCCGTCATGCCCCGTGCCCCCGCGTCCGCAGCAGGAGCGCCCGGCCGACGTCGGAGCGTCCCGGCGCGGCACGTCCGTCGAGGTCCGCCAGCGTCCACGCCACGCGGAGCACCCGATCCACGCCGCGCATGCTCAGCGTCCCGCGATCGAGCGCACGGTCGAGGTCGCCGAGCAACGACGCGTCCGCGCCGAGCCGCTCGCGCAGCCACCCGCCCGGCGCCTCGGCGCCCGTGCGCCACGGGGTGCCGGCCAGCCGCTCCCGCGCCGCCCCGCGCGCGGCAGATACCCGCCCCGCCACGACGGCGGTCGGTTCGCCCTCGGCGCCGCCGGCGCGCGCAGGCTGCAGCTCCACCTGCAGGTCCACGCGATCGAGCAGCGGCCCGGACAGCTTGCCGAAGTAGCGGCGCCGCTGCTCGCTGCGGCAGGTGCACTCCAACCCCTTGCCCACGGCCTTGCCGCACGGGCACGGGTTCGCCGCGAGCACGAGCTGGAAGCGCGCCGGGTAGCGCGCGGCGCCCTGCGCCCGGTGCAGCACGAGCTCACCGTGCTCCAGCGGCTGGCGCAGCGTCTGCAGGACGGCGGTCGAGAACTCCGGCGCCTCGTCCAGGAACAGGACTCCCCGATGGGCTCGCGACGCCGCACCCGGCCGCGGCGTGCCGGAACCGCCGCCCACGACGCTCGCGGGAGTCGCGGTGTGGTGCGGGTCCTCGAACGGGGGTCGGCGCAGCAGCCCCCCGCCGGGGTCGAACGTGCCCGCCACCGAGTGCACGGCCGTCACCTCGACGGCGTCCGCCTCGTCGAGGTCGGGCAGCAGCCCGGGCAGCCGCGCGGCGAGCATCGTCTTGCCCGTCCCCGGAGGCCCGACCATCAGCAGGTGGTGCCCGCCCGCCGCGGCGACCTCGAGGCACTCGCGCGCGTCGCTCTGACCGACCACGTCGGCGAGGTCGAGCACACCCCGTGGCGGCGCGGCGGGCACGGCCTCGAGCGTCGCGTCCGCGAGCTCCGGCACGTCCACCTCGGCGCCGTACCGGGCTGCGACCTCGGCGAGCGAGCCGACCCCCGCGACGCGAGCGCCCGGCACGAGCGCGGCCTCGGCCGCGTTGGCGTGCGGGACGACGACGCGCGGGTGCCCCGCCGCCACGGCGGCCGCGACCGCGGGCAGCACCCCGCGCACGGGCCGGACCCGCCCGTCGAGCCCCAGCTCGCCGATGTGCACGACGCCGACGGCCGCCGCCGCGTCCAGCACCTCGGCGCCGACCAGTGTCGCCACGGCGATCGCCAGGTCGAACGACGAGCCCGACTTCGCGAGCGTCGCCGGAGACAGGTTGACCGTGATCCGCCGGTTGGGCCACGGCAGCCCCGAGGACGTGACCGCCGCGCGCACCCGGTCGCGTGCCTCGGCCAGGGAGGCGTCCGGCAGCCCGACCAGCGTGAACGCGGGCAGCGACGGCGCGAGGTGCGCCTCGACCTCGACGACGTGCCCGGTCAGGCCGACCAGCGCGACCGCGAGCGTCCGCCCGAGCACCACGTCAGATCACCCCCACGAGGTGCTCGACGACCGCGGCGCCGCGCGGCGGCAGGAGCACCGCGATGACGTCGACCCGCACCGAGGCGACCCGCTGGTCGTGCGCCGCGAGCCACGCGGCGGCCAGGCGTCGGACGCGGGCGAGCTTGAGGCGCGTCACGGCCTCCGCGGGATGGCCGTAGGCCGTCGAGCGTCGCGTCTTGACCTCGACGACCACCAGCTCGTCGCCGTCGAGCCCGACCAGGTCGAGCTCACCGTCGCGGCACCGCCAGTTCCGGTCGAGGACCTGCCACCCCGCCTCCAGCACGTGCTGCGCGGCGACGTCCTCGCCGTACCGTCCGACCGCATCCTTGGCTCGCATGCGACGACCGTGCCGCACGCGGACCGGCGCGCGTCGGGCGCACGGTCAGTTCTGGGGACGGCCGTCCCGGACCGCGGTCCTGTGGTCGGCTCGCCGTGCCCGAGGGCCGCTCAGCGCGGGAAGCCGGCCCCGCCGCCGAGGTCGAGCTCCGCCTTGGCGAGCTCCTCGACGTTGACGTCCTTGAACGTCACGACGCGCACCGACTTCACGAACCGGGCCGAGCGGTACACGTCCCACACCCAGGCGTCGGCGAGCGTGAGCTCGAAGTAGACCTCGCCCGCGGCGGACCGCACCTGCAGGTCCACCTGGTTGGCCAGGTAGAAACGACGCTCGGTCTCCACCACGTACGAGAAGAGGCCGACGACGTCGCGGTACTCGCGGTAGAGCGCGAGCTCCATGTCGGTCTCGTAGTTCTCCAGGTCCTCGGCACTCACGCGCTCATCATCCCCCACCCGGCACGTCGCCCAGGACACCCACGCCGGGAAGTCGCCACGAGCGGCGGTGCAGCACGCTCGGCCCGTGGGCGGCCAGGGCCGCGAGGTGGTCGGGCGAGGCGTAGCCCTTGTTCTCGTCCCAGCGGTACGCGGGGTGCTCGGGCGCCAGGGCGGCCATGAGGGCGTCCCGCTCGCACTTGGCGAGCACGCTCGCGGCCGCCACGCTCGCGCACGTGCGGTCCGCCTTGACGCGCATGTGGACGCGCGGCCCGTCTGCCGCGACGACCTCGTCGAACAGGCTCGCCTGCGCGGGCGGCGTGAGCCAGTCGTGCGAGCCGTCGAGCAGGACGACGTCCACGGGACCGACGCGCTCGGCCACGGCGGCCAGCGCCCGGGTCCCGGCCAGCCGCAGGGCGGCGATGATCCCGATCTCGTCGATCTCGGCGGCACTGGCGTGCCCGACGGCCCGCGCAGTCCCCCACCGGCCCAGCGCGGGCAGGAGCGCGGTGCGTGCGAGCGGCGTCAGGAGCTTGGAGTCGGCGACCCCGCGCGGCGCGGAGCGGGTCGAGACGTCGACGACGACCACCCCGACGCTCACGGGCCCGGCGAGCGAGCCGCGGCCGACCTCGTCCATGCCCGCGACGAGTCGCGCGCCGGTGCGCAGCAGGACGCGCTCGTGGCGCAGGTGCGGCCCGGGTCGAGCCGTCCGGCCGGGCCGGGCGGCGACCGAGACGGCCGCCCCGACGGTCACGACGCGGCCGGCACGTCCGCGAACGTGTCGCCCGGGTTGCGCAGCAGGTCCCAGTGGTCCGCGGGCCAGACGATGACGAAGGCCACGCCCACCACGTTGTCGACCGGGACGGACCCGCCGCCCGGCTCGCCCTGGTGCCAGCGAGAGTCCGCCGAGTGCTGCCGGTTGTCGCCCATGACCCAGATGCTGTTGGGCGGGACGACGATGTCGAACGCGAACTCGCTCGGCTGCGCACCGGGTGCCAGGTAGGGCTCGTCGATCGCGACGCCGTTGACCGTGACCGGCTTGCCGGCGCCCTCGCACGCGACGTGGTCGCCGGGCAGCCCGATGAGGCGCTTGACCAGGTGCTCGCCCGCGTCCTCCGGGTAGAGGCCGATGAACGAGAGCGCGTCGCGCACGACGGTGCCGACCGGACCGGTGGGGGTGTCCTCGACCTCGTCGCCGAGCCAGTGGTTCGGGTCCTTGAACACGACGACGTCGCCGCGGTGCAGGTCGAACGGTCCGGGGGTCAGCTTGCTGACCAGGATGCGGTCGTTCTTGATGAGCGTGTCGTTCATCGACCCGCTGGGGATGAAGAACGCCTGCACGAGGAACGTCTTGACGATGAGGGACAGCACGAGCGCGCTGACGAGGATGATCACCGTCTCGCGCAGGAACGACATCCCGGAGCTGCGGTGCTTGTCGCGACGGTCCGGGTCGGCTGCGTGCCGCGGCGCCGCGTGCTCGTCGCCGGTCGCCGTGCTCGGCGTGCCGGAGGCGGTCGGCGGGGCGGCTTCGTCGGCGGGGTCGATCACCCGGACACTCTCGCACGCCGAACCGTGCCGCGCGCACAGGGCCGCGCTCCGAGACGGGCACGCCCGGGAACGCCGAAGGGCGGCCACCACTAGGTGACCGCCCTTCGAGGAGTGCTGCGTGATCAGGCCTTCTTGGCCGGGATCGCGTCGCGCTTCTCCTTGATCTTGGCCTTCTTGCCGCGGAGCTTGCGCAGGTAGTACAGCTTCGCGCGGCGCACGTCACCGCGCGTCACGACCTCGATCGACTCGAGGCTCGGGGAGTGCACCGGGAACGTGCGCTCGACGCCGACCTGGAAGCTGACCTTGCGGACCGTGAAGGTCTCGCGGACGCCCTCGCCCTGACGGGCGATGACGACACCCTGGAACGCCTGGATGCGCGAGCGGTTGCCCTCGACGACCTTGACGTTGACCTTGAGCGTGTCGCCGGGACGGAAGTCCGGGATGTCGGAGCGCAGCGACGCTGCGTCGACCTGGTCGAGCGTGTGCATGGTGTTCACTCTCCCGCCCTGCCACAGGTCAGAAGCGTCATCGTGGGCAGCCGGGCGCCCGCGTGTGCAGGCGAGGTACGGCGTACCCGTGGTCTGGTTCCGGTGCGTCCGGTGGTCATGTCGAGACATGTCCCGGGTGGCCGTGATCGTCTCCCCTGTGGCAGAGACGCAGCCATACGCGCACCAGCGGTCAATTCTGCCACAGCGGGCCGTCGAGCCCCTAATCAGGGCTGGGTCAGGCGGCCGCTCTCCACGCCCCAGCCGAGGCCCTCGAGGGTCGCCAGGTCGTGCTTGTCGAGACCGGCGACGTCGAGCGCGAGCAGCATGTCCGGCCGGCGCGCGGCGGTGCGGACGAGCGCCTGGTCCCGGCGCCACCGCTCGATGCGCGCGTGGTGACCGGACAGCAGCACCTCGGGGATTTCGAGCTCGGCCCACGCGGGCGGCTTGGTGTAGACGGGGTACTCGAGCAGGCCGGCCGCGCCGTGCGACTCCTCGACGAGCGAGTGCGGGTTGCCGACGACGCCCGGGAGCAGCCGCCCGACGGCCTCGACGACGACGAGCGCCGCGACCTCTCCCCCGTTGAGGACGTAGTCGCCGATGGAGAACTCGGTGACGCGCACGCCGGGCCGCGAGCGGTAGTGCTCGGCGACGCGCGCGTCGATCCCCTCGTACCGCCCGCACGCGATGACCAGGTGCTGCTCGGTCGCGAGCGCCTCGGCGGTGCGCTGCGTGAGCGGCTCCCCCGAGGGCGTCGGGATCAGCAGGTGCGCGCCCTCGTCGAGCACGTCGTCCAGCGCCGCGCCCCACACGTCGGGCCGCATGACCATGCCGGCGCCGCCGCCGAAGGGCGTGTCGTCGACCGTGCGGTGCCGGTCCGTCGTCCAGTCGCGCAGGTCGTGCACGCGCAGGTCGAGCAGCCCGGTCTCGCGGGCCTTGCCGACCAGCGAGAGGTCCAGCGGCGCGAGGTAGCCGGGGAAGATCGAGACGACGTCGATGCGCACGTCAGTCCTTCGCCGGGCCGCGCGTCTCGTCGGACACGACGAGGTTCGCGGCGTCCGACGCGAGCAGACCACCGGGCGGGTCGATCACGACGCGTCCGCCCGGGACGTCGACCACTGGCACGATCGCTCGCACGAACGGGATCAGCGTGCGCGCGCCGTCGGGCTCGCGCAGGACAAGCATGTCGTGGGCCGGCAGGTGCTCGAGCCCGACGATCTCCCCGAGCTCGCGGCCGTCGACGTGCTCGGCGCGCAGGCCGGCCAGCTCGTGCGGGTACCAGGCGTCCTCGTCGTCGTCCTCGGCCTCGTCGGAGTCCGTGACGATCGTCGTGCCGCGCAGCGCCTCGGCGGCCGTGCGGTCGTTGACCTCGGCGAACTGGACGTACCAGCGCCCCTGCTGGTTGCGCGTGCCGACGATCGTGAGCGGGCCAGCCGAGGCCGGCTGCGTCGTCACGACCGAGCCGACCGCGAGGCGCTCGTCGGGCGCGTCCGTGCGCAGGTCGAGGCCGACCTCGCCGCGCAGACCGTGGGCGCGGCTGACGACCGCGACGATGAGCTCCATGGGTTTTCCTCCGTGACGTGGGCGAAGGCCCGGCCCCCAGGTTAGGGGACCGGGCCTTCGTGAAACCGGGTGATGCGTGCCGAGGCTGATCAGCGACGGTCGACGTCGACCACGTCGACCCGCACCGAGCCGTCGGCGGACAGCGCCCCGACGACCGTGCGCAGGGCCTTGGCGGTGCGACCGGCGCGGCCGATCACGCGACCGAGGTCCTCGGGGTGGACCCGGACCTCCAGCAGCTCGCCGCGTCGCAGCGACGACGAGCTCACGCGGACGTCGTCAGGGTGATCGACGATGCCGCGCACCAGGTGCTCGAGCGCCTCGGCGAGCATCAGGCCTGCTCGTCCTCGGTAGCCTCGGCCGCGGGGGCCTCGGCCTTCTTCTCCGACGCCTTCGCCTTGACCTTCTCGGCGTCAGCGGCGGCGGCCTCGATGGCGGCCTTCGGGTCGACCTTGTCGGCCTTGGTGCGGAGGGTGCCCTCCTGGCCGGGCAGGTTCTTGAACTTCTGCCAGTCACCCGTGATCTTGAGGAGGACGGCGACCTGCTCGGTCGGCTGCGCGCCGACGCCGAGCCAGTACTGCGCACGCTCGGAGTTGACCTCGATGAACGAGGGCTCCTCGGTGGGGTGGTACTTGCCGATCTCCTCGATGACGCGACCGTCGCGCTTGGTGCGCGAGTCGGCGACGACGATGCGGTAGTACGGCGCGCGGATCTTGCCCAGGCGCTTGAGACGAATCTTGGTGGCCACGGTGTGGTCTTCTCCTGAGGTCTGCTGTGGTTGCGCCCCCGCGTGCCCGTGGGGTTGGGCTCGCCGGTGACGCGAAGGACACGACGGCTGCAGGTAGAGGGGCTGCTGCCATCGGGTACAGCCGACCATTGTGCCAGACGGGGCGGGCGCCTCCCAACACCGAGGGGGGAGGCTACGCTGCGCCCCGCGCGCCCCCTGCGAGATCGAGGTACATGACCATGAGTGACACCAACGACGGCGACCGCCCGCTGGTCGTGACAGACCGCCTGGGCACCGTGCCCCACACCTGGACGGAGGTACCGGGGGATGCGACGTCGACCCTCGCGTTCGGCGTGGGGTACCGCGACCTGACTCCGCGGACCGCAGGTCTGACGCACCTCGTCGAGCATCTCGTGATGCACCGCGTGGGGCCTGTAGCCCTCCGGCACAACGCCGAGTCGGGCACGAGCCACACCTCGTTCTACGCGTCAGGGAACGCGGCGGCGCGCGCCGACTTCCTCGAGCGGGTTGCCGCAGCGGTGTCGGGCCTGGACGACGTCGGCGCCGACGAGCTCGAAGTCGTCCGCGGTGCCGTCCTCGCGGAGGTTGGGCGCGACGGCCTGCACGTCGCCCGCGATCCACTGGGATTGCGTTACGGGCTTGCTGGGCTCGGAGTGCAGGCCGCGAACCACGCCCGGCTCATGGACTGGACCGCCGACGAGGTCGTGACGCTCTCTCGGGAGCGGTTCCACGCGGGCAACGCGCACGTCTCGAGCACGTCGGCACTCCCGACCGGGTTCCAGCTCCACCTCCCGGCCGGCGGCCGCGTGACGAGGGTCGCGCACCCGGCCGACGCATTGACGGGCAGGACGTGGAGCGCACTCTCGGGCCCGGGCGTGACGTTCGCCGGCACCGTGCCGCACGTCCGCGAGGAGAGCGTGGTGGCCTTCGCCGTGAGGGTGGTCGGGTACGCGCTGCACGAGACGCTGCGCTCCCGACTGGGGCACGTGTACTCCGTCGACGAGTTCGGCGGCGTCGTCGACGACGACGGTACGCACTGGGCGTTCACGCTCGACCCGCCGGACACGGCCGTCGACTCCGTCGTCGTCCACGGAATCGGCGTGCTCCAGGAGCTGGCCACGGCCGGCCCACGTCCGGAGCACCTCGAGCACGCCAGGGCAACGGCCGAGCACGACCTCTCGGCGACGTCGTCGCTCGCGTCCTGGCTCGACTGGGCTGCTGTCGGATCGCTGCGTGGTCGTGACGTGCCGACGATCGATCAGGAGCTCCGGGCCGTTCGTTCGGCAACAGCCGACGACGTGAGATCGGTCGTGGTCGAGCTCCTGCGGACGATGCTCGTCGGGACGTCGTTCGATCACGAGATCGGGCCCGAGGCTGAGGCGGCCCTCAGCGGCTTCGGCGCTGTACCGCGGCCACCGTTCCCCGATCCGCTGGGTCGCGAACCGGACGAGGTGGCGCAGGCACTCCTCCCTCGCGGGATGCGCGCGGCCATGCGCAGCGGCATGACCAGCTATCACGGCCGTCGATCGCGCGATGCCTCGGGCCAGGTCGTCTTCATGCGGCCGGAATGCCTGATTCTCGCGGAGCCGGGCATGGTGACCGTCGTTCCCTATGACGAGGTCGTGCTTGCGGGCATCGACGCCGACGGCGAGGTCGAGCTTGCCGGAGCGAGGGGCGACGTGCTCTGGCTCGACCCCGCTGACTTCAAAGGCCTGACGCACGACCAGCTCCTGGCTCACGTGCCGGCCGACGTGATCTATCGCAAGGACGGCCCCGCTACAGCCGAGCCGCGCAGCACCACGGCGCGTGGTTCACGCAGGTGGCGGACGTCGTCGCGCGGGTCGTCGGCGTAGACCACGATGTCCGCGCTCGCGCCCTCCTCGATCGACGGGACGCCGAGCCAGCGCCGCGTGCGCCAGCTCGCGGCGGCGACGACGTCGCGGGCCGGGATGCCGGCGCGCGCCATCTCGAGCGCCTCGTCCGCGATCAGCCCGTGGCGCAGGGTCCCGCCCGCGTCGGTCCCGACGAGCACGGGCACGCCGGCCTCGTGGAGGTTGCGGACGTGCTCGTAGCGCCGCTCCCCCATGACCGCCATGCGAGCGGCGAACCGCGGGAAGCGCGCGCCCTGCGCGGCAATGGCCGGAAACTGCGCGACCTGCAGCAGCGTCGCCGTGACGGGGACTCCGGCGGCGGCGATGCGGTGGATGTGATCCGGCGAGGCGCCGGTGGCGTGCTCGAGGCAGTCGATCCCGGCGTCGAGCAGGTCGTCGAGCGACTCGGTCGCGAAGGTGTGGGCCGTGACCCGCGCGCCGGCGTCGTGCGCGGCGGAGATGGCGTCCGCGAGGACGGAGCGCGGCCACAGCGGCGTCAGGTCCGCGTCGGACCCGAGCGACCGGTCGATCCAGTCCGCGACCAGCTTGACCCACCCGTCGCCCCGCGCCGCCTCCTCGCGGACCGCGGCGGGCAGCTCGGAGGGCGAGCCCAGCTCGCGGCCGTAGTGGCGCAGGTACCGCTTGGGCAGCGCCAGGTGCCGACCCGACCGGATCAGCCGGGGCAGGTCGTCGCGCTCGTGCACCCAGCCGGTGTCGGCGGGCGAGCCCGCGTCGCGCACCAGGAGCACGCCCGAATCGCGGTCGGCCAGCGCCTGTTGCTCGGCGACCTCGTCGGGCACCGGGCCGTCCGCGGCGAGGCCGATGTGGCAGTGCACGTCGACCAGGCCGGGCAGCACAACGCCCTCGATGGTCGTCGTCGGCCCGGAGGGACGCGTGAACGTCAGCACCCCGCCGACGACCCAGACCTCACCGACCTCGCGCTCGTCGTCCAGGACGACGGTGCCGCGAAGGTGCAGGTCAGGCACGTAGGTCAGCGTCCGCCGAGGAACTTGTCGAACCCGGCGGGCAGCTCCAGCGTCGACGGGTCGACGTCCTTCGGAGCCTGGGCGCCGAGCCCGAACGACGAGCCCGCGGGTGCCGCGGGCTTCGTCGCGACGCCGCGCTCCTGCTGCGCACGCAGCGCGGGGTTGCCCGACTTGCCCTTGACCTTGCGCGCCGGCGCCTGACGACCGCGCGACTTCTTGCCGCCCATGCCCGGCAGGTTGCCCATGCCCGGCATGCCCGGCATGCCGCCGCCCTTGGCCATCTGCTTCATCATCTTCTGGGCGCCGTCGAAGCGCTCCAGCAGCTGGTTGATGGCCGTCGTCGTGGTGCCCGAGCCCGCAGCGATGCGCGAGCGTCGCGAGCCGTTGATGATCTTGGGGTTCTGCCGCTCGGCGGGCGTCATCGAGCGGATGATCGCCTCGATCCGGTCGACCTCGCGCTCGTCGAAGTTGTCCAGCGCCTCGCGCATCTGGCCCATGCCCGGGAGCATCCCGAACATCTTCTTCATCGAGCCCATCTTCTTGAGCTGGTTCATCTGCTCGAGGAAGTCCTCGAGCGTGAAGTCCTCGCCCGCGGCGAGCTTGCCCGCCATCTTCTCGGTCTGCTCGGCGTCGAAGTTCTTCTCGGCCTGCTCGATGAGCGTGAGCACGTCGCCCATGTCGAGGATGCGCGACGCCATGCGGTCGGGGTGGAAGACCTCGAAGTCGGTGAGCTTCTCACCGGTGCTGGCGTACATGATCGGGCGGCCGGTGACCGACGCGACCGACAGGGCCGCGCCACCGCGCGCGTCGCCGTCGAGCTTGGAGAGCACCACGCCCGTGAAGCCGACCCCGTCGGCGAAGGCCTGCGCGGTGGTGACCGCGTCCTGGCCGATCATCGCGTCGATGACGAAGAGGATCTCGTCGGGGTTGACGGCGTCGCGGATGTCCGACGCCTGCTGCATGAGGTCCGCGTCGACGCCGAGGCGGCCGGCGGTGTCGACGATGAGCACGTCGTGCTGGCGCTGGTGGGCGGTCTCGAGACCGGCGCGCGCGACGCCGACGGGGTCCGCGCCGAACGGCAGCACGTCGTCGGAGCCCTGGTTGCCCGGGTGCGGTGCGAACACCGGCACGCCGGCGCGCTCGCCGACGACCTGGAGCTGCGTGACGGCGTTGGGGCGCTGCAGGTCCGCGGCGACGAGGAGCGGGGTGTGGCCCTGCGCCTTGAGGTGCAGCGCGAGCTTGCCCGCGAGGGTCGTCTTGCCGGCGCCCTGGAGGCCCGCGAGCAGGATGACCGTCGGCGGCGTCTTGGCCAGGTTCAGCGTGCGGGTGTCCCCGCCGAGGATCGCGACGAGCTCCTCGTTGACGATCTTGACGATCTGCTGCGCCGGGTTCAGCGCGCCGGACACCTCGGCCGAGAGCGCGCGCTCGCGCACGGCTCCCGTGAAGGAGCGGACGACGGGGACGGCGACGTCCGCGTCCAGCAGGGCGCGGCGGATCTCGCGCACGGTGGCGTCGATGTCCGCCTCGGACAGCCGCCCCTTGGTGCGCAGGTTCTTGAAGGTCGACGTCAGTCGGTCGGACAGGGTGGCGAACACCTGGCGGTCCTCACGGCTCGATGGATCAGGGACGGTCCAGCGTACCCGCCAGTTCGCGGTGGGCCCGTGCCACGAGGTCGTCGACCAGCGTCGCGCGCCACGTGCTCCACGCGGCCGGGCCTGCGGCCACGGCGTCGGCCTCGGTGAGCACGCGGAGCACCGCGAGCAGGTCGGCGCGGTGGTCCACGGCGCCCAGCAGCCGCTCGACGGTCGCCGGGTCGTCGGGGTCGGCGGTCGTGGCGAGGTCGACGAGCGTCAGGTGCTCGCGCACGAGCCGCGTCGCGTCCGCGGCCATCTGCTCGCCGAAGCCCATCCGCAGCACGATCGGGCCGACGAGGCGCGCGCCCTCGATCGAGTGGTCCCCCGCGCCCGCGCGCTTGCCGATGTCGTGCAGCAGCGCGGTGACCAGCAGGGTGTCCCCCAGCGCCAGGTCGCGCCGCTCCGCAGCCGCGTTCGCGACGGTCTCGACGAGGTGGCGATCCACGGTGTGGCGGTGCACGGGCGAGCGCTGCGGCCTGTTGCGCACCGCCGCCCACTCGGGGATCCACGTCGTGACCACGCCCGCGAGGTCGAGCGCCTCCCAGATCGGCGTCTGCGCATGGCCGGAGCCGAGCAGCTGCAGCAGGTACGTGCGCGCAGCCTTGGGCCACGGCTCGGGCAGGGGCGGCGTCGCCGTGAGGTTCGCGACCGACAGCGGCGAGAGCACGAGCCCCGTCCGGGCCGCGGTCGCGGCGGCGCGCAGCGCGAGCAGCGGGTCCTCGGCGGGCTTGGCGTCGACCGCGAGGACGATCTCGCCGTCGTGCTCGACGAGCCCCTCGGCGATCGCGCGCAGTCGGGGCGGCGTGCGGCGGCCGCGGACGAACACCGGTCCGCGCGCGGGGCGCTGCAGGGCCTGGCGCGCGTTGCGCGCCGTGGTGTCGAGCGCGTAGGAGATCACGCGACCGGCCTCGGCGATGCTCGCGAGCAGGTCGTCTCGGTCGTCGAAGCCGACGAGGGCCGCGACCTCGTCCTGGTCGGCGAGCAGGAGTCGGTTGGTGTGACGGCGGGTCACCACCTGGACGCTGTCCCGCACGTCGAGCAGGTGCGCGTAGGCGCGGTCGACGGCCCCGTGGGGCCGGTCCGTCAGCCAGGACGCGCTGAGGGCCGAGAGGACGACGGCGTCGCGGATCCCGCCGCGCGCCTCCTTGAGCTCGGGCTCGATGAGATAGGCGAGCTCGCCGTGGCGGTCGGCGCGCTGCTTGGTGGACGCCAGCAGCTCGGGCAGACGCCGGCGAGCCGCCGAGCGCCAGTCCTCGAGCAGGGCCGACTTGGCCCGCGAGATCACGACCGCGTCGCCGGCGACGGGCTGCAGGTCCAGCAGGCCCACCGCGGCGGGCAGGTCCTTCGACGCGACCTGCCGGCACTGGGCCAGCGACCGCACCGAGTGGTCGAGGTCGAGGCCCGCGTCCCAGAGCGGGTACCAGAGCCGCTGCGCGAGCGCCGAGAGCTCCTCGGCGCTGTGCCCGCGGCCCTCGTGCACCAGCAGCAGGTCGAGGTCGCTGACCGGGCTCGCATCGCCGCGGCCGATGCTGCCGACCGCTCCGAGCGCCACGCCGCTGACGTCGGAGTCCGCGGTGGCGTCCTCCCACAGCTCGGCGAGCCGCTGGACGACCAGCCGCGCGATCGCGGCGCGACGGGCGATGCCGTCGGTCTGTGGGCCGGTGAGTCCGGCGGCGAGGTCGAGCCGTTCGACGCGCAGGTCCCGCACCCCACGAGCGGGATGCGGGACCTGCGTCGACTCGTCCCCGGCCGCTGCCCCCACGGGCGGCCGTTCGTTGTTCATCCGGTCAGAGCGCGTCGTCGCCGTGCTCGCCGGTACGGACGCGAACCACGTCCTCGACCGGCACGACCCAGACCTTGCCGTCACCGATCTTGCCGGTCTGCGCCGCCTTGACCAGGACGTCGGTCACGCTCGCCACGTCCTCGTCGCCGATGAGCACGTCGATCTTGACCTTGGGAACCAGGTCGACCGTGTACTCGGCGCCGCGGTAGACCTCCGTGTGGCCCTTCTGACGGCCGTAGCCGCTGGCCTCGCTCACGGTCAGGCCACGCACTCCGGCCGCCTCGAGCGCCGACTTCACATCGTCCAGCCGGTGCGGCTGGATGACCGCGGTCACAAGCTTCGTCATCACTTCACCTCCGTCACGACGCGGGAGCCCGCGCCCAGCGTCTCGTACGCGGACTCGGCGTGCACGGCGAGGTCGATACCGCCGACCTCAGCCTCCTCGGAGACCCGGATGCCGATCGTCTTCTTCAGGATGTAGCCGATCACGAACGTCGCCGTGAAGCTGAACACCACGGCCGCGACCGCGACGATGGCCTGCGTGAGCAGCTGGTCGATACCGCCGCCGTAGAACAGGCCCTCCTTCGCGCCGTCCGGGAGGAAGGTGCTGTTGTCCGCCGTGGCGAACAGGCCGATCAGCAGCGTGCCGACCAGACCACCCACGAGGTGGACACCGACCACGTCGAGCGAGTCGTCGTAGCCGAACCGGTACTTCAGGCCCACGGCCAGGGCGCAGAGCACACCGGCGATGGCGCCGATCGCGATCGCACCGTAGGAGTCGACCGCCGCGGCGGCCGGCGTGATGGCGACCAGGCCCGCGACGACACCGGACGCGGCACCCAGCGACGTCGCGTGACCGTCGCGGAGCTTCTCCGTGGCGAGCCAGGCGAGCATCGCGACGCAGGTCGCGACCGTGGTGTTGAGCCAGGCGCGGCCCGCGACGCCGTCGGCGCCGAACTCGGAGCCGGCGTTGAAGCCGAACCAGCCGAACCACAGCAGCGCCGCACCGAGCATGACGAACGGCAGGTTGTGGGGCCGCATGGGCTCCTTGCCGAAGCCCTTGCGGATGCCGAGCAGCAGCGCGAGCGCCAGGCCAGCCGTACCGGCGTTGATGTGGACGACCGTGCCGCCGGCGAAGTCGATGGGGGTCGAGATCGACTCCGTGATGCCCGAGCCGCTCAGGTTGCCGCCGCCCCAGACCATGTGGGCCATGGGGATGTAGACGACCGTGACCCAGATGCCACCGAAGACGAGCCAGGAGTTGAACTTCATGCGGTCCGCGACCGCACCGGAGATCAGGGCCACGGTGATGACCGCGAACGTCAGCTGGAAGCCGGCGCCCACGAGGAACGGGACGCCCGAGAGAGCCATGAGGCTGTCCGCGTCGGTCGCGCCCTGCAGGCCGAACCACTGGGTCGGGTCGGCGAAGAACCCGCCGATGTCGCTTCCGCCGAACGTGGCCGAGTAGCCGTAGAGCACCCAGATGAGCCCGACGAGGCCCATCGCGCCGAAGCTCATCATCATCATGTTCAGGACGCTCTTGCCGCGCACCATGCCGCCGTAGAAGAACGCCAGTCCAGGCGTCATCAGCAGCACGAGCGACGCGGCGAGCAGCATGAACGCCGTGTTGCCTGTGTCGAGTGTGAAGTCCATCGAGAGTGCCTCTCCCCTCGCCAGCCCGGGGTGGCTGGTCCGCACTTACAGTCGACGGTCGGGGTTTCCGTCGCTCGCGGGACGCGTTACGCGCAGGTGACAAGCGTCACGCGCACGTAAACGTTCGGTTTCGTGGTGAGCGGATGTCCAGTTCTGCGTCAGCCCTCGAGCAGCCCGTCGACGAAGGACGCCGCATCGAACGGCGCCAGGTCGTCGGGGCCCTCGCCGAGTCCGACGAGCTTCACGGGGACGCCCAGCTCGCGCTGCACGGCGACAACGATCCCGCCCTTGGCCGTGCCGTCCAGCTTGGTCAGCACGATCCCGGTGACGCCCGCGACCTCGCCGAACACGCGCGCCTGGTTGAGGCCGTTCTGGCCGGTCGTCGCGTCGAGCACGAGCAGCACCTCGGACAGCGGCGCCTCGCGCGTGATGACGCGCGTGATCTTGCCGAGCTCGTCCATCAGGCCGGCCTTGTTCTGCAGGCGTCCCGCGGTGTCGACGAGCACGACGTCGACGCCCGAGGCCTTGCCGGTGCGCACCGCGTCGAACGCGACCGCGGCCGGGTCCGCGCCGTCGCGGTCGGACCGCACGGTCGGCACGCCGACGCGCGAGCCCCACGTCTGCAGCTGGTCGGCCGCGGCCGCGCGGAACGTGTCGGCGGCGCCCAGGACCACCGAGCGGTCCTCGGCGACGAGCACGCGCGCGAGCTTGCCCACGGTGGTCGTCTTGCCCGTGCCGTTGACGCCGACGACGAGCACCACGGCCGGTGTCGCCTCGCCCGCGGCGTCGACGCCGGGTGCGAGGTTGAGCGAACGGTCCAGGGTCGGGTCGACCAGGGCGATGAGCTGCTCGCGCAGCAGGTCGCGCACCGCGCCGGGCTCGCGCACGCCGTCGACGCGGACGCGCGTGCGGAGCGCCTCGATGAGGTCGCCCGTGGGGCCGGCGCCGACGTCGGCGAGCAGGAGCGTCTCCTCCAGCTCGTCCCAGTCGTCCTCGGTGAGGTGGTCGCGGGACAGCACCGCGAGCAGGCGCGTGCCGAGCGGTGAGCCCGAGCGGGCCAGGCGTCCGCGCAGCCGCGCGAGGCGGCCGGCCACGGGCGCCGGGACGTCCAGCTGGACGTCGAGGTCGCCCTCCGTCACGCCGTCGGGGACGACGAGGTCCTCGTCGACCGACGGCTCGAGCAGGTCGGGGTCCGTGGTCGCCGATGGGGCGACCGGGGGGGCCGTGAGGACGTCGGACCCGTTCGCACCCCCGGTCGTCGGGTCCGGGGTCTCGTCGGCCTGGTCACGACGGCGGCGCACGAAGACCGTGCTCACGGCGACGAGGAGCGCGGCGGGGATGCCGGCGGCCAGCAGGTACGTCCAGGTGTCCGGGTTCACCGGGTCAGTCTGTCAGGTGCGTGCGAGCTGGCGCGTCAGGAACGGCGGGCGCCGGGAAGGGCGCCGAGGGCTTTGTCGCGGGCGCGGTGCAGGCCCTCGCCCAGCTCGTCGACCTGCAGGTACGGGTCGCCCTCGTCGGCCGTGACGGTGAGGAACTCGACGAGCTTGAGGTCGACCGGCTCGGCCTCGGCGGCCCGGGCGGCCTCGTCGCGCGTGCCACGGGCGGCCCAGCCGGCCCGGAAGCTGCGCCAGGGCGAGCCCTGGGAGTCGCCCGCGCTCGTGGCGCTCGCGACGAGCAGCACGAGGCCGGCAGCGAGCAGAGCGACGAGGATTCCGATGACGACGACCACGGGACCAGTCTGTGCGGCACCCGCCGCGCGGGAGCAGCGCCGGGCGGGACCGCTGCCAACCCGCCACACAATCTCCACACGCGTCAGACCGCGGCGTCCTCGCGCATCCGTTGGCTGATGACGGTGGTCACACCGTCGCCGCGCATCGTCACGCCGTACAGCGCGTCGGCGATCTCCATCGTGCGCTTCTGGTGCGTGACGACGATGAGCTGCGAGTCCTCCTGCAGCTCGCGGAAGATCTCGAGCAGCCGCCCGAGGTTGGCGTCGTCGAGCGCCGCCTCGACCTCGTCCATCACGTAGAACGGGCTCGGCCGGGCCTTGAAGATCGCGACGAGCATCGCCACCGCCGTGAGCGACCGCTCGCCGCCGGACAGCAGCGAGAGCCGCTTGACCTTCTTGCCCGCGGGTCGCGCCTCGACGTCGATGCCCGTGGTGAGCATGTTGTCCGGGTCGGTCAGCACCAGCCGGCCCTCGCCACCGGGGAACAGCCGCGGGAACACGACGTCGAACGCCGCCGCGGTGTCGCGGTAGGCGTCGGCGAAGACCTGCTCGACGCGCTCGTCGATCTCCTTGACGATCACCAGCAGGTCGGCACGCGACTTCTTCAGGTCCGCGAGCTGGTCGGTGAGGAACTTGTGCCGCTCCTCGAGCGCAGCGAACTCCTCGAGCGCGAGCGGGTTGACGCGCCCGAGCAGCGACAGCGCGCGCTCGGCGGCGCGCAGCCGCTTCTCCTGCTGCTCGCGCACGTACGGCACGGCGGTCGGCGCCTCGGGGTCCGCCTCGGTGCCCGGCATGACGACGACGGGCACGTCCCGGTGCGGCCCGAACTCGTCGAGCAGCACCGCGGGGTCGATCCCGAGCTCCTCGACCGATCGGTTCTGCAGGGCCTCGACCCGCAGCCGCTGCTGCGTGCGGGCGACCTCGTCGCGGTGCGCGACGTCGGTCAGCCGGGCGAGCTCGGCGGCGCGCTGCTCGACGTCGGCCCGGGTCACGGCGATGAGCCGGTCACGCTCGCCGCGCGCCGTCTCGGCCTCGTCGCGCTCGTCGGACGCGCGGCGCAGCGAGACGTCCAGGGACGCGAGCGCACGATCGGCGCCGATCCGCACGGCCTGCGCCACGACGACCTGCCGGGCCCGGGCCCGCTCGCGCTCGGCCGCCTTCTCGCGCGCGGCGCGCTCGGTGCGCGCGGCCCGCTCGAGCGACTCGGCGCGGCCGGCCAGGGCACGGGCGCGCTCCTCGACGGTCCGGAGCGACAGGCGTGACTCGGTCTCCCGCGAGCGGGCGCCCGTGGCGTGCTCGGCGAGCCGGTCGCGGCGTGCCGACCCTTCGAGGATCGCGGCCTCGCTCTCAGCGGGCTCGACCTCGGCGGCGGCGAGCCGCTCGGTGAGCTCGGCGAGGTCGGCGGTGTCCTGCTCGAGCGTGCGCGAGGCCACCTCGAGCGACGCCTCGACGCGCTCCGCCTCGGCCCGCGCCGCACGCGCGGTCGAGCCGAGGTGCCCCAGCTGCTCGGCGACCGCGGCCAGGGCGGCGTCCGACTCGTTCAGGCGCTCGAGCGTCGCCTCGTGCGCGTCGTCGGCCGCGGCCTGCGCGGTCGTGGCGGCGGCGAGCTCGAAGCGCAGCCGCTCGGCCGTCGCGGTGGCCTCGGCGGCGCCGTGGCGCGCCTGGTCGAGCGCGGACTGCAGGTGCAGCGCGCTCGGTGCGGTCGCGGAGCCGCCCGATGCATGGTGCCGCGAGAGAACGTCGCCCGTGCGGGTCGCGACGACGAGGTCGGGGTGGGCGGCCAGCGTTGCGCGGGCCTGCGCGAGGTCGTCGACCACGACCACGCCGTCGAGAAGCTCCGCGACCGCGCCGCGCACGTGCTCGGGCGCCTGGACGAGGTCGACGGCCCACTGCGCGCCGTCGATCGGTGCGCGCACGGCGGGCGCCGATGACGAGCCACCGACCAGCAGCGACACCCGCCCGGCGTCCTCGGTGCGCAGGTAGCGGATCGCGTCGACGGCTGCCTCGACCGACTCGACGGCGACGGCGTCGGCGATCGCGCCGAGCGCGGCCACCACGGCCTCCTCGTCGCGCGGGTCGACCGCGAGCAGCGCCGCGACGGTGCCGATGGTGCCGCTCACGCCGTCGGCCGCGAGCAGCGCACCCACGCCGTCCTTGCGCGTCAGGCTCAGCTCGAGCGTCTCGGCGCGCGACTCGAGGGCCGTGCGCTCGCGCTCCGCGGCTCCCAGCCGCTCGGTGAGGTCGGTGACCTGCGCGTTCGCCGTCTCGAGCGCCTCGAGCGCGGCCTCGTGCTCGGCGTCGAGGCCCTCCTCGCCCTCCTCGACGCCCGCGACCTGCGATTCGAGCGCCGCGAACTGCGTGGTCGCGTCGGCGCCGCGGGCCTGGGCCGCGACGAGCGACTCGCGCAGGCGGCCGAGCTCGGCCTGGGTCGCCTCGACGCGGCTGCGGCGCGCGGCCACCTGCCCGGCGAGCCGGGCCACGCCCTCGCGGCGGTCGGCGGCGCCGCGCAGCGACGTGGCGAGCTC
>NZ_QWKP01000178.1 GCF_003470205.1 Cellulomonas rhizosphaerae
GACCCGCGGGTCCGCCTGCACCTGCGCCACCGTGCCCTCCGACAGCACGCGCCCCTGGTGCAGGACCGTGACCGACGAGGCGAACGAGCGCAGGAACTCCATGTCGTGCTCGACGACCACGACGGTCCGCTGCGCGCCGATGCGCTGCAGCAGCTGGCCGGTCTCCTCGCGCTCGGCCTGGCTCATCCCGGCGACGGGCTCGTCGAGCAGCAGCAGGCGCGCGTCCTGCACCAGCAGCATCCCGATCTCGAGCCACTGCTTCTGCCCGTGCGCGAGCACGCCGGCCGCGACGTCGCGCAGGTGCGTGAGGCCGACCGTCTCCATCGCCGCCTCGACGTTGGCGGGGATCCCCGACCGCCGGCGCAGCAGCGTGTGCGCGCGGCGCGAGGCCCCCGCCGCGATGTCGAGGTTCTGCAGCACCGAGAGCTCGTCGAACACGCTCGCGGTCTGGAACGTACGGCCGACGCCGGCGCGCGCGACCCGGTGCGACGGCTTGCCCAGCAGGTCGACGCCGCCGAACCGCACCGAGCCCGTGGCGGCCGCGAGGCCGGTGATCGCGTCGACGATCGTCGTCTTGCCGGCGCCGTTCGGCCCGATGAGGAACCGCAGGTCGCCCTGCGTGACCGTCAGGTCCACGCCGTCGACCGCGACGAACCCGTCGAACGACACCCGCAGGCCGCGGACCTCGAGGTAGTCGTGCCGGAACCGCGCGTCGGGGGCGGCGAGGACCGTCTCGAGCGCGTCCGGGTCGAGCTGCCCCTCGCCGAGCAGGGCTGCGGGCGTGGGCGGGGTCTGCTCGCTCATGCGGTCCTCCCTGAGGTGCTGGGCGCGCTGGCCCCTGGTTCGGCGGCCTCGTCGGGCGGGGGCTCGGCGGTGCCCTCGTCGGGCGCCTCGTCCTGCGACCGGACCCGTAGGCGCAGCCGGACCTGGCCCAGCGTCGCGATGCCCTGGGGCAGGAACGCGACCACGACGATGAACAGGGCACCTTGGAAGTAGGTCCAGAACGACGGGAACGACTCCGACAGGCTCGACTCCGCCCAGGAGACCGCGACGGCGCCGAGCACGGGACCCAGCAGCGTCGCGCGGCCGCCGATGGCGACCCCGACGAGGAACACGATCGACGGCACGACGCCCACGTCGGCGGGCGAGATGATCCCGACGATCGGCGTGAACAGCGCACCGCCGATCGAGGCGAAGCAGGCGGCGACCGCGAACGCGGCGGCCTTGATCACGGCCGGGTTGTAGCCCAGGAACCGCACGCGGTTCTCCTGGTCCCGCACGGCGACGAGCAGCTCGCCGTAGCGCGACCGCATGAGCAGCCGGACCAGCAGGACCATCACGAGCAGGGTCCCGGCGGCGATGAAGTAGAGCATCTTCTTGTTCACCGGGTCGGCCAGGTCGAAGCCGAAGAACGAGCGGAAGCCGTTGAGGCCGTTGGTGCCGCCGGTGACCTTCTGCTGGCCGATGAGCAGGATCGCGAACGCGGCAGCGAGCGCCTGGGACAGGATCGCGAAGTACGCGCCGCGGACCCGCCGGGTGAACACGGCCAGGCCCAGTAGTGCGGCCAGCACGGTCGGCAGCACGACGATGGCGACCAGGGTGAACACGGGATCGCGGAACGGCTCCCACCACCCCGGGACCACGCCGTCGCCGTACAGCGTCATGAAGTCGGGCACGCCGCCCGGGCCGGCGTCCTCGAGCTTGAGGTGCATGGCCATCATGTAGCCGCCGAGGCCGAAGAAGACGCCCTGCCCGAGGACCAGCATGCCGCCGCGACCCCAGGCCAGCCCGATGCCCACGGCCACCATGGCCAGGCACAGGAACTTGGCCAGCAGGTTGAGCCGGAAGCTCGAGAGCACGCTCGGCGCGACGACGAACAGCACGACGGCTGCGATGCCCGTCCCGACGATCACGCGCGCCCGGGGGCTGCGCCACGCCGCGCTCATGCGAGGCTCCTGGTCCGGACCGAGACGATCCCCTGCGGCCTGACCTGCAGGAACGCGACGATGATGACGAACACGAGCACCTTGGCCAGGCTCGCGGTGGAGCTGTACTCGATGGTCGCCTGGAGCAGGCCGAGCGCGAACGCCGCGATCACCGCGCCCTTGAGCTGCCCGATGCCGCCGACGACCACCACGAGGAAGGCGTCGACGATGTAGTTGGTGCCGAGCGTCGGGCCGATCGACCCCAGCAGGGTGAGGGCCACGCCGGCCACGCCCGCGACGCCCGAGCCGATGAAGAACGTCAGGCGGTCGGTGGCGCGCGTCGAGACGCCGGACGTCTCGGCCAGGTCGCGGTTCTGCACGGTCGCGCGGATGCGCCGGCCCAGCGGGGTGAGCTTGAGGACGAGCGAGAGCGCGACGACGCACAGGATCGACAGCGCGAGGATGAAGACGCGGGTCTTGGGGACGCCGACGCCAAGGATCTGCACCGCGCCGGAGAGCCACTGCGGGGCGCGGACGTCGACGTTGGGGGCGCCGAACACGTCGCGCGCGAGCTGCTGCAGCACGAGGGCCACGCCGAACGTCACGAGCAGGGTGTCCAGCGGCCGGGAGTACATCCGGGAGATGAGCGTGATCTCCAGGATCAGGCCGAGCAGGCCGCCGACGACGAAGCCGACGACCAGGGAGACGAGCAGCGAGACGCCCGCGTCGGAGACGACCTTCTGCACGGCGAAGGCCGTGTAGGCGCCCGCCATCATGAACTCGCCGTGCGCCATGTTGATGACGCCCATCTGACCGAACGTCAGGGCGAGTCCGAGTGCCGCGAGCAGCAGCACCGAGCCGAGGCTGAGCCCGGCGAACAACTGGGAGATCACGGCATCCACGGCCGTCCCCTTCCTGCGTGGGGCGGTGGCCCGGCGGACGACGCCGCCGGGCCACCGCAGCGGATCAGGACAGGCCTGCGGCCCAGTCGTAACCCTTGAGGAACGGGTCCGGCTCGATGGGGCCGTCGGACGACCACTCGGTGTAGATGAGGCCGTCGGCCGCGATCTTGCCGATCAGGGCGGTCTTGGCGATGTGGTGGTTGTCGCCGTTGACCGTGACCGTGCCCTCGGGGGCCTCGAAGCTCACGCCGCCGGCCGCCGCCTGGATGTCCGGGACCGCGAACGACTTGGCCTTCTCGACCATGCCCTTCCACAGGTAGAGCGAGGTGTACGCGGCCTCCATCGGGTCGGAGGTGACGCGGTCGTCGCCGTACTTGGCCTTGAAGTCCGCGACGAACTTCTTGTTCGCCGGGCTGTCGACCGTCTGGTAGTAGTTCCACGCCGTCAGCTGGCCCTCGACGTTGTCGACACCGATGCCGCCGACCTCCTCCTCGGCGATCGAGACCGAGACGACCGGCATGGCGTCCGCCGACATGCCGGCGTTCTTGTACTCCTTGAAGAACGCGACGTTGGAGTCGCCGTTGAGGGTGTTGAACACCGCGTCGGCGCCCGAGCCCTTGAGCTTGTTGACGATCGTCGCGAAGTCCGTGTGGCCCAGGGGCGCGTACTCCTCGCCGACGATCTCGATGCCGTTGGCCTTGGCGTACGCGATGATCTCCTTGTTGGCCGTGCGCGGGAACACGTAGTCCGAGCCGACCAGGAAGACCTTCTTCTTGCCCTGCTCCTTGAGGTAGTCCATCGCGGGGATGATCTGCTGGTTCGTCGTCGCGCCGGTGTAGAAGATGTTCTTCGACGCCTCGAGCCCCTCGTACTGCACGGGGTAGAACAGCAGCGAGTCGTGGCCCTCGAAGACGGGCAGCATCGCCTTGCGGGACGACGAGGTCCAGCCGCCGAAGACCGCCGCGACGCAGTCGGACGTGATGAGCTTCTCGGCCTTCTCGGCGAAGACCGTCGGCTCGGACGCGCCGTCCTCCGCCACAACGGTGAGCTTCTTGCCGAGCACGCCACCGGCCGCGTTGATCTCGTCGGCCGCCATGTCGAGCGAGTCGCGGACGGTCTGCTCCGAGATGGCCATCGTGCCGGACAGGGAGTTGAGGAACCCGATCTTGATCGAGTCGCCCGAGGTGTCGACGCACGAGGCGCCTGCGGACCCGCCGGTGCCGGCGGCGCCCGGGGTGTCGTCGGTCTTGGAGCCGCAGCCGGTCAGGCCGACGGACACGGTGAGCGCGGCGGCGAGTGCGAGTGCGCGCGTGAGAGGTCTGGTCAACGAAGTGCCTTTCGCTGGGGACGAGCGGAGCAGATCCGGACAGGCAGGCTCAGGCAGCACGCGCACCGCGCTGTGTCCCGTGCTGTATACATCCCTGTGCCCATGCCCGATGACGCTAGGGAGCGGGTGTTTCGGACAGGCACGAACTCCGGTAAACGCCTCGTTTCGCCCTGGTCCCGATTCGGCGACTTTCGCTGCCCCCCGGTTACCCTGCGGACATGCCCCTGCGCGCGCTGGACCAGTCGTCCAAGCTGAAGAACGTCCTCTACGAGATCCGCGGCAAGGCTCTCGAGGAGGTCGCGCGGCTCGAGGCCGACGGCTACAGCGTGCTCAAGCTCAACACCGGCAACCCGGCCGCGTTCGGGTTCGACGCCCCGCACCAGATCGTGCGCGACGTGGTCGCCGCGATCCCGTCCGCGCACGGGTACACCGACAGCCGCGGCATCCTCTCGGCTCGTCGGGCGGTCGTCACGCGGTACGAGACCGAGCCCGGCTTCCCGGAGATCGACGTCGACGACGTCTACCTGGGCAACGGTGTCTCCGAGCTCATCACGATGGTCATGCAGGCGCTGCTCGACGAGGGCGACGAGGTGCTCATCCCCTCGCCCGACTACCCGCTGTGGACCGCGATGACCTCGCTGTCGGACGGCAAGCCCGTGCACTACCGGTGCGACGAGTCCGCCGGCTGGGAGCCCGACCTCGAGCACATCCGCTCGCTCGTGACGCCGCGCACCAAGGCGATCGTCGTCATCAACCCCAACAACCCGACCGGCGCCGTGTACTCGCGCGAGGTCCTCGAGGGGATCGCCGCGATCGCCCGCGAGCACTCGCTGCTCCTGCTGTCCGACGAGATCTACGACCGGATCCTGTTCGACGGCGCGACCCACACCCCGATGGCCACGGTCGCCCCCGACCTGCTGTGCCTGACGTTCAACGGCCTGTCCAAGACGTACCGCGTGGCCGGCTACCGGTCCGGCTGGATGGTCGTGACCGGCCCGCGCGACCACGCGACCGGCTTCCTCGAGGGCATCACGCTCCTCGCCTCGACCCGGCTGTGCCCGAACGTCCCCGCGCAGCACGCGGTGCAGGCCGCGCTCGGCGGGGTGCAGTCGATCGAGGGCCTCGTCGCGCCGGGCGGCCGCCTGCACGAGCAGCGCGACGTCGCGTACCGCGGGCTCACGTCGATCCCCGGCGTCACGTGCGTGCGCCCCGACGGCGCGCTCTACCTGTTCCCGCGCCTCGACCCCGAGGTGCACGAGATCCACGACGACGCGCGGCTGGTCTACGACCTTCTCGTGAGCGAGCACATCCTGCTGGTGCAGGGCACGGGCTTCAACTGGCCCTCGCCGGACCATCTGCGCATTGTCACGCTGCCGGAGGCCCGGGTGCTGTCCGAGGCGATCGAGCGGCTCGGCAACTTCCTGTCGTCGTACCGGCAGTAGAGCCGGTCAGGGGGTCGCTGCCCGGTCCCGGTCCCGGTCCCGGGGCATCGCCGCGGCCGCGACGACCGTGAGCACGGCGACGACCAGGAGCGCGACGACGACGTCGTGCACCGCCACCTTGAGCAGCGCGGGGTGCGTGTCGCCGTCCAGCCCGCGCAGCGAGGCGTTGACGATCGCGCCGAGCACCGCGACGCCCACCGCCGAGCCCATCGACCGCGCGAACAGGTTCGCGCCGGTGACGACGCCGCGCTCGCCCCACTCGACGCTCGACTGCGCGGCGATGAGCGTCGGCGACGCGGTCAGGCCCAGCCCGAGCCCGACGACGAGGCAGGACGCCCCGACCGACACCAGCGACGGGGACCCCGCGGCGAGCAGCAGCCCCACGCAACCGACCACGACGATCGTCGTGCCGATCATCGCGGTGATCCGGAACCCGAGCCGCAGGTAGAGCCGCCCGGACTGCGACGCGGAGATCGGCCAGCCGATGGTCAGCAGCGCGAGCGTCAGGCCGGACTCGAGCGGCGAGACGCCGAGCAGCGCCTCGAGGAACGACGGCACGTACGACGTGAGCCCGATGAGGATCACGCCGACCCCGACCGAGATCAGCGCGGCGGTCGCGAGCAGGCAGCGCGAGCGGCAGGACCGGCTCCTGCGCTCGCAGCTCGACGCGCAGGAAGACGACCAGCAGCACGAGCCCGCCGCCGAGCACCGCGATGCTCGGGCCCGACGCCCAGGCCCACGCGTTGCCGCCCTCGAGGATGCCGAGGATCAGGAGGCTCAGCGAGGCGGTGAGCAGCGCACCGCCGAGCCAGTCCACCCGGTGCGGCCGTCGCTCGACCTGCTCGTGCAGCCGCCGCCACAGCAGCCACGCGGCGAGCAGGCACAGGGGGACGTTGACGAAGAAGATCCACCGCCACGACAGGAACTGGCTGAACACTCCCCCGAGCGTCGGGCCGACGACCGACGAGATCGCCCACACGCTCGCGATGTACCCCTGCACCTTCGCGCGCTCGGCCACGGTGTAGATGTCGCCGGCGATCGTCACGGCCATCGGCTGCACGGCGCCGGCGCCGAGCCCCTGGACCGCCCGGAACGCGATGAGGGCGGGCATCGACCACGCGAACCCGCACATCACCGACCCGATCCCGAACAGCGCGACGCCCACGAGCACCACGGGCTTGCGCCCCCAGGTGTCCGCGAGCTTGGAGTAGATCGGGACGGTGACCGCCTGCGTGAGCAGGTACAGCGAGAAGAGCCACGGGAAGGACGAGAAGCCGCCCAGCTCGCGCACGATCGTCGGGACCGCGGTCGCGAGGATCGTCGAGTCGATCGCGACGAGGCCCGTGGTGACCATGAGCGCGACCAGCACCGGCCCACGCTCGGACCGGAAGCCGACGGCCGAGCGCTCGACCGGGGCGCTCACCGGGCTGGCTCGTGGAGGGGCACCCGCCCACTCAACGACCCCTCACCGCCCCCGGCAACCTGTGCCCACCCCTCGGGCCCCGTCCGCGAGCGCGGGTCAGGCGGACCGAACGCGCGTGGCGCGCGACCCGCGCTCGGTCCGCGCGACCCGCGCTCGGTGGGGAGCGGCGTCAGGAGGCCGCGAAGCGGGCGTGGACGCGGGCCTCGATCGTGATGTCGGCCGGCTTGAGCTGGAGCTCGGGGCCGCCCGCCGCGGCCGAGCGGAGCATCGCGGCGCCGCCCGCGTCGGAGGTCGGGCGGCTCTCGTCGCCCAGCATGCCGGGGTCGGCGACCGCGAGCGGGCGGACCTGCGCGAGGCCGAGGCTCGTGGCGTACGCGGTGGCCTTGGCGACCGCGTCCTGCACGGCGCGGTCACGCGAGTCGGCGACGAGCCGGGCGCGCGTCGCGACCGTGAGCGCCCAGTCGATGCCGCCGACGGTCACGCCGTCACGGACCGAGACGCCCTCGAGCCACGACGCGAGCCGGTCGAGGTCGCTGAACTTCACGTCGAGCGTGACCGAGCAGTGGTGCACGAGCGGGAGCTGCTTACCGTCCTTGTTCCAGGGGCGCGAGCTCCAGACGCGCATGCGGTCCGACGACCACCACGTCACCGGCCCGGCGGTCGGCACGTGCATCGCCTGCACCTCGCCGCTGAGCCCCGCGTGCAGCTCCGTCGTGCGCCGCACGACGGCCGCACGGTCGCCGCCCTCGAACCCCGCCGTCAGCGAGACCGTGCCGCGCTCGGCGCGGTGGTGATGGTCGAAGCGGCCTTCCACGGTGATCACGGTGTCGTCCACGCGTGCACGCTACCGCCGTGCCAGCCCAGGACCAGGCACTGGACCCCGCGCGGACCCCGTGCCAGGCTCCGTCCATGGACCGCGAGACGAGAACGGACGCACCCACGCCGGACCCGGTGGCGCAGTACCGCGCCCTGCCCGAGCCTGTCCGGCTGGCAGACACGGTCCCCCTGGTCGAGACCGTCGAGGCCCGCGACCCGGAGATGGGCCGCGACACGGATCGCGACCTCATGCTCCGCCACCTCGCCTGACGTTCGTCCGGTCCAGGCGCGCGAGCGAGCAGCAAGACGGGCCGGCCACCCGAAGGTGACCGGCCCGTCCAGGCTGGCTCGGCGGCTCAGGGCCGCCGGAGGTTCAGCTGCGGATCAGAAACCGCCGCCGAAGTCCTCGCCACCGCCGGGGCCGGCCGGGGCGGCCTTCTCCGGCTTGTCGGCCACGACGGCCTCGGTGGTGAGGAACAGCGCGGCGATGGACGCCGCGTTCTGCAGGGCGGAGCGCGTGACCTTCACCGGGTCGTTGACGCCCGCGGCGAGCAGGTCCTCGTACGTGTTGGTCGCGGCGTTGAGGCCGTGACCCACGGGGAGGTTGCGCACCTTCTCCGCGACGACGCCACCCTCGAGGCCGGCGTTGATCGCGATCTGCTTGAGCGGGGCCTCGATCGCGAGCTTCACGATCGCGGCACCGGTCGCCTCGTCGCCCTCGAGCTTGAGGCCCTCGAACGCCGTCTTGCCGGCCTGGATGAGCGCGACGCCACCACCGGCGACGATGCCCTCCTCGACGGCCGCCTTCGCGTTGCGAACGGCGTCCTCGATGCGGTGCTTGCGCTCCTTGAGCTCGACCTCGGTGGCCGCGCCCGCCTTGATGACGGCGACGCCACCGGCGAGCTTGGCGAGGCGCTCCTGGAGCTTCTCGCGGTCGTAGTCCGAGTCCGAGTTCTCGATCTCGGCACGGATCTGCGAGACGCGGCCGGCGATCTGCGCGGCCTCGCCGGCACCCTCGACGATCGTGGTCTCGTCCTTGGTCACGACGACCTTGCGGGCCGTGCCCAGGACCTCGAGGCCCACGGTGTCGAGCTTGAGACCGACGGTCTCGGAGACGACCTGGCCACCCGTGAGGATGGCGATGTCCTGCAGCATCGCCTTGCGGCGGTCGCCGAAGCCGGGCGCCTTGACGGCGGCCGACTTGAACAGGCCACGGATCTTGTTGACGACGAGCGTGGCCAGGGCCTCGCCCTCGACGTCCTCGGCGACGATGAACAGCGGCTTGCCGGCCTGGATGACCTTCTCCAGCAGGGGCAGCAGGTCCTTGACGTTCGAGATCTTGCCCTCGACGAGCAGGACGTACGCGTCCTCCAGGACGGCCTCCTGGCGCTCGGGGTCGGTCACGAAGTACGCCGACAGGAAGCCCTTGTCGAAGCGCATGCCCTCGGTGAGCTCGAGCTCGAGGCCCAGCGCGCTGGACTCCTCGACGGTGATGACGCCTTCCTTGCCCACCTTGTCGAGGGCCTCGGCGATGAGCTCGCCGATCGCGGTGTCACCGGCGGAGATCGCGGCCGTGGCGGCGATCTGCTCCTTGGTCTCGACGTCGCGCGCCTGCGAGAGCAGCGCGGTCGTGACGGCGGCCACGGCGGCCTCGATGCCCTTCTTCAGGGCGATCGGGTTGGCGCCGGCGGCGACGTTGCGCAGACCCTCGCGCACGAGCGCCTGGGCCAGGACGGTGGCAGTGGTGGTGCCGTCGCCAGCGACGTCGTCCGTCTTCTTGGCGACCTCCTTGACGAGCTCGGCACCGATCTTCTCGAAGGGGTCCTCGAGGTCGATCTCCTTGGCGATGGAGACGCCGTCGTTGGTGATCGTGGGGGCTCCCCACTTCTTGTCCAGGACGACGTTGCGGCCCTTCGGGCCGAGGGTGACCTTGACGGTGTCGGCGAGGACGTTGAGACCCCGCTCGATGCCGCGGCGGGCCTCCTCGTTGAAGGCAATGATCTTGGCCATGGGGCTGTGATCCTTCACTGTGTTCGTGGGTGGGCCGACGGTGCCCGCGACGGACGGCCCGGTGCGCGCGGTCATGTCCCGCGAGCGCCGAACCTCACCGGACGGCCGGGGTGGTTCTGTCACTCTCAACCGGAGAGTGCTAAGTCAATGGTTAGCACTCGACACCCGAGAGTGCAAGCAGGGTTCGCTCAGAGCGGTGCCCGACAAGGGCCCCGGCGGGCCGCCGCACGGCAGGTGCAGCACCCCGCAGCGGTGTTCGACGCGGACGCCGCGCCCGACCCGCCACCGCACCGGATCGCGAGCCACTAGGGTTCCCGCGTGCCCGGTGATGACGCCGCGGTCGACGAGGTCGTCGTCCCGCCCGTGCGGAATTCGTCGCGCCCGGCACCGGACCGGCCTTCGCGGCCCGGACTCGCCCGGATGGGGCATCGCGACCCCCGGGCTCGCGTCGCTGCCGTCGTCGGCGCCGCGACGGTCGTCGCCCTCGCCCTCCTGCCGCACGCCGATCCCGCCCGGGCGAGCAACCCCGCACCCCTTCCAGCACCGGCGAGCGACGCGCCGCTGCCCCTGCACCAGGACGGCGTGGCCCTGCGCGCCGACGGAACCCGCGCCGGGGTCGCCACCGACGTCATCCCCGCGTTCCTGCCCGGCAGCCGCGTGCTGGACCCGGCCGTCCAGCGCGCCGCCCGCTCGCTCGGGGCCCCGGCCACCACCGACCCGGACACGGCAGGCGCCCGTGTGCAGGCCGCCGAGCAGCGCGCGTGGCTCGCCGCGGGATCCGTGCCCGGGCTCGGCGGTCCCTACGAGGACCTGGCCCGCGACGCCCTGCTCGACATCCACACCCTGCTGCTCGACGGCGGCGCGAGCGTCGCCGGCTGGTCGCCCTACTGGCGCTACGTCTGGCCGCGCGACGCGTCGTTCGCCGCGGTCGCGCTCGCGCGCACGGGCCACGTCGACGACGCGCTCGACGTGCTGGGCTTCCTCGCGCGGGTGCAGTCGCCGGACGGCTCGTTCCAGGCGCGCTACCTCCCCGACGGCTCGGGGCCGCCCGACGACCGCGGCGTGCAGGTCGACGGCGCCGGCTGGGCGCTGTGGGCCGCCGGGCTCGTCGTCGACCAGATCTCCGAGGGCGACGCCCGGGCGCGCGCGGTCCGCGACCTGCATCCGCTCGTCGAGCGCTCGACGCGCTACCTCGACGCCCTGATCGACGCCGACGGCCTGCCGCCGGCGTCGCCGGACTACTGGGAGGTCGCCGAGTCCGAGCTCACGCTCGGCACGGCCGCGCCCCTGGTCGCGGGCCTCCAGTCCGCGGTGGGCCTCGCGGGTCTCGCGCACGACGACGGGCTCGCGCTGATGGCGTCGCTCGCCGGCGACAGGCTGCGGGCCGCCGTGGTCGACGAGTTCGAGCCGACCGGGTGGGCGCGCTACGCCCGGGGAGGGAGCGTCGACGCGGCCGTGGCGTTCACGCTGGCACCGTTCTGGCGTCAGCCGGTCGCGAGCGCGCAGCTCACCTGGCGCGCGTCGACCGAGTCGATGCGTCGGCCGGCGGGTGGGCTCGCACCGGGCGCCGGATGGCGCGACGACGGGATCAGCTGGACCCCGCAGACCACGCTCTACGCCTGGGTCGCGGCCGAGCAGGGCGACGCGGACCTGGCCGCCGGGTGGCTCGACGTGGTCGATGCGCACCGGACGCCGTCGGGCGCGATCCCCGAGAAGATCCTGGCGGACGGCTCGCCCGCCTCGGTCGCGCCGCTGTCGTGGAGTGCGGCGTGCGTGGTGCTCGCGGTCGACGCGCTGGGCTGATACCCACCGGGGTCCGGGGGCCGGCCGTGCGCCAGCCTGTCAGGGGGCCGTGATGAGGACGGCGCTGACGCCGTCGTCGGCGTCGCTCTCCGAGAGCGTGACCGTGTCGATGCCGATCGTCTCGGCGACGAGGTCGGCCGTCGGCTTCAGGTCGTCGCTCGCGTAGTACACCGTCGAGACGTCGGGCTTGGTGCCGACGAAGTTCGCCGCCGTGACGTTGGTGAAGCCGGCGCCCTTGAGGTCGGTGACCGTCCCGGCCGCGAGCCCGCTGATGCCGGCCGCGTTGAAGACGGTCACCGGGGTCGCGAGTGCGACCTCGGCGGTCGGCTCCTCGCTGGTGGGCTCGGTGGGCTCGTCGGACTTCGTCGGCTCCTTCGACGCGTCGTCCGACGGGGACTTCGACGGGGTCGACGCCGACGAGCCCGGCGCCTTGCTCGTCGCGCTCGAGCTCGGGGTGCTCGGCGAGTTGTCCCGCGACGCGAACGTCACGAGGCCGTAGGCGATCGCCGGGACGACGAGAATCACGACGAGGAAGGGCCACCAGCGGCTCCACGCCGAACGCGGTGCTCGGTGCACGCCTCGGGGGACGTCGGGGCCTGACGGCGCGTCGAACTCGTCTTCGGCGTAGGGGTAGTTGGCCTTGCTCACGGCCGCAAGGCTACTGTCTGCGCTGCCCAACCCACGTCAGGTCGCGCGGAACGGGACGCGCGGCGCGCGGCGCGATCGGTGGATACGCAGGCGTTTCGCCCTGCTCGGACCTGGCGGGGGACCGTCGCGAGAGATCCGTCACGCGGTGCGGGCCGCCGAGGTCAGCCCTGCGCGCACGGTCCGCCTGACGTCGGGTCAGCCCTGCGTGCCGAGGCGACGCGCCGTGCGGGCCCGCTGGCGCGACGAGCGCATCCGGCGGAGCCTCTTGACGAGCATCGGGTCGTGCGCGAGGGCGGCCGGGTCGTCGATCAGGGCGTTGAGCACCTGGTAGTACCGCGTGGCCGACATGTCGAACAGCTCGCGGATCGCCTGCTCCTTGGCGCCCGCGTACTTCCACCACTGGCGCTCGAACGCGAGGACCTGCTCGTCCCGCTCGGCCAGACCGGAGGGTGCGCCGGTGGTCGGCAGCGACTCGAGCGTCATCGTCGCGGCGTCCATGCGTCCTCCTGGGTGTCCTGCTCGTGTCCTGCTCGTGTCCTGCGGTGGTCGTGCGGCGCACGCTGTGTCGCACCGCCTCGTTCCCAGCGCCGCGAAGGCGCCGAGCGACATCGTACGGCTGTAATGACACCCGTGTCATTCGCCGTCCGGGTGGAACCGGCGATGCCCGCCCCATGGAGCCGGGACGGGGTGCTGGCTACCTCGGGGTGCCCCGATCGCGACGCACGGATGGCGCCGCCTCTCGCCAGCGCCCGTCCGTCACCCCTCCCATCCCCGCCGCGCCTGCCCAGCCGCGCCCGACCGTCACCCCTCCCGTCCCCGCCGCGCCTGCCCAGCCGCGCCCGTCCGTCACCACCGCGCCCGTCCCCCCGCCCGCGCGCCTCATGTCCCGGTAGCGTTCGTCGCCGTGAACGCTTCCGCCTTGGACGAGCTCATCGCGCCCGACTGGGCGGCCGCGCTCGCCCCCGTCGAGCCGCAGATCCGTGCGGCCGGCCAGTTCCTGCGCGACGAGGTGGCCGCCGGCCGGACCTACCTGCCCGCGAGCGAGTCGATCCTGCGGGCGTTCACGCGGCCGATGGCGGACGTCCGGGTGCTCGTCGTCGGGCAGGACCCCTACCCGACGCCCGGGCACCCGATGGGATTGTCGTTCTCGGTCCAGCCCGACGTGCGCCCGATCCCCCGCTCGCTCGCGAACATCTTCCGCGAGCTCGTGGAGGACACCGGCGCCGCGATGCCGACGACCGGCGACCTGTCCCCCTGGGCCGACCGCGGCGTGATGCTGCTCAACAGGGTGCTGACCGTCCGGCCCGGCGAGCCCGCCTCGCACCGCAGGCAGGGGTGGGAGGCGGTGACCGAGCGTGCGATCGCGGCCCTCGTCGAGCGCGGCGGTCCGCTCGTCGCCCTGCTGTGGGGGCGGGACGCGCAGTCGCTCAAGCCGTCGCTCGGCGCGGTGCCGTACGTCGAGAGCGTGCACCCGAGCCCGTTGTCCGCGAGCCGCGGGTTCTTCGGGTCGCGTCCGTTCAGCCGGGTCAACGCGCTCCTGGTCGCCCAGGGCGCCGTCCCGATCGACTGGTCGCTGCCCTGACCATCGAACTCCCTGCATCGTCGAAGCCCAGGTCACCGCACGGCGGTATCGCGACACGGCGGGGCCACCGACTCGAACCAGTGGGTGATCAGAACGGGGGCGGGTCGTCCTCACCCGGCGGCGCCGGCGGAGGCGGACGGCGGTCGAACACCTTCGGCGCGACGAACACCCGGACCGGGGCGCGCGAGTAGGTGATGCCGAGCGGACTGGTCCAGGTGCAGATGCCGGTGACCGGGTCCCTCGTCGCGTTCCACACCTTGTCGGTCTTCGACTGGTGGTGGTGCTTACACCCGGCCCCGAGGTTGTCCTCGGTGGTCTGCTCGTCGGCCGGTCGGGATTTGTCGAACGGCACGAGGTGGTCGATCTCGCACCGAGCGGCCGGCTGGCGGCACCCCGGCGCGGTGCAGGTGACGTCCCGCGCCAGGACGGTTCCCGTGAGGTCCGCCCCGGGCCGGTAGGTCGCCCGACCACGCTCGACGAGCTCTCCGTTCCTCGGGTCGGTCAGGATCCGGCGCCACGTCCCGTCCTGCGCGAGCTCCCGCGCGATGTGCGCCGGGATCGGGCCGTAGCTCTCGAGCTCGCCGGGGAGGTCGTCGAGGCCCATCAACGTCGAGGCGGCAACGGTCACGTTGAGCGCGACCTTGCGGCCGTGCCGCGTCGCCAGGTGGGCACCCGCGGCCGTCTGCCCGGTGTCGAGGATGTGCCGGAAGACGTCCGCGAAGGCGTCCGCCCGACGCTGGTCGACCGTGCGGGTGTCGCCCGGGCCCTTCGCCGCCTCGGCCAGCGCGTCGAGCGCGGTGTACGCCGCGACCGCGTCACCGGCAGGGACGAACGCACCGAAGGAGGCCATCGAGTCGGGCCGCCAGGTGAGCTCGATGCTGCGATCCTCCTTGGCCCGCTCGTGGCGCACCTTCGCCGTGCTCGGGTCCGCAGCGAGGCACTCCCGCCGAACGACGCGCGCGAGCTGCGGCGCGGTCAACCCCTCGGACTCCTCGACCGCGCGCGCCACGACCTCGTCCCGCATCTCGCCCTCCACGAGCGGGAACGTCTCCTTCAGGATCACGTCGACCTTGCGGCCGTCGATCGTCCCGGCCCGCAGGGCGTCGCGCAGCGGCTGGTGCGCAGCGACCCCGGCGGCGCGATCGGCGAGGACGCCGGCCGAGTGGGACGTGAGGGTCAGCGCCGCGGCGATCTCGTCCTCGACGTAGTCGCCCAGCGGACCGGGGTGGCCGACCAGGTGCGTGATCGCATCCGACTGCCCGGCGACCGCCATGTTGATCACCTGCTGCCAGGCGGCGACGATCTCGAGCGCGTCCCGCGGTGAGAGCTCGTCGAGCGTGAGCTGCTCGATGTGGCGCACGATCTCGCCGACCGACGCCCGCACCGGGAAGACCGGCTGGGTCATGTCGGCATCGCCGGGCGCGAACGGATCACCGTCGACGCGCGGCGCCGCGGCACGGCTGGACGACACGAAGCCGCTGGCTCGCTCCTCCGCCACGGTCGCCCCCTCTCGTCGTCGTGCGACCTCTTCGAACAACTGTACGACCGACCACTGACACGACCACTGCGCCCATGTGGACGAAGGAGTGCAGAATGCTCCGGTGAGCACGACGCCCGACGCCCCCCGCTGGTCCCGCTACGTCGCCATCGGCGACTCGTTCACGGAGGGCCTCTGGGACAGCCCGGACGGGCCGGACGCCGCCCAGCGCGGCTGGGCGGACCTCCTGGCGTCGCACCTGTCCACCCGCCGCACGGCCGCGGGCGAGGCGCCGCTGGAGTACGCGAACCTTGCGATCCGTGGCCGCCTGCTGCGCCCGATCCTCGTCGAGCAGGTGCCGACCGCGCTCGCGATGAAGCCCGACCTGGTGAGCCTCGTCGGCGGCGGCAACGACATCCTGCGCCCGACCGCCGACGTCGACCGGATGGCCCGCAACCTCGAGGCCGGCGTGGTCCGCCTGCGCGAGGCGGGCGTGGACGTCCTGCTCGGCACGGGCGTCGACGCGGCCGGCAGCCCGCTCGTGAAGGCCACCCGCAGCCGGGTCGCCGTCTACAACGCCCTGATCTGGTCGATGGCCCGCCGGCACGGCGCGTACGTCGTCGACCTGTGGGGCATGCGGTCGCTGCGCGACTGGCGCATGTGGGCCGACGACCGCATCCACCTCACCACCGACGGCCACGCCCGCGTCGCTCAGGGCGCTCTCGTCGGCCTGGGCCTGACGCCCGACGACGCCGGCTGGGACGACCCGCTGACACCCTTGCCGCCCACCCCGCGCATGCAGCAGGCGCGCGAGGACGCGGCCTGGGTGCGCGAGCACCTCTACCCGTGGGCGACGCGGCGGCTGCGCGGGAGGTCGTCCGGGGACCTGCGCGTGCCGAAGCGGCCGGAGCTCAGCCCCGTCGAGTGAGCGGGCGCCCGGCGGGAGCCGACCGGCGACGGACGGCTACTTGACGCACGCGACGAACGTCACGGTCCGCGCGGCGTCGCCGCCCCCGGCGTCCCGCACGCCGTACGTGCCCCAGTCGTTCGGCGTGAACCGGTAGGTGTTGCCGGACAGCTGGCTGAGCAGGATGCCGCCGGTCCGCACCTCGACGGTCGCCGCGCTGAGCCCGGCATTCGTCCGCAGGGCGACCGCGGCCGACATGTCGACGTCGGCGCGCCAGCCGGCGTAGAAGGGGTAGGTGCCCGTGACGCCGACAGTCGTGGTGATGCAGGCGTTGTTCGGGTCCGTGCTCACCGTCGAGCTCTTCGAGTACGTCAGCGTCGGGTCGTACGCCGGCGCCGGCGCCGCGTAGTTGCAGACCGAGATGGTGTAGGTCTGCGACGACGTGATCGTCGCCTTGGCACCGGTGCCGCTGATCTTGAGCAGACCACCCACCGCGTTCGCGGTCGTCCACTGATAGCCGTTCCACGTGTCCAGCTGGTAGGCGCTCGCGCTGCCCTCGCCGTTGAACGGACGCTGGTTGACGTGCAGGTCCGCGGTCCACGATGTCGGCGTCGCCGAGGTTCCGGTGACCGAGATCGTCACGCAGACCTGCTTGCCGTTGCCGGACGGGGCCCAGACGGGCGTGTTCGGCGGGAGGACGACGTTGGTCCCGGGAGTCACGGGAGCGTCGGGGGTCGCCGCGAGCGGAGTGTAGCTCCAGGTCGCGGGGACCGGCCAGCCCCCGATCGTCACGTAGACCTTCTCGCTGGTGGTCGCCGTGAACGCCGACGACGTCAGCGTGGCCGTCGCGGCGGCGACCGTGGCTGTCGCCTCGAACCGCTTGGCTGCGGTCCAGGTCGACGCGGTGGGCTCGTAGACCGTCACGACGAGCGCCTTGCCCGCGCACGCGGAGGCATCGAGATTGCTCACGACGACGCTCGTCGACGTGCCCGACGTGCTGGGGGTGGAGGCCGCGACCGTCTGGCCCGAGCACCGGCTCGCCGACGTGAGGTACTGCCGCTTCGAGCTGGTGAGCGACATCGCGGACGCGCTCGCGACCGAGGCCGTGAGCAGCGCCACGAGGGCGAGGGCGACCGCGACGACGACGCGGGGTCGCAGGACGCGGCCGGTCACGACCGCGCTGCTTCCTGGAGCGGGTCCGGGTCGGCGGCGGGCGGCGCACCGAGATCTGTCCCGCCCTGCCGCTGGGACGGCAGCTGCACGTCCTCCGACTGCGCGGCACCGGCGGCGAGCGCCTCGTCGGCCGCCTGCTCGGTCGGCTCCGCCGCCTCGGGGGCGGGGTCGTCCTCGTCGTCGTTGCGGGGCCACATGAGGATGGCGAGCGACAGCGCGATCATCCCGCACCACACGAACGGGCTCGTCAGCGCAGACCCGAGGAGGGCGAGCTTGGGGATGCGGATCTTCGCGACGCCCACGACGTCGTCGTCCGACGGCGTGAACGCGTCGATGAAGTCGTTGTTGTCGCCCTGCAGGGTCCACCCGGCAGGTGTCCCGTCCACGATCCGGTGGATGATGCGGGCGTCGCCGCCGATGCCGGGCGGCGAGTACACGACGATGTCACCGACCGACGGCTCGCCGCAGCGCGCCAGGACGATGTCACCCGTGTAGTAGGTGGGCTCCATGGAGTGGCCGGACACGACGGTCATCGTCGTGCAGCCGCCGAGGCTCGTCGGCCACAGGAACCATGCGGCGAGGGCGATCGAGCCGTAGAACAGGACCGAGACGACAGCACGCAGCACCCGCCGGCGGTTGCCGGCGGGTGCTGCGTGAGTCGTCTCGACGGTCACCGCTGAGGCTGGATCAGCTGTAGATGGTCAGGCTGACACCCGAGATGTCGTTGGCGACGACGCCGGCGGGGATCGTGACCGTCAGAACGGACGTCGAAGCGGCCGGGACGGTCGTCGGGACCGTGGGCGAACCGGTCGTGACCTCGGACCAGCCGGTCGGCGTCTTGATGGCCACCTTGTAGGTGAGGCCACCGCACTCGGTCGACGTCGACTTGACGCCGCTGAAGACGACGGTCGAGGCGGAGTAGACGCCCGTGGCCGTGTTGAGCGTCGGCGTGCCGAACGTGACGGGGATGTTCGTGGTGCCCTGGCAGTCGGCGGTGATGGTCGTCGAGCCGGCCTGGAACTTCGTGTTGTTCGTCAGGCTCAGCTGCGACGCGGCAGCGAGCGACATGCCCGCGACGCCGACGACGGCCAGGCCGACGGCGAGGGCCTTGCGGGTCTTCTTCGACTTCGTGGAAGCCATGATGGTTCTCCTGGGGGTGCGTAGCGAGGGACTGAGCCCTCGACTCCCCGCCGAAGACCCGTTCACGTTGGGTGTGGCCCGGAGGCCGATCGCGAACGTATGTGGTATCGGCAAGGCACCCCCGCGCGGGGTGGGTGGCTGCACCCAGGCCGCCCGGGATGCCGTTTTCTTTCACCCGGAGCAATTCCTCATCAGACGCCCAAGTCGGCCGATCCGGACTCCACGTTCGGACGCGAAGTCCATCGCCCGAACGAGTGACGGTCCCGCGCTACTCCGGCGCCGCGCCGAGCTTCAGCCGCGCCTCGAGGCGCGCGCCGCGCTCCTCGCCAGGCGTCAGGGAGACCGTCCCGCCCTGCAGCTCGAGGCGGTCGCGCAGCCGCGCCGTGCCGGAGGCGATACCCGCGAGCGACGGGTCGAACAGGGGGCCGTCGTTCTCGACGGCGATGATCAGCCAGCCCTCGACGAGGTCGAGGTCGACCTGGATCGAGGACGCCGGGCCATACTTGAGCGCGTTGGTCACGCCCTCCTCGACGACGCGCACGGCGAGCAAACGGTCGGCGACGCTGATGCAGCTGGACGCCGGGTCGTCGAGCGACCGGACGGCGTCGGAGGCGCTCAGTCGCGTGGCGATGCTGGCCGGGATGCGCCCGAACAGCGCGCGGACGGCGGGCACGAGGCCCAGCTCGATGCGCTCGGGGTAGAGCAGTCGGCTCATCTGCCGGACGTCGACCTCGCTCGCGGCCTGCAGCTCGTCGCGCACCCACACGAGCGTCTCGGCGTCGCCCGGGTCGAGGCGACCGGCGGCCAGGACCTCGTCGATCCGCGCGTCGATGACCACGAGCTTGCCCTGCAACGTGCCGTGCAGGCCCTCGGCGACCTCGCGGCGGACGCGGATCTCCTCCTGCTCGAGCGCGTGGACAGCCATCTCGACCTCGACCACGTGGCGCTCGGCGGCCCGCGTCGAGCGCCGGTTGCCGCGACGCACGACGATCGCCCAGCAGCCGATCGCCGCGGAGACGACGCCGATGATGAAGCCGCCCAGCAGCTCCGCCTCGAAGGTGCTCTGCTGCGGTGCGGCGTACACGTCGAGCGCGGCCTGCGCGAGCACGCGCACGATCGAGCACACCGCCGCCGACGCGATGACGCCGACCGCGAAGGTCCCGAGGTGTGCGGCCCGGTGGACGCGCATGACGACGAGGCCGACGAGCAGCGCGACCACGCCGATGACGTTGGCGAGGAGCCGCCGCCACAGCGAGATGCCCTCCCACCCGGGAACGAAGGTGCTGTAGATGTACGTGCTCTGCAGCGAGGCACCGATCGCGTAGCCGAGGGCGACGATCGCGGTCGCTCGCACGAGGGCGCGACGGTCGCCGGCGATGTCCTTGGCGCGCTGCGCCACGGCGAGAGCGGTCTCCGGCACGGGTTCCCTCCCTCTGGCCGACGTGGTCCCCATCGGCCACCTCGGCACGGTCGTGAGCGTGTCACGCGACGGAAAGACGGGGCAGACCATACTGGACCCGATGAGCAAGCCAGCCACCGGCCCCGTCCGCGTCGCCCTGGTCGAGGACCAGCCGCTGTTCCGCACCATGCTCGAACGCACCCTCGCCGGCGCCCCTGGCCTGCAGGTCGTCGCGGCGGTCGGGACGACGACCGAGGCGATGCGCCTCGTGCGGCCCGGCTTCGCCGACGTCGTGGTCCTCGACATCGACCTGCCCGACGGGAACGGCATCGCGCTCGGCGTCACGCTCCGCCGCCGGCAGGCGAACCTGGGCATCCTGCTGCTCTCCGCGCACGACGCGATGGACCTGCTGCTCGACCTCCCGCAGGACGTCGCCTCGGGCTGGGGCTACCTCTCCAAGACGTCGACGACGAGCGAAGAGGTGCTGATCGGCGCCGTCCGGGCGGCCGCCGTCGGCGAGACCGTTCTCGACCCCGCGCTGCTCGCGAAGGTCAAGCCGCGCGCGGGCTCCGACGTCGCCCGGCTCACCGATCGCCAGTACGAGGTGCTGCGCCTCCTGGCCGCCGGCCTGTCGAACGCGGGCATCGGTGAGAAGCTCGGCATCACCGAGAAGTCGGTCCAGAACCACGTCAACGCGACCTACGCGACGCTCGGCATCGACGCCGACCCGCAGCGCAACCCCCGCGTCAGCGCCGCGCTGCGCCTGCTCGAGGAGACCGGGCCCGCGCACTGATGGTCACGACCGTGCACGGCACTTCTTGAACACGTACCCCGCCTGGCCGGGCGTCCGCAGGTCGTGATCGCGCAGGACGGTCGACGAGGGCCGCTGCCGGTCCGCGCAGACCTTGCTCCAGCGGCGGGTGTCGTACTCGACGTCCAGGACGCGCGAGTACACCTTCGTGTACGCGGAGCACTCGTCGTAGCGCACGCACTCCTCGGTGATGGCGAAGTCGAAGCCCGCCTTGTCCCGTCCCTTCGAGCCCAGCTCGCTGCCGTTCTTCTGCGCGACCGCGAGCCCGGCGGCGTGCCCCACGGCGACGAGGCGCTTCGCGAGGTCGATCGCCCCGCTCATCCGCAGCCGCCCGTGCGACCTCGTCCACGAGTTGAGGTTGTCGAGCTCGACGGCGTCGAACCCGCGCTTGGCGCACCGCTTGACCTGCACGCCGACGACCTTCGCGATCGCGGCCCGCTTCTTCGCGGTCGACGTGTCGAGCAGCATCTCGTCGGGCCAGTCCGGGTCGCTCACGGGCTTGCCCTTGGCGTCGCGCAGCACGAGGTTGGGGTGCTTCCTCAGCCACGTCCTGCGGTCGGCGGGCTGGGTCTGGAACCCGTTGACGTAGCAGGCGGACCACATGCCGGGCGCGGGGACATCGGTCACGTCGCGCACGACACCGCCGATCCCCGCGGGGGGCCGGTAGCCCCAGCCGATCTGGTAGTCGACCACCGCGCCGTGGGGTGGGAGGCGCAGCTGGTGCGTCGCCCGCTTGGCGAGGGGCTCGCCGACGGTCGCCGCTGCGGTCTGCTGGGGTGCGTCGACCGCGGGGGCAGCGTCGCAGCCGGCGAGCAGCAGCACCCCTGCCAGGGCCACCGCGGCCCAGCGCTCGGCTCTCACGACGCCGTGCACCTCCGCTGGTCGTCGGGCGCGCCCTGCGACGCGGTGGCGTTGGAGCCCCCTATCGGATTCGAACCGATGACCCCCTGTTTACAAGACAGGTGCTCTGGCCAGCTGAGCTAAGGAGGCGGGCGGGAACAGCGTACCGAGGCTCGGCCCCCGCCGATGCAGCGGGGGCCGAGCCGACGGTCACTTGGCGGCGGCGGCCGCCTCGACGGCCTTCTTGAGCTCGCCCGGGTTCTGCCAGTTGCCGGCGAACGGCTTGTCGTCGACGAGGATCGTCGGCGTCGAGACCTTGTCCTGGCCGCCGAGCACGGTCGCCATCTCCTCGGTGTTCGCCGCGATCCACGGCGTGAAGGTGCGCCACGTGCCGGTCTTCTCGGCGTCCGAGCCGGTGACCTTGTACGTGCCGCTCACGGTGTCCGTGAAGGTGTCCGACACGGTCGTGGGGACGCCCACGCTCGTGGCGATCT
>NZ_QWKP01000179.1 GCF_003470205.1 Cellulomonas rhizosphaerae
CGCCACGCCCGTGACGGTGATCGTGCTCTCGCTCGCGTGGTGGACCGGGAGACGGGCGGTGCAGGCTGTCGCCGCGCTCGCGATCGGGGCCGTCTCGGCCTTCAACGACGCTCGATCGGGGTTCGCCATCCTGTTCCTCGTCGCTGTCGTGATCCTCTGGGAGGCGCGGCCCACTGCAGGCAGCCGGCGCGCGAGCGGGCTCAGGGCCGGCGCGTTCCTGGTCGGCCTCGGCCTGGGCGCGTACTGGCTGATCCAGTCCCTGATCCTTGAGGGTGCCCTCGGCGAGGCGACGCAGGCGCGGACGCAGGCACAGCTCGACGAGTCCGGGTCGGTGATCCTCGGCGGCCGACCCGAGATCGGCGCCTTCCTCGCTCTGTTCGAGCATCGCCCGTTCGGCTTCGGCAGCGGGACGATCCTGCACTCGGCGGACGTGCTCGTCGCCAAGTCGGGTATGGCCGACCTGGGATACGCGCCAAACAACGGTTACGTCGAGGTCTACATGTTCGGGGGGCAGATCGAGCTCCACTCGATCCTCGGTGACCTCTGGGCCTGGGCGGGTTTCGCCGGCCTCGTCCTGGCCGCGTGCCTCGTGACGATCATCGGCCGGGGAACAGCACGAACGATCGCACGGTCGACGAGCTGCGCGTTGATGCTCTTCCTCGCCTTCCGAGGCCTGTGGGACATGGCGTTCAGCCCGCTCGCGTCGTCGGTGGTCGGGCTCTACCTGCTGCTCGGGCTCGGACTCGGTGGTGCGTGGGACGTCGCGGGAACCCGCAGAAGCTCGAGGACCGAGCCCGTCGAGGCCGAGAAGGCCCGTTAGCCGACGGCGGCGGCGTGGTCACGTCCCGGTGGGACGGAACATCCACGCGTGAGCCTGAGCACGGCCGTCCGACTCGGGCAGGTCGGCGAGGACGCCTCGTGGCGAGAGGGGCTCCGCGATGGCCGCCTGCAGGCTCGTCGCGAGCTCTGCTGCCGTGCTCGTGCCCGGCACGACGTGGTGCCCGTGCGTCGCGAGCCAGTCGGCGAGACCCGACTCGTCCGTCGTCACGATCGTGCAGCCGTGCGCGAGCGCCTCGACGATCGGCAGGCCGACCTGCTCGCGCCAGGTGGGGCTCGGCTGCGACGGAAGGGCAACCACCGAGGCCGAGCGGAGGACCTCGTGGATCGTGGAGCGTGGCGGGTCGACGACGACGCGAACGGTGCTGTCGCGCTCGGCGAGCGCTTGCGCATCGGCGACGAGGTCGCCCTTCCCGACCAGCGTCAGCGTGGCGCGCTCGTCGGCCTGCCGGACCGCGGCCCAGGCGGCGAGGACGAGCGGGAGGCCCTTGCGCTCTACGAACGCGCCGACGTAGCCGATCGAGCCTGGCGCCTTGTCGAGCAGATCGCCGCACGTGCACGCGGACGGGAGCGCGACGATCAGCTCGCGCTCCTGTCGGGGAGGGGTGCGGCCGTAGATCTGCGTGTACAGCGAAGCGGCGTCCGACGTGCCGAACGCGAGCCGGTCGGTCCACCGTGCGACCGCTCGGGACATCAGCCACTTGGCGCGAAAGGATGCGTGCTCTCGCAGGCTGGTCGGCCGGAACTCGTCACGCGGGTCGCGGTTGCCGATCGCGTAGGAGACCACCAAGGGCCGCCGTCCGCGGCGAAGAGGATGCCGTGCGCGCAGCGCGGCAACCGCGACGAACGCACGGGTCACGCCGTGGAGATAGGCCGGTTCCGTGATCTCGAGGACGCGCACGGGTGACGACCAGAGCAGCTTCGCCGAAGCGAGGCTCGAGACCATCCGCGCATCGACGCCGGTGGCCTCCGAGAGGTCGAAGTCGTAGCGCCGACTCGCGTAGAGCAACGTGGTCGGTTCGTTGCCGTCGCGCTCACGCTCGAGGTGGGCCGTGCGAGCCTGGTCGTACAGCCGGACGTGCTCGCGCAGGGGCTTCACGTCGAGGCCCGGGGGGCCGGAACATCCTTGCTCGAAGAACTCGCGGTGGTCAGGTCCGGGTCCAGGTCGTGCGCGCCGTCGTCGTCCGGGCCAGCATCGTCGGCGCCGTCATCGTCGGTGTCGTCGTCGCCGTCGACCGAGGTCGGACGGGATACCTCGTCGATCGTCTCGGCGGCTGCCGACGTGGTGTCGACGGTCTCAGCGACGGGTGCCTGGGGCTGCTCGTCGGCGCGAGTGTCCGCGACGTGCTCGACCTTCTCGGCCGGCGCGGTCGGCGGCTGTGCGACGTGGTGCGGGGCCCCCGTCGACTTCCTGCGCCGGGACCAGCGCTTCTTCTTCACCGGCTGGTAGCTGTAGCCGTAGGTGCCGTCCATGCCCTTGTCGACCACGTTCGTGGCGACGACGCCGAGCACCGAGGCGCCAACGGTGTCGAGCGAGGCCAGCGCGCTTCGGAGCTGGTGCTTGCGGGTGCGCCGAAGCGCGACCACCATCAGCACGCCGTCCGCGTGACGGCCGAGGACCGGTGCGTCGATGACGGGCAGCACCGGCGGGCAGTCGATGACGACGAGGTCGTAGAGCTTGACCGCCTCGTCGAGCAGGCTGTGCATGGCCGGCGAGTCGAGCAGCTGGCTGGGGTTCGGAGGCAGCGCACCCGACGGCAGGAGGTGCAGGTTGTCGTTGCCCCAGGTCTGGACGACGTCCTCGAGCGAGGCGTGGCCGATGAGCACGGTGGTCAGGCCGACCGCGCTCTCGATCCCTGCGCTGGACCCGATCGCGGGCCTGCGGAGGTCGGCGTCGATGACGAGCACCGATCCCCCCTTCTCGGCGACGGCGAGCGCGAGGTTCAGGGTTGTCGAGGTCTTGCCCTCGGCGGGGACGGCCGACGTGACGACGATCGAGTTCAGGCTCGCGCCGGTCTCGAGGTACTGCAGGTTCGCCTGCAGCCTGCGGAATCCTTCGGCCCGCGGAGTCGTCGGTGCGTTGAGCAGCGTCGTGTACGCGAGCGACGAGGAGCGGGAACGGGTGATCGAGCCGAGGAGCGGCACGTCCGAGATCCGCTCGAGGTCGCCCGTCGTCCGTACCCGCTTGTCGAGGACGGTGAGGAGCAGGGCGAATGCCACGCCGGCTGCCAGTCCGAGCGCCAGGCCGGTGGCCGTCAGGAACTTGGTGTTGGGCTTGAAGGGGACTTTCGGGGTCGCCGCCGGCGCGACGACCGTGAGGTCGATCGCGCTGGCTCCCTTCGCGGTCCGGGGCGACAGGTCCTGGACGGTCTTCGTGAGCTGGAGCGCGACCGCGTTGGACACGTCCGCGGCAAGCTGTGGGTTCGCGTCGGTCGTGGAGATGGCCAGAATGAACGTGTTGAGGGGGTTGTCCGCGCTGACCTGGCGTCCGAGCGCCTTCGCCGAGACGTCGAGATCGAGGTCCGCGATCACGGGATCGAGCACCACGGGCATGCTCGCGAGCTTGCCGAACGAGGCGATGGAGTTCTGCACGAACGTCGAGCCCTGGACGAGGTCTCCGGCCGTGTCGCCCTGGTTGACCGAGACGAAGACGTTGGCCGTCGCCTTGAACGCCGGGGTGATGCTCTGCGCGTAGCCGTAGCCGAGCAGGCCGCCGATGATCCCGAGCACGCCGATGACCAGCCATCGCTTTCGCAAGGCCAGCAGGTACTCGTCAAGCTCCACGGCGCGCATTCTCCGATCGACCGGTGTTCAGAGATGTTCTCACGGCGGCTCCGGGAGTTGGTGTCCGGTCCGTGCCGGTTGTGTCGCACCTCGGGTGAGATTCGCCCACGTGGTCGAGTCGCCTATTCCACCGCGAGCCACCGATGGCCCATCATGGGCGCCCGGGCGCCGCAGCGTGAGAGGAGGGCCCGATGGCCGACTTCTCCGTCGTCTACCCCGCCGGGCGCGACGTCGAGTCGTGGTCGCGGGATCACGTGGCGGGGAAGGTCCCGTCGCGCTGGCCCTACGGGCTCGAGGGGCTCGGCGCGCTCGCCCCCACCCGGTGGGAACCGGCGCACGAGCGTGGGCGTGCCAGGCGCATCGCCGCTGAGGTCGCGAGTTGGCTGCCGAGGGGCGGCGACGACCCGCGCGCGCGCCGCGCCCGCCTGACGTGGGACGAGAACGTGGCGCGAAACCTCACCGCGAAGCGCGGGACGTCCCGGCACAGCGGAGTGATCTGGTTGACCGACCAGGCGGCGCGCGGCGTCGACGTGCGCCGGCGAACGCGGTGGCTGCGCGATTTCGCGTCCCTCTGGGTGCTCAGCAGCGCGCAGGTCGCGCCGCTGCGCGAGCTGCTGGGCGACGGCGGCGCGCCCGTGCGGTACGTGCCGTTCGGTGTCGACCACGAGTTCTTCGCCGAGCGACCTGCCGCGCAGGCGCCCATGGTCCTCAGCGTCGGGGGTGATCGGGACCGCGACACGGAGACGCTCTTCCGTGCGCTCGCGCAGGTCGCCGCAGCGGTGCCGACCGCGGAGATCGTCGTCCAGACCGCCTCGGCGCTCGAGCCTCCCGAGGGCGTCACCAAGATCTCGCACGTCTCGCACGCCGAGCTGCGCGAGCTGTACGCCCGTGCGTCGGTGGTGACGATCGCGACCCGCCCGAACCTGCACGTCTCGGGGATGACGGTCAGCCTCGAAGCGATGTCGACCGCCCGTCCCGTGGTCATCACCGGGACGCCCGGGATGGGCGACTACGTCGTGGACGGTGAGACGGGCATCGTCGTCGAGCCAGGAGACGCCGGTGCGTTGTCGGCCGCGACGGCGGCGCTCCTTCGCGATCCGGCCCGGGCCGACGCCTATGGCCGGGCGGGTCGGCTCCAGGTGGTCGCGGCACGCACGACGCGCCACCTCTGCCGGAACATCGCGGACGCGATCCGACCGACCTAGGTGACGCGTCGAACTGGGTCCTACGGCTCGAACGGCTCCGCCGGACCGACCTTGGCCCAGCTCGTGGCGACGCCGAGCGCGTTGGCCACGGCGGGTGGCAGCGCCCGCGCGACACCCTTCGTCGCATCCGATCCCGCGCCGGTGAGCGCGTAGTCGGCGGTGAGCACCTCTGCGCCGTCGACGAGCTTCGAGTGCGTGTCGTTGCCGGTCGCATTCGTGAAGGTGGCGAGGGTCTTGAACGAGGTCAGGCCGGTCTTGCCGTTGGCCCAGTAGGCGAAGTTCGACGGCGCGCTCGCGGAGGAGCGGTGGTACAGGTTGCCGTCGAGCGAGATGTCCCAGTCGTTCGCATACCTCGTGGCGGTCAGGTCCTGCACCAGGATCGGCACGACGGCCGTCGGCGTGGTGTCGATGATGTTGTTCCGCAGCGTGACGCCCCGAAGCTGCCACGGAACCGCAGCGTCGCTGTTGACGCGAGCGTCCTGGAGCATCCGCACCGAGTACAGCTCGTTGTCGGCGACGACGTTGTTCCACGCCTGGACGCCACCCGCGTCGTAGATCTCGAGCCCGGCGCGCTCGTTGCCGACGAAGTAGTTGCCCGCAAGCAGGATTCCCTGGCTGAGCTCGACCTCCATGCCCGTGCTGCCGTTGTTGCTGACGGTGGTGTTGACGACAGTCGCGTTGCGCATCGAGACGTCGAACCACAGGCCGCCGCTCACGTTCGAGTCGAACAGCGAGTTCTCGATGAGCACACCGGTGGAGTTGTGCAGCTTGGCGCCACCGGAGGCCGGGGCGTCCTTGAAGTGTTCCGAGTTGTTCCCCGAGAACACCGAGTCGGTGATGTGCAGGTCGTCGGACTTGCTCGCGTTGAGGCCGAGCATGCCGTTCCCTGAGACGGTCAGGTTGCGGAAGGTGGCGCCCTTCGCCCAGACCTCGACTCCCATCGTGGCGTTGTCTTGCACGACGAGGTTCTCGAGGGTGATGTTCGGCATCTCTGCGCTGACCGTGCCGAGCGTCGCGAGGTGATCGGCGTAGTTGCGCACGCCGAGGCCGCGCACGGTGCTGCCCGCGCCCTGGATCTGGATCGCCTTCTCGAGGGTGCTGGCGCGGACGTCGTGGCCGCTGGGGTTCGTCCCGATGACGAGCCGGTTGCCGGCCGTGTCCGTGAAGAACTTGCCCTTCGTTACCTCTCCCAAGCTGCCGACCTCGGTGAGCTTCACACCGTCGACCCAGACCTGCTCGGGGTGTCCCGCCATCGGGTACGCCGGATCGAGCCACCGGCTCGACTCGTCGGAGCCCGCGGTGAACGAGACGCGGCTGTCGAAGTCGAAGTTCCAACCGGGTGCGACCCAGGCCGAGCCGGCCGCAGTCCAGCCGGTCACCGTGCTCGACCCGTCGAACCACACGGCCTCGCCGGGGTACGACTGGATCGTCAGCTCCTTGCCCTGCGGGATGAAGACCCGCTCGTGGTACGAGCCGGCACGCAGCACCAGTGTCGAGCCGCTGGGTGACTTGGCGATCGCTGTCGCAGCGCTGCCGTACGGCGATGCCAGGGTCCCTGCGCCGCTAGCGTCCCCGCGTGCGGCGACGTAGATCGCGCCGCTGGGGATCGGGTAGCGCGTGGTGCCGACAGCGGCCGAACCGGGCTGGTCGCCCGTCGGACCCGGGGTGGGCGGCGTCGCGGTCGGCGTGGGTGTCGGGGTCGGCTTCGGGCTCGCCGTCGGCGTCGGGGTTGGGGTTGGGGTCGGGGTGGGCTTCGGGCTGGCCGTCGGCGTCGGGGTTGGGGTTGGGGTCGGTGTGGGCTTCGGGCTGGCCGTCGGCGTAGGTGTCGGCTTCGGGCGGGCGGTCGGAGTCGGCGTGGCCGAGGCGGTGGGCGCGGGCGTCACGCCTCCGCGGGTCACCGTGCTTCCGATGAAGTCGTCGAAGATCAACGACAGTGCTCCAGTGGCTGCCGAGAGGCCGCCGTTGACGCCGAACGCGCCCGGTGTCGTTACTCGCTGCGCGGAGCTGTCGTTCGTCTCCACCTGCCACGCGGGCGGCGTCTGTCCGACGGGCCACGCGCGGGCGGACAGGGTGACGGGTGCCGTCCCGGTCACCTGGAACTCGAAGCGCAAGGCCTGCGATGTCGACGTGATCTTGGTCGGCAGGAGGCGGTCGAGGACGAGGGTCGACTCGCCGCCGCTCCACCGCTTGATGGCCAGGCTCGCCTTCGCGTCGCGGCCGAACCGCAGGGTCGCGAAGTAGCCCCTACCGCCTGCGGAACGTGCGACCAGCGATGCCGAGGCGCCGTTGCCGGACGTGGGCAGTGCGCTGGTGCGGACCGTGATGGCGCCACGGGAGTCGAGCGCGGTCGAGCCGACGGCAGTCATGATCGTGCCGGCCCCTGGCGTCAGCTTGAGCTCACCGGTCGTCCCGGTCGTCGACGCGAGGTTCGACGAGGTCGCGGAGTAGCGCTGTCCTGTCGGAGCCTTGCCCCAACCGTTAGCGCCCGTTCGGGTGAACGAGTCGGAGACCACTGTCTGCGCAGGTGCGAAGTCGGGCTGGGCGCTCCACGCGCCGGACACTCCCGCGACGGTCATCGAGACCGTGGTCGCAACGACGGCGATGCCCACGATCGGGCGCCATCGAGGCGCCGTTCTGGCTCGAGCTGGAGTCGTCATGTCGTGTCCTTCGGTCTGTGTGTCGGGCGGCTGCACGCCACCTGCGAAGGGCCGTTCGTCCATCGGTCCCACGGTCATATGTCGACTCTGGTGCCCGACACTTTGGCACAACATCGGGTGAAGTTTCCGACCCGAGGTCGCGGTATCCCGAGGGAGGTCGCAGGTGCCTAGGGAAAGCAGGAGGTGCGTGATCTCCACGATCCGGCGGGCCGGCGGCCCCGGCGTCCTATCGGCCGGTGCCTCAGGCGACCGAGCCCGCTACCGACGGCGCGCGGCGGGCACGTCTCGCGCTCGTGCGCCGGTGACTGCTGGCGTGGGGTCGTCTACGCAGGTCAGGCACATCGCCCGCCAAGGGACCAAGCTCGCGTATGGCTGCGATCTCCGCGAACTGGGCACTCGGGGCCGCGCGCCGACGCGAGGTCGGGCCCGGCGGGACACCGTTTCCACGACGTCCCTCTACTCCGAGTCGTCTGAGCGCCCGGCGACACTCGACGAGGAAGGGTTCGCAGGGGCACCTGATGAAGTGTGATCTTGGTCACATGTCCGAGATGTCCGTGATGCCACAGGGCTGCTCGGCCGGCGGCACCGTCGAGATGACTGTCAGTGCCACTCCGTAAAGTAGATGGCGCACGGAGACGACCGAGTGACGACGCCCTCGGCCCATAGTCGTGCACTTCCGACGCTCGACCTGAAGGACCCCCATGGACCTCACCGGCCTCCTCCCCGCCCTCCTCGCCGACCCCGCCGCCGCGCAAGCGGTCGAGCACGTCGTCGCGCGCGGCGAGCTGGACATCGTCGGCCCGGCAGGCATCCGCCCGCCGCTGCTCGCGGCGATGGCCGCGAAGCGCCCGCTCGTCGTCACGACCGCCACGGGACGCGACGCGGACGAGCTCGCGAACGCCCTGCGCTGCTACCTCCCGTACGACGACGTCGCGGTCCTGCCCAGCTGGGAGACGCTGCCGCACGAGCGCCTGAGCCCCCGCAGCGACACGGTCGCCAAGCGCGTCGGCGTGTTCCGGCGGCTGGCCCACCCGGGCGAGGACGGGCCCACCGGGAAGATCCGGGTGCTCGTCATGCCCGTGCGGGCCCTGCTCCAGCCCGTCGTCCAGGGCCTCGGCGAGCTCGAGCCGGTAGAGATCAACGTCGGCGACACCGTCAACCTCGACGAGGCCACGCAGCGCCTGAGCGACGCCGCCTACCAGCGCGTGGACATGGTCGAGAAGCGCGGTGAGTTCGCCGTGCGCGGCGGCATCCTCGACGTGTTCCCGCCCACCGAGGACCACCCGCTGCGGGTGGACCTGTGGGGCGAGGACGTCGAGGAGATCCGCTGGTTCTCCGTCGCGGACCAGCGCAGCCTGGAGATCGCCGACCACGGCGTGTGGGCGCCGCCGTGCCGCGAGATCCTGCTGACGGAGGAGGTCCGGCAGCGGGCGAAGGACCTCATCGAGGACCTGCCGGGCGCAACTGACATGCTGGACAAGCTCGCGCAGGGCATCGCGGTCGAGGGCATGGAGTCGCTCGCGCCGGCCCTCGTGACCGACATGGTCCCCGTGCTGGACCTGGTGCCGGACAACGCGCTGCTCGTCCTGGCCGACCCCGAGCGGGTCCGACGACGCGCGCACGACCTGGTCGCGACCACGCACGAGTTTCTCGAGGCCGCGTGGACCAGTGCCGCGGCGGGAGCCAAGACCCCGCTCGACCTGTCCGCGGCGAGCTTCGCCAGCTTCGCGGAGGTCCGCGCGCTCGGCGCGGTCCGCGGGCTGGGCTGGTGGACGCTGTCCGGGTTCCACATGGACGCCGAGGCGGCCGACGAGATGATCGAGGACGCGCACACGCTCGTCGTCGGCGCGCGTGACGTCGAGCGCTACCGCGGCGAGGTCGACCGGGCCGTCACGGACGTGCGCGCGCTGCAGCAGGCCGGTTGGCGCCTGGTCCTGGCGACCGAGGGGCACGGCCCCGCGCAGCGCATGACCGAGCAGCTCAAGGCGGCCGACGTGCCGGCGCGCCTGGTCTCGACCCTGCCGGAGACCCCGGAACCGGGCGTGGTCAGCGTGATCCCCGCGCCCGCCGGCCCCGGGTTCGTGGCCGAGGAGCTCCGGCTCGCGCTGTTCTCCGAGTCCGACCTCACGGGTCGGCAGGGGAGCAGCACGCGCGACATGCGGAAGATGCCCAGCCGCCGGCGCAACGTCGTCGACCCGCTGCAGCTGCGGCCGGGCGACTTCGTCGTGCACGAGCAGCACGGCGTCGGCCGGTTCGTCGAGCTGGTGCAGCGCACGATCGGCACCGGGGCGAACGCCGCGACGCGCGAGTACCTGGTCATCGAGTACTCGAGCAGCAAGCGCGGCCACCCCGGCGACCGGCTCTACGTGCCCAGTGACCAGCTCGACCAGGTCACCAAGTACGTGGGCGGCGAGGCGCCGAGCCTGAACAAGATGGGCGGCAGCGACTGGGCCAAGACCAAGGGCAAGGCCAAGAAGGCGATCAAGGAGATCGCGGGCGAGCTCATCCGCCTCTACAGCGCCCGGATGGCCACGTCGGGCCACGCCTTCAGCCCCGACACCCCCTGGCAGCGCGAGCTCGAGGACGCGTTCGCGTACGTCGAGACGCCCGACCAGGCGGCGACGATCGACGAGGTCAAGGCCGACATGGAGAAGTCCATCCCGATGGACCGGCTCGTGTGCGGCGACGTCGGCTACGGCAAGACCGAGATCGCCGTGCGGGCCGCGTTCAAGGCCGTGCAGGACGGCAAGCAGGTCGCGGTGCTGGTCCCGACGACGCTGCTCGTCCAGCAGCACCTCGACACGTTCATGGAGCGCTACTCGGCCTTCCCGGTCAACGTGAAGGCGCTGTCGCGGTTCCAGACCGCCAAGGAGTCCAAGGCGGTCGTCGACGGGCTGGCCGACGGCTCCATCGACGTCGTCATCGGCACGCACCGGCTGATCACCGGCGAGATCCGGTTCAAGGACCTGGGCCTCGTGGTGATCGACGAGGAGCAGCGGTTCGGCGTCGAGCACAAGGAGACGCTCAAGGCGCTGCGCACCAACGTCGACGTGCTCGCGATGAGCGCGACGCCGATCCCGCGGACTCTCGAGATGGCGGTGACCGGCATCCGCGAGATGTCGACGCTGGCCACCCCGCCCGAGGAGCGGCACCCGGTCCTGACGTTCGTCGGCCCGTACGACGAGAAGCAGATCACCGCCGCCGTCCGGCGCGAGCTGCTGCGCGAGGGCCAGGTGTTCTTCGTGCACAACCGGGTGGAGTCCATCGAGCGCACAGCCTCGCGCCTGAACGAGCTGGTGCCCGAGGCCCGTATCGCCGTCGCGCACGGCAAGATGGGCGAGCACCAGCTGGAGCAGGTCATCGTCGACTTCTGGGAGAAGCGGTTCGACGTCCTGGTCTGCACGACGATCGTCGAGACCGGACTGGACATCTCCAACGCCAACACGCTCATCCTCGAGCGAGCCGACCTGCTCGGGCTGAGCCAGCTGCACCAGCTGCGCGGCCGCGTGGGCCGCGGGCGTGAGCGGGCCTACTCCTACTTCCTCTACCCGCCCGAGAAGCCGCTCACCGAGACGGCGCATGACCGGTTGCAGACGATCGCCGCGAACACCGACCTCGGCGCCGGCATGGCCGTGGCGATGAAGGACCTCGAGATCCGCGGCGCGGGCAACCTGCTCGGCGGCGAGCAGTCGGGGCACATCGAGGGGGTCGGCTTCGACCTGTACATCCGGATGGTCGGCGAGGCGGTCGCGAACTTCCGCGGCGACGCGCCCGAGGAGCTGCCCGACGTCACGATCGAGCTGCCCGTCGACGCGCACATCCCGCACGACTACATCGCGCACGAGCGCCTGCGCCTTGAGGCCTACCGCAAGATCGCGGCGTCCACGGACGCGGCCGCGCTCAACGAGGTCCACGCGGAGCTCGTCGACCGCTACGGCCCCGTGCCCGACGCGGTGAAGAACCTGTTCGAGGTCGCCGAGTTCCGCCAGCACATCCGCGGCGCGGGCCTGACGGACGTCACCGCTCAGGGCAAGTTCGTGCGGTTCGCTCCCGTCGAGCTGCCCGAGTCGGCGCAGCTGCGGCTCAAGCGGCTCTACCCCGGCTCGGTGCTCAAGCCGACGGTCCGCACGATCCTCGTGCCGTTCCCGACGACCGCCCGGATCGGCGGCAAGCCGCTGCACGGCAGCGCGCTGCTGACCTGGTGCCGGACCCTGGTGGACGCCGTGATCCGCGGCGACGTGTCAGCGGCGGCGGGCGTCGGGACAGCACAGCGCTAGGCCCTACGATGGCGGCGATCGACGAGCGACGACGCGGGAGGTCTCACGGTGACGAAGGCACGACGGATCGGTGCACTGCTCCTTGCCCTGGCGGCGGGCGCGACCCTGGCCGGGTGCGCCGGGCAGCCGGGCGCGGCAGCCGTGGTCGACGGCCAGGCGATCCCCGCGTCCGACGTCCGTGAGGTGATGACCGAGCTCGGCGCGTACTTCCAGGGCGCGACGGTTCCCAACGTCATCACGGTGCTCGCGCAGGAGCCGACCGTCGTCGACGTCGCCTCGGAGCACGGCGTGGGGGTGTCCGACGCGGACGCGGCCAAGCTGCTGGACCAGGCCGTGGCGGCCTCGGGCACCAAGGGGACCCCCACGTTCTCCGACGCCTCGATGGCGATCGCCCGGTACTCGGTCGCGTTGACGAACATCCAGGGCCTGGGCGACGACGCCGTGACGAGCGAGCTCTCGGACCGGCTCGCGAAGGTGCACGTCGAGGTCAACCCGCGCTACGGCTCGAACGGCGAGGGCTCGAACGTCGCGGCCCCGAAGCCGTTCCCCTGGATCGTCGCCTCGAAGTGAGCGACGCGCTGCGCGAGCTCGTCGCGGTCATGGACCGCCTGCGCTCGCCCGGCGGGTGCCCGTGGGACGCCGAGCAGACGCACCTCACGCTCGCGCCGTACGCGATCGAGGAGGCGTACGAGCTCGCGGAGTCCGTCGAGGCCGACGACCGCGCCGGCATGCGCGAGGAGCTGGGGGACCTGCTCCTGCAGGTCGTGTTCCACGCACGGCTCGCGCAGGAGGATCCCGACGAGCCCTTCGACGTGGACGACGTCGCGGCCGACCTGACCGCCAAGCTGGTCCGCCGCCACCCGCACGTCTTCGCCGACGCCGAAGCCACGGATCTCCACGGTCAGTGGGACCGGATCAAGAAGGACGAGAAGCAGCGCGACTCGGTGTTCGACGGCATCCCGGTCGCGCTCGGCGCGCTCGCCCGGGCCCAGAAGATCGCGGGCCGTGCGCAGCGCTCGGGCCTGGAGACGAGGCCGCCCGACGAGGGGCTCGGCGCCCGGCTGCTCGCCCTCGTGCTCGAGGCGCGCGACGCCGGGCTCGACGCCGAGGGCGAGCTGCGCCGCACGGCCTCCGCGTGGGAGGCGCAGATGCGCGCGACGGAAGCAGGCCGATAGTCCTCCGGCGCCCGATGCCGACTCGATAACCTCGGCGCACCAGCGGCCACCAGGAGGAACGCGTGACCACGATCGGCATCCCCCGCGAGACCCGACCCGGTGAGCGACTGGTGGCGGCGACCCCGACGAGCGTCGGACGCCTCGTCGGGCTCGGCTACGACGTCGTCGTCGAGGCCGGCGCCGGCAGCGCCGCGGCCTACGCCGACGAGGCCTACGCGGAGGCCGGCGCGACGATCGTCGAGGACGCGTGGGGCGCCGACGTCGTCACGGCGGTCAACGCGCCGTCCGACGAGCGGGTCGCGGCGCTGCGACCCGGCGCGGTGCTCGTCGCGATGCTCGCGCCCGCCGCGCACCCCGAGCTCGCCGAGCGCCTGCGCGCGCAGGGGGTCACGGCCCTCGCGCTCGACGCGGTGCCGCGCATCTCGCGGGCGCAGAGCCTCGACGTGCTCAGCACGCTGTCCAACGTGGCCGGCTACCGCGCCGTGATCGAGGCCGCGGAGCAGTACGGCGGGATGTTCGGCGGTCAGGTCACGGCCGCGGGCAAGACGGCGCCCGCACGGGTGTTCGTCATCGGTGCGGGCGTCGCGGGCCTCGCGGCCATCGGCGCGGCCGACTCGCTCGGGGCGCAGGTGCGCGCGTTCGACGTGCGGCCCGAGGTGGCCGAGCAGATCGAGTCGATGGGCGCCGCCTTCGTGCGCGCTGCCACGGCTCAGCAGCAGGTCAGCACGGACGGCTACGCGAGCGCCCTGACCGACGAGCAGGAGGCGGCGACCGCCGCGGTCTACGCGCACGAGTCCGCCGAGGCGGACGTGGTCATCACGACCGCGCTCGTGCGCGGGACGGCGCCGACGACGATCACCGCGGACATGGTCGCGGCGATGCGGTCGGGCTCGGTGATCGTCGACCTGGCGGCGTCCGGCGGCGGCAACTGCGAGCTCACCGTTCCCGGGCAGCGCGTGGTGACGCCGAACGGCGTGACGATCGTCGGGTGGACGGACCTGGCTGGGCGCCTGCCACGGCACACGTCGCAGCTGTTCGCCACGAACGTGGTCCACCTGCTGCAGCTGCTCACGCCTGGCAAGGACGGCGTCCTCGTGCTCGACCTCGAGGACCCCGTGCAGCGCGGGATGACCGTCACGCACGAGGGCGACCTGCTCTGGCCCCCGCCGCCCGTCGCGGTGTCCGCGGCGCCCGCGCCGGTGCCGCCACCCGCACCGCCCGCACCGGTCGATCCGCGGCCAGCCGCGCGCCGCCGCCTGGTCGGCTTCGCGCTCGCGGCCGTGCTGGTCACGCTCGCGACCTCGTTCGCGCCGCCGGTGTTCCTCGGCCACGCGACGGTGTTCGTCCTCGCGGTGTTCGTCGGCTACTACGTGATCTCCAACGTGAGCCACTCGCTGCACACCCCGCTCATGGCCCAGACGAACGCCATCTCCGGCATCATCCTGGTCGGCGCGCTGCTGCAGATCGGCTCCGACGACTGGCTCGTCACGACCCTCGCGTGCGTCGCCGCGGCCCTGGCCAGCATCAACGTGTTCGGCGGGTTCCTCGTCGCCAACCGGATGATCCGCATGTTCCGGAGGGACGCCTGATGACCCTGCTCGGCCTCGTCCAGGCGGTCTACATCCTCGCCGCCGTGCTGTTCGTCCTGTCGCTCGCGGGCCTCTCGCGCCAGGAGACCGCCCGCCGCGGCAACGCGCTCGGCATGGTCGGCATGGTGCTCGCGCTCGCGGCGACCATCGCGCTCGCGCTCGACCGGTCGGAGCGGTCCGCGGTCGTCACGGCGATCCTCGTCGCGCTCGTGCTGCTCGTCGGCGCCGTCGTCGGCACGCGGCAGGCCCGCAGCGTCGAGATGACGCAGATGCCAGAGCTCATCGCGATGCTGCACTCGTTCGTCGGCGCGGCCGCGGTGCTCGTCGGCTATAACTCGTTCCGCACTGAGCCCGCCGACACCGTGCACCTGGTCGAGGTGTTCCTCGGCGTGCTGATCGGCGCCGTGACGTTCACCGGGTCGGTCGTCGCGTACCTCAAGCTCTCGGGGCGTATCTCGTCGGCCCCGCTGTCCCTGCCCGGCCGCAACCTGCTCAACCTGGCCGCGCTCGTCGCCTCAGCCGCGCTGCTGGCCTGGTTCCTGGCGGGCCACTCGATCGTCCCGCTGCTGCTCATGACGGTCGTCGCGCTCGCGCTCGGCTGGCACCTGGTCGCCTCGATCGGCGGCGGCGACATGCCGGTCGTCGTCTCGATGCTCAACTCGTACTCGGGCTGGGCCGCGGCCGCGGCGGGCTTCATGCTCGGCAACGACCTGCTGATCGTCACCGGCGCGCTCGTCGGCGCCTCGGGCGCGATCCTGTCCTACCTCATGTGCAAGGCGATGAACCGCTCGTTCATGAGCGTGATCCTCGGCGGCTTCGGAGCCCCGGAGGGCCTGGTCGTCGCGCGGGTCGACGAGGACGGCGAGCACCGTGAGCTCGACGCCGCGGCCGTCGCCGCGCTGCTGCGCGAGGCCCGATCGGTCGTCATCACGCCCGGGTACGGGATGGCGGTCGCGAAGGCCCAGTACCCCGTCGCGCAGCTCGTCACGCGCCTGCGCGCGCTCGGGGTCGACGTGCGGTTCGGGGTGCACCCCGTGGCCGGTCGCCTGCCCGGCCACATGAACGTGCTGCTCGCCGAGGCCAAGGTGCCGTACGACATCGTGCTCGAGATGGACGAGATCAACGGCGACCTCGCGGACACCGACGTGGTGCTCGTCATCGGCGCCAACGACACCGTCAACCCCGCGGCGCTCGACGACCCGTCCTCGCCCATCGCGGGGATGCCGGTGCTGGAGGTCTGGAAGGCGCGGCAGGTCGTCGTGTTCAAGCGGTCGATGGCCACGGGGTACGCCGGGGTGCAGAACCCGCTGTTCTTCCGGGACAACACGGCGATGCTGTTCGGCGACGCGCGCGAGCAGACCGAACGCATCGTCGCAGCGTTGTGAGCAGGGCCCGGCGTCAGCGGAGACCGGGCGGGAAGACGTCGTCCTCGGCCGCGAGCACCGCCCCGACGGTATTGCCGTCCGCGTCGCTGAAGACCCAGACCGGATGTGTCTGACCGATCACGCCCGCGCTGTCGCCGTACAGCGTCACGCTGGCGATCGGACCGGGCGGCGGGGTCTCTGAGTCGTCCGCCGGGAAGAAGGTCGTGCCCAGGACGCGCTCGACGAGGTTCGGGACGGTGCCGCCGGCAGTGGTGGCGACCTCCGACCGGTGGTGGCGGAGGTCGTCGAGCGCCTGCTCGGCAGACCGCACAGGCGCGAGCTCCGCGGGTTGCGTCAGGGCCCACGGCTGAAGCGTGAGGGACTTCAGCGTCCCGTCCTCCGCGAAGACGAAGCGTGGCGCGGGGAAGACCGAGCTTCGTGGTGACGTCGTCGCCTCGGGCACCGTCGGCCGCACCCGGAAGATCCGGCCGAGCTGACCGTCTGCCGCCTCGACCGTCGTGTCGGCAGGCCACCCCAGGATCGCCAGGATCCGGTGGACCTCGACCAGCTGGTCGTCCTGCGTCGCGAAGGTCGGAGCGTCGGGAACCTGCGCGAGGCCCGCGCCGGTGAACTCGGGGCCCCCGTTCATCCACGAGGTCGGGTCGGCGAGCACGCTCGCGAGCTGGGGGAAGTCGACCGTGCCCGTGGCGGTCGCCCACGTGTGGTCACCCACCGCGACGACCGGACCGCCGAAGACGGCCTCGAGCACGGACGTGTCGTCGGGGAGGCCGTACGTCGTCGGCTCGAGCGACCAGCGCGTGATCGTCTCGGGAGCGGCCGGGAGCGAGACGCCCTCCGCGAGGACGATCCGCGGGTCGCCGAACCGGCCGGCCCACGCGTCGGTGGACCGCGCGGGACCCCAGGCCCAGTCGGCGAGCGTCGCGACGGCCACCAGCAGCGCGGCGGTGGTGACCACGACGAGCACGCCTCGAAGGACCCGCAGCGGGCGCACCCGCGCAGGCGCCGGGTCGGTGGGCGGGGCGTCGATCGTGTCGGTGGTCATGAGTTCTCCGGGGTCGTCGAGCCGGGCCGCGTGACGGTGTAGACGGTGCCGTCGGCGCGCGTGAGGTAGATCTCCGCCGGTGCGACGAGCGACGGCTGATGGACGGCGGGGGCCGGATCGGGGGTGGACCCCTGCTCGCCGAGCGCGGGAACCGCGGTGCCGGCAACGGCAGCGGTTGCGGCGGCCACGGCGGTGATGCCCGCGATCCACCACCGCCGGAGCGAGGGCACCGCGACCGTCGTCGCGCTCTGGGCCACGGCCGCTCGGTAGGCCGCCTCGCGCGCACCGGGTGTGGGCGGCGAGACGACGGGTGCGGCGGCGCGGAGAGCCGCGACCGGATCGGTGCTCATGCGAGTTCTCCTATCGCCATCGCAGGGGTGGGGTGGGCGGAGCCCTGGAACGCGTAGGCGTCACGGAACCTGCGCCGCGCGCGGTGCAGGCGGACACGCACGGTGCCCGGCGTGAGGCCGAGGACCCGAGCCGCGTCCGCCGGGGCGACGTCGTCCCACGTGCACAGCAGGAGCAGCTCGCGGTCGGCGTCCGACAGCGCGTCCAGGGCGTCCCGGATCGCGCTCCGCTCGACGACCCCGCCGGCCAGGTCGGGAAGGTGCGCGGGGTGCTCGGCCTCGTCGCGTGCGCGCCGGCGCACGTCGCCCCGGATCGTCGTGGACACCACGTGGCGGGCGGTCGTGAGCAGCCAGGGGAGCTCGAGTCGCGCGTCGATCTCGTCCAGCCGACGCCAGGCGATGCCCATGGTCGTCGCCGCGACGTCGTCAGCCATGCTCGCGCCTGCTCGACGTGCGGCGTAGGCATGCACGCGGTCGTAGTGCGCGTCGAAGAGCACCCGGAACCGCGCCTCGCGTTCCTCCCTGCCTGCCACGCCGTCTCCCGTCGTCCGCTCTCACTCCGCAGTGCCCGCGGTCGCGGGCGGTGTTACCGCCAGAGACCGCCGACCACCCGTTCGGTCTATCGGCACCTGCTCCGCGCAGATCGAGCCGCTGGCGCGTGTACGCACGTCGGTGAGGGCTGTCCACCGGACGGAGGTCCCTGCCCGCGGTTCGTCGGACGGCACTAGGGTGAGGTCGTAAACCCACCCGCTCGTCGAAGGAGCACCCATGGCCAGCATCGAGGCCGTCGGCGCCCGCGAGATTCTTGACTCGCGCGGCAACCCCACTGTCGAGGTCGAGGTCGCACTCGACGACGGCACCATCGCCCGGGCCGGTGTGCCCTCGGGCGCCTCGACCGGCGCATTCGAGGCCGTCGAGCGCCGTGACGGCGACAAGGCCCGTTACCTCGGCAAGGGCGTCCAGGACGCCGTCAACGCCGTGATCGACGAGATCGCCCCCGAGCTCATCGGCTTCGAGGCCACGGAGCAGCGTCTCGTCGACGCCGCGCTGATCGACCTCGACGGCACGCCCAACAAGGGCAAGCTCGGCGCGAACGCCATCCTCGGTGTCTCGCTCGCCGTGGCCAAGGCCGCTGCCGACTCGTCGGACCTGCCGCTGTTCCGCTACATCGGCGGCCCCAACGCGCACGTCCTGCCCGTCCCGATGATGAACATCCTCAACGGTGGGTCGCACGCCGACTCGAACGTCGACATCCAGGAGTTCATGGTCGCCCCGATCGGCGCCACGACGTTCCGTGAGGCCCTGCGCACCGGCGCCGAGGTCTACCACTCCCTGAAGTCCGTGCTGAAGTCGCGCGGCCTGTCGACCGGCCTGGGCGACGAGGGCGGCTTCGCGCCGAACCTCGAGAGCAACCGTGCCGCGCTCGACCTCATCCTCGTCGCGATCGAGCAGGCCGGCTTCAAGCCCGGCGTGGACGTGGGCCTCGCGCTCGACGTCGCCTCGACCGAGTTCTTCCGCGAGGGCGCCTACCAGTTCGAGGGCCGCGCGCACGCGCCCGAGGAGATGGTGGCGTACTACGAGCAGCTCGTGCGCGACTACCCGCTGGTCTCCATCGAGGACCCGCTGTCCGAGGACGAGTGGGACTCCTGGTCGCACCTGGTCTCCGAGGTCGGCGACCGCGTGCAGATCGTCGGCGACGACCTGTTCGTCACCAACCCGGAGCGCCTGGCCAAGGGCATCCAGACGAAGGCCGCCAACTCGCTGCTGGTCAAGCTCAACCAGATCGGCACGCTCACCGAGACGCTCGACGCGGTCGAGCTCGCGCAGCGCAACGGCTTCACGACGATGACCTCGCACCGCTCCGGCGAGACCGAGGACACCACGATCGCCGACCTGTCCGTCGCGACCAACGCCGGCCAGATCAAGACCGGTGCGCCCGCCCGTGGCGAGCGGATCAACAAGTACAACCAGCTGCTCCGCATTGAGGAGGAGCTGGACGACGCCGGCCGTTACGCCGGTCGTTCGGCGTTCCCGCGCTTCCAGGGCTGACGCTCTCGTCCGAAGGCCGGTCACCTGCGGGTGGCCGGCCTTCGGCGTTCCTGCTCCCTCTGGACCCCCGGCTCGCTCGGGACACCCCGAGGTTCGTCGGGGTGCGGGGCTGGCGCCCCGGGCCGGGGCACAATCGACCCATGCCCTCCCCGCGCCGACCCGCCGACCCGCGCGCCGCGGGCTCCGGCGCGACGCCGCGGGTGCCATCTGGTTCCGCAGCTCGGCCGGGTCGGCCGCCGTCCTCGTCGGCGCCCACCCCGCGTGTGGGGCCGCCGCCCGCGGCATCCTCTCGACCCGCGGCAGGTCGCCCCGCGTCGTCGCGGCCGTCCGCCGGTCCCGCCCGGAGCGGACCAGCGACGCCCGGACGAGGAGCGCCTCGCGTCGAGCGTGTGCGGCCCGGTGTCCCGCGGATGTTCTCCGTACGCGCGCTCGTCTTCGCGATCGTCGTGGTGATGGCGTTCGTGCTGGTCTACCCGACGCTGAACTCCTACGTCCGCCAGCAGGCCCAGCTCGCCGACCTCAACGCGCAGGTCGAGGCCGCGAAGGCGCGCAACGACGACCTGCAGGCCGACGTCGACCGCTGGTCCGACCCCGCGTACGTCGTCGCGCAGGCCCGCGAGCGGCTCTCGTTCGTGCTGCCGGGGGAGACGCCGTACCGCGTCGTCGACCCCGAGACCGTGCCCGATGCGCCGGTCACCGCCGACGGGCCGTCGTCCGTGATCGACTCCGAGTCGACCAAGCCCTGGTACACGTCGGTGTGGGAGTCGGTCGCGGTCGCCGGCAAGCTCCCGGTCGACGCGACGTCGACGGACCCGGCGACGGATCCCGCCAAGGCCCCCCCGACGAAGGACGGCAAGACCGCCGCCGACGACGCCACGGACGCTCCCACCACCGACGCCGCGACACCCCCCACCGACGGCTGACCGTCCCGGCTCTCCCGCGCGGCCGCCAGCCTCGTGCGCCGACTCGTGCCCGGAACCGTCGAGCCCGTCGTTGGGCACGCTTCCCGGCACGGAGGCGTCCGCAACGACGGGGTCGGCCCCAGGGGAGGGTGGGTGCTTGCGGGAGAGTTGGTGGGGGGTGCTCGTCGGGCGAGAATGGGGCGACCACGCGGCACGCGCCGCGACGCACCACCTGTACCGAACGGACCCCCGTGACCCCCACGCCGCTGACCACCGTGACGGACCGCGACCTCGAGGTGCTCGCCGAGCAGCTCGGCCGGGTGCCGCGCGGAGTCGTCGGGATCGCCGCGCGCTGCGTGTGCGGCCGGCCGCTCGTCGTGCGCACGGCCCCGCGCCTGGACGACGGCACGCCGTTCCCCACCACGTACTACCTCACCTGCCCGCCGGCGGTCGCCGCGGTGAGCACGCTCGAGGCGTCAGGCCTGATGAAGGACCTCACCGCGCGCCTGGCCGACGAGCCCGACCTCGCCGCCGCCTACCAGCGCGCGCACGAGGCGTACCTCGCCGACCGCGAGGAGCTGGGGCACGTCGAGGAGATCGCCGGCATCTCCGCCGGTGGCATGCCGACGCGCGTGAAGTGCCTGCACGTCCTGTCCGGCCACGCGCTGGCGGCCGGCCCGGGCGTCAACCCGATCGGCGACGAGGTCCTCGCCCTCATCGCCGACACCTGGCGCCAGGACCGCTGCACCTGCTGACTCGCACCTCCCGCCCCGTCCGTCCCGGCCGGGCACCTGTCCACGCCGGCCGCCCGGCCGACGTGGGCCGGGCGGCCGAGTGTCGGTCGGCGGTGCGAGGATGTGCGCGTGACGCGTGTGGCTGCCATCGACTGCGGGACCAACTCCATCCGACTGCTCGTCGCGCACGTGGACCAGGAGGCGGGCACGCTCGTCGACCTGGACCGCCGCATGGAGGTCGTCCGGCTCGGCCAGGGGGTGGACCGCACCGGTCGCCTGGCCCCCGAGGCCCTCGCGCGCACCCTCGACGCAGCGATGCGCTACGCCTCGGTGTGCGACGGGTTCGGCGTCGAGTCGATCCGCTTCGTCGCGACGTCGGCCACGCGCGACGCCGAGAACCGCCAGGAGTTCGTCGACGGCGTGCGCGCCGCGCTGGGCGTCGAGCCCGAGGTCGTCGTCGGGACCGAGGAGGCCGAGCTCTCGTTCCGCGGCGCCACCGGCGTGCTCGCGGGCGCGCACCCTGGCCCGTTCCTCGTGGTCGACCTGGGCGGCGGCTCGACGGAGGTCGTGCTCGGCACCGACGCGCCGGTCGCGGCCTACTCGATGGACGTCGGCTGCGTCCGGCTCACCGAGCGCCACCTGCGCAGCGACCCGCCGTCGGCCGACGAGATCGCCGCGTCCGTCGCCGACGTGAGGGCGGCCCTCGACGAGGCAGCGGCGGTCGTCCCGTTCGGTCAGGCGGTCACGCTCGTCGGGCTCGCCGGCTCCGTCACGACCGTGACCGCCCACGCCCTGGGCCTGCCCGCGTACGACCCGAAGGCGATCGACGGCGTGGTGCTCAGCGTCGACGCGACGCTCGCCGCGTGCGACGACCTGCTGGCCCGCACGCGCGAGGAGCGCGCCTCCCTTGGCTTCATGCACCCGGGCCGCATCGACGTGATCGGCGCGGGAGCGCTCGTCTGGCGCGAGGTCGTGGCCCGCGTCCGGGCCGACGTCGCCGCGGCCGGCGGCCGGCTGGAGTCGGTCGTCACCTCGGAGCACGACATCCTCGACGGCATCGCCTGGAGCGCCGCCACCCGCTGACCGCGGGCGCCCCCGGCCCGACGCCGCCTTCGCGCGCCTGCCGCGCGCCGCCGCGCCGCCCCC